>NZ_MKJZ01000033.1:0-383262 GCF_001942225.1 Serinicoccus sp. CUA-874 | reverse complement strand
CCGCTGCCGGGCAACCATCGTCCCCGACACCGAACCCGAGATCGGAGCTGATCACCTACCCGCCCTCACCACCTGAACCCAAACGAGGGATCACAGCGCTACACCACTCCACTGGGCTTGACCGGCGGCCGGGTCGTCGCGCGACAGGTGCACCGCGGCACGCCGGTCCCTACGCTGGGGCGATGAACGCGCTGTGGCGCTCCTTCTGGCGGGAGCCAGGCCACCTGACCCTCCACCCGTGGGGCGCCATGACGGGTGGCTGGTCGCCGGGTTCGGGGTCGCCGCGCTCGTCGAGGGGATCGCGCGTCCGGGCCTCGCGGGGCAGCCGCTTGTGACCGTGCTCGCCGTGGCGCTCATGCCCGTCCTCCTGTGGCGGCGCAGCCGTCCCCTCGTCGCCTGCGTCGTCGGCTTCGGCGCGGCCGGGTCGCTGTCCTCGTGCAGCTGCTGACCCGGAGCGACGACCTCGGCCTCGGATCCATGATGGTCATCCTCGTCCTGCTCTACTCCCTGGCGCGGTGGGGCTCGGGTCGGGAGATCGCCCTCGGGATCCTCGTCGTCGCGACGGTCGCGACACTGGGCATGTATGCCGCGGCGGCGAACGTGGCCGAGGTGGTCGGGGGCAGCGTGCTCCTGCTGCTCGTCGTCGCCCTCGCGGCGGTGTTCCGCTACCGCGCCGACGTGTGGCGCCGCCGTCAGCAGGAGATCCGCAACGACGAGCGCCTGACCCTGGCCCGGGAGCTGCACGACACGGTGGCGCACCACGTCTCGGCCATCGCGGTGCAGGCCCAGGCGGGAGGTGTCGTCGCCGGCACCCAGCCGGAGCGGGCGGCGGGGATCCTCGCCGCCATCGAGACCGAGGCGACGCGCACCCTGGCGGAGATGCGCTCCGTGGTGCGGGTGCTCCGTGAGGACGGCTGGGACACCCTCGCCGTGCAGCCAGGCATCACCGACCTCTCCGGCCTGGCCCGGCCGGACGGCATACCGGTCGTCGAGGTGGCGCTCACCGGCCCCCTGGTGCGGCTGCCGCGTCCGGTGGACGCCGCGACCTACCGCCTGGCGCAGGAGGCCCTGACCAACGCGCTGCGGCACGCGCGGGGCGCGACCCGGGTGGTGATCGACGTCCGCCGGGTCGACGACGCGGTCGTCCTGCGGGTCGTCGACGACGGGGTGGCCGGGGCGGTGCCGCGGCCGGCTGCGGGCTTCGGTCTCACCGGTATGCGGGAGCGCGCCGAGCTGCTCGGCGGCTCCCTCTCCGCAGGGCCGGGTCTGGCGGGCGGCTGGGTGGTCGAGGCCGTGCTGCCCACGGGAGGTCCGATGTGAGCATCCGTGTCGTCGTGGCCGACGACCAGGACCTGGTGCGGACCGGCCTGGTGTTGATCCTGGGGGCCCAGCCCGGTCTGGAGGTCGTGGGAGAGGCCGCGGACGGACCCGGCGCGCTCGAGCTGGCGGCCCGGCTGCGGCCCGACGTCCTGCTCGTGGACATCCGGATGCCCGGGCTCGACGGCGTCGAGGTGACCCGCCGCCTGGCCGGGCCGGGCGTGCCCGACCCCATGGCGGTCGTCGTCATCACGACCTTCGACCTCGACGAGTACGTCCTCGGGGCCCTCCGAGCCGGTGCCCGGGGGTTCCTGCTCAAGGACGCCGGGCCGGAACTGCTCGTCCAGGCCATCCACGCCGCGGCCCGCGGTGACGCTCTCATCGCCCCCAACGTCACCCGGCGGCTGCTGGCGACCTTCGCCGACCGGGCTCCCACGGCTCCGGCGCAACCGCTGGACCCGCTGACCGAGCGGGAGGAGCAGGTGCTGGTCCTGGTCGCCCGCGGGCGCACGAACGCCGAGATCGCGGCCGAGCTCTTCATCGGGCTCAGCACCGCCAAGACCCACGTCGCCTCCCTGCTGTCCAAGCTCGGGGTCCGCAACCGGGTCGAGATCGCCATGTGGGCCCACCACACCGGGCGCGTCTGACACGGCCGGCGCGGCTCACCCCTCGACGAGCCCAGCCAGACGGTCGAGTCCTCGGCCGCGGTCCGGCAGTCGCGCTCGAACTCCTCGTCGGTGAGCTCGACCTGGCGCATGGTGAAGACCACCTCGCTGCCGTGGGGGTGGGCGGGGACCCGCAGCGGGTTCGTGACGATGGTGCCGGAGGGGAGCAGGACGTCGTGGTCGGCGACCCCGAGGTGGTTGCGTAGGACGAGCGCACGCGGGCCTCGCCCATGGGTGACTCCACAACGAGGTCGTCGCTGTCCCGGCTGATCTGCGCGGTTGTCAGCCCCTGTGACCACAGGGGCAGGTTGTCCGGCTCGGCGACGACGTCGTAGACCCGGTCGCGGTCCGCGGCGATGACACGGCTTCTCATCCTCCGAGCCTTGTACGAGCCGGGACGCACCGCGTAGGACGCGAGGTGTCCGGCATACCCCCTAGGTTGTGGGCATGAGCACCGACACGGGCGACGTCGCCCAGCTCCAGGTCCGCGCGCTGACGCCCGAGACGTGGCCGGCCTTCGACGACCTCGTGCTGCGGCACAACGGCATCTTCGGGGGGTGCTGGTGCACCTACTTCCAACCCTCCTGCGAAGACCGGCTGCCGGGCGCCGAGGGCAGCAGGGCGATGAAGCGGGAGTATGTCGAGTCGGGCCTCGCGCACGCCGCTCTCGTGATGGACGAAGACGAGGCGGTGGCATGGGCAGAGTTCGGGACGCCGGAGGAGCTGCCCAACATTCACCACCGCAAGCAGTACGACAAGGAGAAGGACCGCGACCCGGACTACCGGATCACCTGCGTCTTCGTCGACCGGCGGTACCGGCGGCGAGGCCTGACGGAGGTGGCGATCCGCGGTGCGCTCGACCTCATCGCGCAGGCCGGCGGGGGCGTGGTCGAGGCCTACCCGCACGACCTGACGCACCAGACGAAGAAGATGTCCTCCTCGTTCCTCTACAACGGCACCCGCCGGCTCTACGAGCGACTGGGCTTCACCTACGTGCGCCCCAAGGGCCTGAAGAACTGCGTGATGTCGATCGAGGTGTCCGCGCCGACGACCTGACGGTCCGCAGTCCGTGCCCCGAGTGCGGTCTGCCGCGTCACTGGTGCACGTGCGCCCGCTGCCCCTCCCGGTCGAAGATCATGATGAGCTCGGCGGGCCCGCCCACGGCCCGGATGGCGTGCGGGGTCATGGTGGAGAACTCGGCGGCCTCCCCCGTGCCGACCTCGATCTCGCGCTCCCCGAGCAGCAGGTGGACCCGTCCCTCGATGACCGCGAACCAGTCGTGCCCGGGGTGGACCCTCTGCTCGGGAGCGCGTGGCGAGGGCTCGAGGCGCATCTTAATGGCCACGGTGCGACCGTCGGGCCGGCTGAGCGGCCACGTGGTGTGCCCGCCCGAGCTGTGCGGTGCCGGCCGGATGACCACGTCCTCGTCGCCCGGTCGCTCGAAGAGGGCGTCGAGGCTCACCCCGAGGGCCTGGGCCAGCGGCACGAGGACGTCCAACCCGAGCGTGCGCTTGCCGGTCTCGATGCGGCTGATGGTCGAGGGGCTGAGGTGGGTCCGCTCGGCGAGCTCCTCCAGCGAGTAGCCCAGGGTGCTGCGCAGGCTGCGCAACCGGGTGCGCGCCAACGTCTCGACATCGGTGGTGCTCATCCGGACAGTCTGCCGGCGTATTGCGAATCCTGCAAACTCTGTCCCGTATACCGCATGCGGTCGGTAGGGTAGAGCCATGAAGACGCCCCAGCATCCTCACCAGCACGAGTCCCGTGCGCACGGCCACGACCACTCCGGGCCCACGATGGAGCGCCGTTGCGACGTCGCTGTCATCGGCGGCTCGGCGGCCGGCCTCGCCGCCGCGCTGCAGCTCGCCCGGCAGCGGCGCACCGTGGTCGCCGTCGACGACGGGACCCCGCGCAACGCCCCGGCCGCCCACATGCACGGCTACCTCGGTCGGGAGGCCGCGGCGCCCTCCGAGCTGCTGGCGGTCGGTCGCGAGGAGGTCCGCGGCTACGGGGGCGAGATCCTCACCGGTCGCGTGCTCGCCGTCCGACCAGGGGAGGACGGTCGCTTCCGCGTCGAGCTCAGCGGCGGGCATACCCTCCTCGCGCGCCGCGTCCTCGCCGCCACCGGCATCGTTGACGAGCTCCCCGACATCGAGGGGCTCGCGCGGCGCTGGGGGCAGGACGTCATCCACTGCCCGTTCTGCCACGGCTACGAGGTCCGCGACCAGCGCCTGGTCCAGATCGTCACACACCCGATGGGGCTGCACCCGACCGCGCTGCTCCGCCACCTGACCGACCGGCTCACGGTCGTCCTGCACGACGTGGCGGGCGTCGACGAGGCTGCTCTCACCGCGCTCGAGGTCGCCGGTGTGCCCGTCGTGCGCACCGGCGTGCGGCGCGTGGTCACCGGGTCGGACGGCGCCGTGACCGGCGTGGAGCTGGTCGACGGGGCGCTGCTGGAGGCCGACGCGGTCCTCGTCGGCACCCGCTTCCACGCCCGCGTCGAGGCGCTGGCGCCGCTCGGGATCGAGGCGAGCGCGCACCCGAGCGGTCTGGGTGAGGTGCTGCAGGTGGACCCGATGACCGGGGAGACCACGGTGCCCGGGGTGTACGGCGCGGGCAATCTCACCGACCCGTCCTTGCAGGTGCTGCCGTCGGCCGCCCACGGGAGCCGGGTCGGCGCCATGATCGCCTTCAGCCTCGCCGACGAGGACCTGCGCTCGGGGCAGCGCACCGCGGGCGAGGAGGGTGACTGGGACGCGCGCTACGGCACCGGGGAGCGGATGTGGAGCGGCAACCCCAACGGCACCCTCGTCGCCGAGGTCGAGGGTATGCCGCCCGGCCGGGCTCTCGACGTCGGTGCCGGTGAGGGTGGCGACTCGTGGTGGCTGGCCGAGCAGGGGTGGGACGTCACGGCTGCCGACATCTCCGGTGCGGCGCTGGAGCACGTCGGGGCGGAGGCGGAGCGCCGTGGGCTCGCGGTGAGCCTGCTGCACCGGGACGTCAACGCTCCTGACGCCGTCGGTGGCGCCACCTACGACCTCGTCTCGCTCCAGTACGGCTCGTTCCTGCGGACCCCGGAGCAACGAGGCCTGCGCACCCTGCTGGGTGCCGTCGCCCCGGGCGGGACGCTCCTCGTGGTCGGCCACGACCTGTCCCCGATGCGCGAGCCCGTGGACCCCGCCGAGCAGACCCGCATGTTCGACCCCGAGGCGTATGTCGGTGTCGAGGAGGTCGCCGCAGCGCTCGCGACGCAGGACGGGTGGACCGTGCAGGTGCACGAGACCCGTCCCCGCCCGTCCGGCGCCGTGTCGACCCACCACGTCGACGACGTGGTCCTGCGGGCGGTCAGGGCCGCAGCAACGCCTTGATCGCCCTCCGCTCGTCCATCGCGGCATACCCCTCGGCGGCCTGCTCCAGGGGCAGCTCCAGGTCGAAGACCCGGCCCGGGTCGATCTCCCGGTCCAGCACCAGACGCAGCAGGTCGGGGAGGTAGGCGCGCACCGGTGCGATGCCGCCGCGCAGCCCCACGTTGCGGTAGAACATGTGCTCCTGCGGGATGTCGGTCACGTGCGGGACGCCGACCCAGCCGACCATCCCGCCCGGCCGCGCGGACTGCAGCGCCTGGACGACCGAGTCCTGGGTGCCGACGCACTCGAGCACGGCGTCAGCGCCGATCCCGTCGGTCAGCTCGCGGACGGCGGCCACCCCCTCGTCGCCGCGCTCGGCGACGACGTCGGTGGCCCCGAACTCCCTGGCCAGCCGCTGCCGGTCCTCGTACCTGCTCATGGCGATGATCCGCTCGGCGCCCATGACGCGCGCCGCGAGCACGCCGCACAGGCCCACCGCGCCGTCACCCACGACGACCACGCTCCCGCCCTCGCGCACCCCAGCGCAGACCGCGGCGTGCCAGCCGGTCCCCATGACGTCGGAGAGGGCCAGCAGGCTCGGGACCAGGTCGTCGTCGGGCCGACCGGGGGTGGCCAGGAGCGTCCCGTCGGCGTTCGGGATGCGGATGCGCTCGGCCTGGCACCCGGCATACCCGCCGCCGTTCTGACAGTTGGCGTGCTGGCCGACCCGGCAGACCGGGCAGGTGTTGTCGCTGTGCAGGAAGCCCCCCACCACGAAGTCCCCCGCCTGCACGGTCGACACCTGCGACCCGGTCTCCTCGACGACTCCGACGAACTCGTGGCCGATGGGCCGGGGCTCGGCCACCTGCGAGATCCCGCGATAGGGCCACAGGTCGGACCCGCAGACGCAGGCGGCGACCGTGCGGATGACGGCGTCGGTGGGCTCGGTCACGGTGGGGTCCTCCCGGTCCTCCACCCGGATGTCCCCCGGTCCGTGGATGACTGCTCCGCGCATGCTTCCTCCTGTGCTGCTGGTCCGTGCTGCTCGTCCCGGGCGGCCCGGCGGGTGCCGGCCGACGTGGTGGACCCTACCCCGGACGTCAGCGGTGGCGCCGTCCCACGGGCCACCTGACGGGCCCGCCGCAGCACTGACCCCTGGCCCAGCCGGGCTGCGGCGGCTCCGCGAGATCCGCGCGCTCACGCCGGTGCCGTGCCGTCTCGGAACGGACGTGGCCCAGCCACCGGCGCCAGGCGACGGTGACCAGCCACGCCTGCGGGTCGGACGGCATACCCTCCGGCCAGCGGTCGACCGCCTCGATGAGGGCCTTCTGCACGGCGTCCTCGGCCGATGCGAAGTCCGCCCCACGCCGGACGAGGACACCCAGGACCCGCGGCCCGAGCCGCCGCAACAGATCCTCCACGAGAGTCCGGCTAGGCGTCGGTCTCGGGGTGGCGGCTGAGGAAGGGACGCACCTGACATCGGCGACGACCCCATCACCGTTGTCTACCTTCTCGGCCAAGGGTGGACGACGGAGGTAGAATGGTAGACATGAGCCTGAACATCAAAAATCCGCGCGTCCACGATCTCGCGCGGCAGGCGGCGGCCCGCACCGGACGTTCCCAGACCAGTGTCATCGAGCTCGCCCTCCGACAGCTCCTCGACGGGCTGCCGACGGATGACGCCGCGAGCGGTAGGACCCGCGTCGACGCAATACTTGCCGACCTGGACGTCCACCTGGGTCGGCACGACCTGACGGTCCTCGACCACGACGACCTCTACGACGACGCCGGTCTGCCGACGTGATCGTCGACACGTCCGCGATCGTGGCGATCCTGCGGGACGAGCCCGAGCGGCCCGCGATCCTCGCAGCGCTCGCCGGGGCGACGGTGGTGCGCATGTCCGCCGGGATGCGGTTGGAGCTGGCCATCGTCATCCGACGTCTCGAGGACCCGGTCGTGGAGCGGCGGGTCGAGGATCTCCTGGAAGCGCTGCGCATGAGTGTCGAGCCCTTCACCGTGGCCCACGGCGCCATTGCGCAGCGGGCCTTCGCCGACTTCGGCCGGGGAAGTGGGCACCCGGCCCGACTCAACTTCGGTGACTGCTTCGCGTATGCCCTCGCCCGCGAAAGCGGCGAGCCGTTGCTCTTCAAGGGTGATGACTTCACGCATACCGACGTCGCGCCAGCGCTCTGACGTCCACCGGAAAGCCCCGGGGTGCGGCCCTCACAGCTCTGAGGCCAGGTGCACGACGCCCCTGCCGAAGCGGTGCACGTCGACCAGGCGCAGGTCGAGCCGCAGGTCCGCGGGCAGCCATGGGGTGCCAGACCCGATGACGACCTCGGGGCGGCTGCGCCACTGCTCGCCGTACTGCCGCTCCTCCGGGCTCGCCTCCGGTCCGGTGTCGTAGGTCTCCCAGACCTTCATCACCTCGTAGAGGCGGCGGCCGTAGAGCTCGGCGGTGACCTGCTCGTCCCGTTCGTTGAGGTAGGCGTGGAGCTCCGCGTCCGGCGCGCCTCAGTCGAGGTCGACCTGCGCGTCGGCGACGTAGCCGTCCAGCGACCCGATCCCGGCATACACGAGGCGTCGCATGGGCCCATCCTCGCCCCGGGACCACCCCGGCGCCAGCGAGCTCTCGGGAGCTCTATGGTCAACGCATGACGACCTCCCCCCGGCGGGCCGTCGCCACGATCGTGGTGGCGATGCTCCTCGGGAGCTCGGTGTGGTTCAGCGCCAACAGCGCCGCCGACGGGCTGCGCGTGGAGTGGGGCCTGGACGCCGGCGGGGTCGGGCGGCTGACGCTGGCCGTGCAGCTGGGGTTCGCGGTCGGCACGATCGCCATGGCCATGACCAGCCTGGCCGACCGCTTCCGGGCCAGCCGGGTCTTCGCGGTCTCGGCGGTCGTGGCTGCCGCGGCGAACGCCGCTTCGCGCTGCTCGCCTCCGGCCTCGCCGAGGGGATGCTCTGGCGTTTCCTCACCGGGGCCGCGCTGGCCGGGGTCTACCCGCTCGGGATGAAGATGGTCGTCTCCTGGGCGCCGGAGCGCGCCGGCGCCACGCTCGGGTGGCTCGTCGGGATGCTCACCCTCGGCACCGCCCTCCCGCACGGCATCCGCGCCGTCGGCGTCGGTCTCGACTGGTCCCAGGTCATGCTCACCTCCTCGGGGCTCGCCCTGGTCGCGGCGGCGGTCGTGCTCCGGCTCGGCGACGGCCCGCACCTGCCCACCGCCTCCCCGGACGGGCTGCGCTGGGGCGCGGTGCTGAGCGCGTTCACCGTGCCCGACTACCGCTTCGCGGCGCTGGGCTACTTCGGCCACATGTGGGAGCTGTATGCCCTCTGGACCGTGGTCCCGCTGCTGGTCGCGGACGCGCTGTCACCGGCCTCGTCGGGGGTGTCGGCATGGTCCTTCGCCGTCATCGGCGTGGGCGCGGTCGGCTGCGTCGTCGGCGGGCGGCTGTCGGCCGCCTGGGGCAGCGGGCGGGTCGCCACGGGGGCGCTCGCGGCCTCGGGCGCGGTGTGCGCGGCATACCCCGTGCTCGCGGGCGGCCCCACCTGGCTCGTCCTGGTCGCCCTCCTGCTGTGGGGCGTCGCGGTCATCACCGACTCGCCACAGTTCTCCGCGCTCAGCGCCCGCGCCTGCCCGCCGCACCTCGTGCGCAGCGCCCTCGCGATCCAGAACAGCGCGGGCTTCGCGATCAGCGCGGTCTCCATCGTGCTCGTCTCCGCCGCCTATGCCGCCCTCGGCCCGGCGGTCGCCTGGCTGCTGCTCCCCGGCCCGGTGCTCGGGCTGCTGGCGATGGCTCGCGAGCGCCGCCGCGGGCGGCCGATGCGGGCGCTGTCACCCGAGGTGTGACACGCTCGGGCCGTGAGAGCCGTGGTCGTCGACGCCGTGCAGAGCAGGCCCGAGGTCCGGGAGATCCCAGACCCGCGCCCGTCGCCGGGCGGCGTCGTCGTCGAGGTGCGGGCGACCGGGTTGTGCCGCAGCGACTGGCACGCCTGGGCGGGGCACGACGACCTGGCCTATCCGCACGTCCCTGGGCACGAGCTGGCCGGGGTGGTCGTGGAGGTCGGCCCGGACGTCCGTCGCTGGCGCTCCGGTGATCGCGTCACCGTCCCTTTCGTGTGCGGCTGCGGCGGGTGCGAGTGGTGCCGTCGCGGTGAGGCGCAGGTGTGTCCTCACCAGCAGCAGCCCGGCTTCACCCATCATGGGTCGTTCGCCGAGCAGGTCGCACTGCATGCGGCCGACACCAACCTGGTGGCGGTCCCGGAGACCATCGACCTCCGGACGGCGGCGAGCCTGGGGTGCCGCTTCGCGACGGCATACCGGGCCGTGGTCGACCGCGCGAAGGTGAGCGAGGGCGAATGGGTGACGGTGGTCGGCGCGGGAGGGGTCGGCCTGAGCGTGGTGATGATCGCCCGCGCCGTGGGGGCGCGGGTCGTCGCCGTGGACCGCCACCACGGGGCGCTCGACGTCGCCCGAGACCTCGGTGCCGAGCACACCGTGCTCGCGGACGGCACCGACGTGCCGGACCAGGTGCACGCCCTGACCGGGGGCGGTAGCCAGGTGTCGGTGGACGCTGTGGGCAGCGCGCAGACCTGCGGCGACGCGTTGCTGAGCCTGCGCCGCCGCGGGCGTCACGTGCAGGTCGGGCTCCTCCCTGCCGCGCAGGGCCATCCGCAGGTGCCGCTGGAGCGACTCATCGGGTGGGAGCTGGACCTGCTCGGCAGCCACGGCATGCCTGCGGTCGACTACCCAGGCATGCTCGGTCTCATCGAGAGCGGAGCGCTGGCCCCGCAGCGGCTGATCGAGCGCACCATCGGGCTGGCCGAGGCTGCACAGCTGCTCCCCGGCTTCGACCGGGCCAGCCTGGCCGGTATGACGATCATCGACCCCAGACGCTGAATCGTCCTGGGGTCCGAGCTCCCCGGCATGAGCAGATGCGAGCCCCTCGCGCATGGCTCGTGGCCCGTGCCTGAGACGGTTCGACTCATCGTGTGCCAGCCCGCCCGCCGACGATGCGGCAGGCTGGGGGCATGGCGAGCAACCAGTCGACGCGGATCCGGCGGGCGGTGGCGCGGTATGCCGCGGGCCACGACGCCCTCAGGGCCGCCACCGATGCCTACGTCGCGTCGTCACCCGGCTCCTGGACGACGCCGGCATCAACTACCTCGCGGTGACCGGGCGCACCAAGAGCGTGGAGTCCTTCGCCGGCAAGGCGGCCCGGCGCAGCCGCGGCGGTCGGCTGGCCCACCCCAAGCCGCTGACCGACATCACCGACCAGATCGGGGTGCGGGTGGTGACCTACGTCCAGGCCGACGTCGAGGCCGTCGCGCAGCTCCTCGCGGCGCAGCTGGACGTCCGCGACGACCGCGACATGGGCCAGGAGACCGCGGCCGAGGGGCGCTTCGGCTATTCCAGCCGGCACCTGCTCGTCGCGCTGGACGAGGAGCGGGCGCGGGAGGCAGGCACACCCCCGCAGCAGCCGGCGTCGGTCCAGATCCGCACCGTGCTGCAGCACGCCTGGGCCGAGTTCGAGCACGACATCCGCTACAAGGGGTCGGTGCCGGAGGAGCACGCGCACGACTTCGACCGCCGTTTCACCCTGGCCGCCGGGCTGCTGGAGCTGGCCGACCAGCAGTTCACCGCGATCCGCGACCGGCACCGGGAGGAGCTGACGTCACCGGCCGACGCCGCCGACGACGACCCGCGGATCAGCCCGACCGATCTCGCGGCCTTCCTCGCCGGGCAGTTCGCCGACGCCGGGTGGTCGCGCACCGACCACTACGCCTGGATCAGCGGGCTGCTGCTGGAGCTGGGGATCACCTCGCTGTCCGAGCTGCGCGAGGTCATCCGCGACGTGGACGTCGAGCAGATCGAGGCACGGATGGGCTACCGCTACCCGCCCGGCGCGGTCCGCCGGCTGGACGACTCGCTGCTGCAGGTCTACGGCGGGCGCTACGTCGGGCTGCACGGCAACGCGCACCGGCAGGATCTGCTCACCGCACGCCTCGACCGGCTCACCGGCTGAGCGCTGCCAGACTGGCAGCAGGCGCGCCATCGTCCGGTCCGCAGCCCGTGCGACGCCGGAGGCGTCGGGCTCAGCCGTCGTCGCCGGGATGACGCTGATCGACCCACGCCGCTGACCTCGTCGACCCCTGGCGGCCATGCTGGACGACGGGGCGTGGTCAGCCGTCCTGCGGCCGTTCGTCCAGCCGGGCGACCATGATGTCGAGCCCCTGCCGAGCCGACTGCTCGGCCTGCCGGACCCGCTCGTGCATCTGGCGAGCCGCCTCGAGCGCCAGGACGGCGCGCCGTTCCGCCTCCCGACAGGCCGCCACGCCCTGCTCCTGCTCCTGGCGGTCGGCGGACCGGTCGTCGTGGTAGCGCTGGACCTCCGCCGCCGCCAGGTCGACGGTCCGGTCGACGAGGAAGCGGTAGGACGCGCGCACCTTCTTCTCCGTGGTCTTGCGCGCGAGGCCGTCGACCTCCTCCTGCACCCCCTGCCGCATGAAGGGCAACGGGTCCGAGATGTAGGCCGCCTCCTGCACCGCCTGCTCGGCGGCGGCCAGCCGTTCCCGGGCGTCGGTCAGACCACGCTCGGCCTCGCGCACCGCGGCGGTGGCTGCCTCCAGGTGCGGTCCGAGGCGCGAGTCGAGGGTGTAGGTCAGCTGCTCGCGCTCTCCTGGGTCGAGCCCGTCCGCCGCCATCGCTGCGCCTCCTTCGTGTCCCGGTCGCCCCACCTTCTCATCCAGGGGCGGTCGGGATCGAGGCCCGTCGCGCCGGCGACCGCGGCCGCCGGGCTCAGAAGACCGGCTTGCCGCCCGTCACCCCGAGCACGGTGCCGGAGACGTAGCTCGCCTCGTCGGAGGCCAGGAAGACGTAGGCCGCCGCGACCTCGACCGGATGGCCGGCCCGACCGAGCGGGGTGTCCGACCCGAAGCCCTCGACCTTGTGCGCGGCCATCGTCGAGGGGATGAGCGGGGTCCAGATCGGGCCTGGTGCCACGGCGTTCACCCGTACGCCGCGCTGCCCCAGCTCGGCGGCCAGGTTGACCACGAGGTTGTTGAGCGCAGCCTTGGTGGCGGCGTAGTCGAGCAGGTGGTCGGACGGCGAGTAGGCCTGGATCGAGGTCGTGACGATGACCGACCCACCCGGGCTCAGCTCGTCGGCCAGCGCCCGCACCAGCCAGAACGGCGAGAAGACGTTGGTCGCGAAGGTCCGCTCGACCTGCTCGGGAGGGAACTCCTCGAGCAGGTCGTGGGTCATCTGGTAGGCCGCGTTGGCGACCAGCACGTCCAGCCCGCCGAGGGCCTCGACGGCGTCCCGGGCGACCTGCTCGTTGGTCTCCCGGTCCCGCAGGTCGACGGCGAACAGGTGGCAGGTGCCCCCGGTCTCCTCGACCAGCTGCCGGGTGCGCTCGGCGTCCGCCTGCTCCTGCGGCAGGTGCGCCACGGCGACGGCGGCGCCCTCCTTGGCGAAGGTGAGGGCGACGGCACGCCCGATCCCGGAGTCTCCGCCGGTGATGAGCGCACGTCGCCCCGGGAGGCGGTCCCGACCCGTCCAGGACTGCTCGCCGTGGTCGGGCTGCGGGTCGAGGTCGGCGACGGTGCCGGGCCAGTCCTGGTGCTGGCCGGGGAGCGAGGACAGGTCTGCTCGGGTCATGGTTCTCCTCCGTACGTGATGGTGGTCGGCTCAGACGTCGCGGGCCCAGTGGCGCAGCGCGCCGCAGGCCTCGAGGAAGTCCTGGGGGGTGGCGGTCCCCAGGTCGTGGCACGCCTCGTCGAGGCTGCCGTCGATGCCCCCGGCCCGCAGCAGCGCCTGCGAGCCGGGCAGGTGGCCGATGACCTTGTAGTGGCTGAAGGCGTCCGAGACGAAGTCACGGGTGGCGGGGTGCCCGGCGAGCTCCTCGGCGGCACCGTCCGCGCCGAGCAGCGCCACGGCATCGAAGAGGACGGAGGGCGCCCCGTCGATCTTGTGGTCCACCGGTCGGCGCTCGCCGTCGGCGAGGGTGACCCCGCCGACCTTGAGGCCGATCGTCTCGACGAGGGCACCGCCCTGCTCGAAGGTCTCGCGCAGGCCGTCCAGCACCTGGGCGTCCACGCCGTCGGTGACGAGGACCCCGAGCTTGCGCCCGGCGAAGCTCTGCGGTGCCCGCGACATCATGCTCAGCGCCGGCGAGTCGGGCAGGTCGTGGTTCGGCTGCACGTGCGGCGGCGTCGCCTCCGGCAGGTCCATCCCCAGGCCGTCGGCGACCGCGGCGGCGAGTCCCTCGTCGACGTTGCGCAGGTTGGCCACCACGCGGGTCCGGATCTGCGGGATCTCGCACTTGGAGAGCTCGAAGACGAAGGCCATCCGGATGTGCTGCTGCTCGGTCGCGCTCTGGCTGCGCCAGAACTGCCCCGCCTGGGAGTAGTGGTCGGCGAAGGACTCCGGGCGGACGCGACGGGTGTCGCCGCTCTCGTGCCGGGGCACGCTGCGGTAGCCCCGCTCGGCGTCGGCCCGCGGGCCGGCCGCCGCCCCGGTGAAGGAGTTCGGCTCGTAGGTGGCGCGGCCGGACTGCGCGCCGGTCTGCATGTGGCCGTCCCGCTGGAAGTGCGCCACCGGGCACCGGGGGGCGTTGATGGGCAGCTGGGTGAAGTTGGTGCTGCCCAGCCGCTTGAGCTGGGTGTCCAGGTAGGAGAAGTTGCGGCCCTGCAGCAGCGGGTCGTTGGTGAAGTCGATGCCGCGCACGATGTTCTGGGTGCAGAAGGCGACCTGCTCGGTCTCGCTGAAGACGTTGTCGACCACCCGCTCCAGGCGCATGGTCCCGATGACGCGCAGCGGCACCTGCTCCTCCGGGATGATCTTGGTCGAGTCGAGCACGTCGAACTCGAACTGGTCGGCGAACTCGTCGTCGAAGGTCTGCACGGCGAGGTCCCACTCCGGCAGGTCACCGTTGTTGATGGCCTGCCACAGGTCACGGCGGTGGAAGTCGGGGTCCGCCCCGTTGATCTTCACCGCCTCGTTCCACACCACGGACTGCAGGCCCTGCCGGGGCACCCAGTGGAACTTCACGTAGGTGCTGCGGCCGTCCGCGTCGACCATCCGGAAGGTATGCACGCCGAAGCCCTGCATGAAGCGGAAGGACCGCGGGATGGTGCGGTCCGACATCTGCCACAGCAGCATGTGCGTGGACTCGGGCATGAGGCTGGCGAAGTCCCAGAAGGTGTCGTGCGCGGACTGGGCCTGCGGCCAGCCGCGGTCCTGCTCCTCCTTGACGGCGTGGACCAGGTCGGGGAACTTCACCGCGTCCTGGACGAAGAAGACGGGGATGTTGTTGCCGACGAGGTCCCAGTTGCCCTCGTCGGTGTAGAACTTCGTGGCGAAGCCGCGCACGTCGCGCGCGAGGTCGAAGGATCCCAGGTTGCCGGCGACGGTCGAGAAGCGGACGAAGACCGGGGTCTGCTTGCCTGCCTCGCCGAAGAGCGAGGCGCACGTCAGGTCGGAGAGGTCCTCGGCCGCGGTGAAGGTGCCGTGCGCGCCGTACCCGCGAGCGTGGACCACCCGCTCCGGGATGCGCTCGTGGTCGAAGTGGAAGATCTTCTCGCGCAGCGCGAAGTCCTCGAGCAGGGTCGGGCCGCGGTCACCGGCCTTGAGGGAGTTCTGGTCGTCGGCGAGCGGCACCCCCTGCGCCGTGGTCAGGACCTCCTGGTCGGGTCCGGGCAGCTGGTGCAGCTCACCGCCCTGCCCCGGCTCGGTCCGGTCGGTGTAGAGCGGGTTGTCGGCGGCCTGTCCCGCGGTGCTGGGGCTCGGCGGGCGGGGCACCTCCGGCGCGGGGGGTAGGACGGAGCGGCCGGCTCGTGCCGGTGCGCTGCGGGGACGGTGGCGTCGTGCTCGCTGTGGGCCATGTCGGTCTCCTCGGTGGTCGGTAGGCACGCCCGACGGCCTGGTCGGTCGAGGGTGCGGGCCCTCGTCGACGCTAACCACGCTCGTGGGGTTCCGCGCGCTCATCCGCCACGAGCGGACGGGGCTAGGGGCGCGAGCCCTCTGGCCGGTCCTCGTCGCGCGGGCGCGGGCGACCCTCGTCTCCCAGGGCCGCCTGACCGGCCGTGTCGCAGACGGAGCGGATTTGGCTGGTGTACTTCCCCTTCGTCTGCCGGTCGGCGAAGTCGGCGGCCTTGTCGAGGAAGGACCGCGTCTTCTCCGGGTCCTTGCGGGCGAAGCGGCGGGCCGCGTCGGCGGCGGCGCCCAGGGCGGCGATCTTGCGCAACGGCATGTCTCGTCCTCTGCTGGCGGGGTATGGCGGTCCTGTCACCGGCTCAACTTCCCGGCGTCGCTGATGTCCCCGCGCGACGCCCACGCCGCGCACCCGGCCCAGCCGCCCGTGGGCACGCCGCGCGGCCGGGGGCGCGGCTCCTAGGCTGGAGCCATGCAGATCGGATTCAAGCTGTTCGCCGAGAACTTCTCCCCCACCGAGCTCGTGCGGCAGGCCGTGGAGGCCGAGCGCGCGGGCTTCGACTTCGTCGAGATCAGCGACCACTTCCACCCCTGGCTGCCCGAGCACGAGCACTCGCCCTTCGTCTGGTCGGTGCTCGGCGCGATCGCCGCGTCGACGGAGCGCATCGGGCTGGCGACCGGGGTGACGTGCCCGACCATCCGTTACCACCCGGCGATCATCGCGCAGGCCGCGGCGACCACCCAGATCCTGTCCGGGGGGCGTTTCACCCTCGGGGTGGGGTCGGGCGAGCGGCTCAACGAGCACGTCGTCGGCCAGGGCTGGCCCGAGGTGCGCGACCGGCACCAGATGCTGCGCGAGGCCCTCGAGATCATCCGCCTGCTCTGGCAGGGCGGCTACCACTCCTACCGCGGGGAGTTCCTCACCATCGAGGACGCCCGGGTCTTCGACCTGCCCGAGACGCTGCCGGACATCGTCGTGGCCATCGGCGGGCCGCAGGCGGCCCGGGTGGCCGCCCAGCAGGGCGACGGCATCTTCGCGACCGACCCGGACGCCTCGCTCATCGAGGCCTTCGAGGAGGCCGGCGGGTCCGGCCCGCGCTACAACGAGGTGCCGCTCGCCTGGGCACCGGACGAGCAGGCGGCGGCCGAGTCGGCGCACCGGATGTTCCGCTTCGGCCTGGGCAGCTGGCGGGTCAACAGCGAGCTCCCCAACCCGCCCCACTTCGACGCCGCCACGCAGTTCATCACCCCGGACTCGATGCGCGAGGTCTTCGCCTGCGGCCCCGACGTGGAGCGCCACCTGGAGGTCGTGCGGCAGTTCGCCGACGCGGGCTTCGACCACCTGGCGCTCATCAACGCGGGGCCGGACGTCGACGGCTTCATGCGGTTCTTCAGCGAGGAGCTGAGCCCGCGGCTGCAGGACCTCTCGGCCGAGGTGTCCTGACCGGACAGGTCGGTACACCTAGGGCGACGCCCGAGGGCGGGACGGCGGGCGGCGCGAGCGCACCGATCTGCAGCCCGTGACTGCCCGGACTGTCCCCGCCACGTGCGTCACGTGGGCACCACGCGCAGCACGCTGCAGGGATAAGTGCACACGCCCGGGAGATAACGCGCGCGTGTGGACAGATTGCCGCAGCCTGTGGCTCGTGAGGTCCGTGAGGCTGCAGCAGAGCGGCCCGGCGCCGTCCGCGGTGGCCCCACGCCGGCCGCGTCGCCCGGCGCCGGGCGCGGTCGCTCGGCGAGGCTCACCGGACCCGGCCGCTGAGTGGGAGACACCATGCCCCGGCATGCGCGACCGGGACCTCATGCCTCGATGACGCAGTCTCGAGCGGCGTGGAGCAGCACAGCAGCACCTTGTCGGCGGCGATCTCGCGGGGCCGGATGCCACCGCCGTGCCGCATGTCGACGCTGCCGGTGAGCAGCTGGCTCTTGCAGGTGCCGCACACCCCCTCCGCGCAGGACGAGGGCAGGCTCAACCCGGCCTGGGCGGCTGCGGCCAGGATCGTCTGGCCGGCGGCGCAGGGCACCTCCCGGCCGCTGCGCGTCAGGGTCACGGTATGCATCGCCGTCCCGGCGGCGTCCCCGTCGCCCACGCCCTCGTCGGACGCCGGGACGTCCGGCGCGGGTGCGTCGCCTGCCACCACGCCCCCGCTGGTGTCGAGGACGAAGGACTCCTGGTGGCACCGCTGTGGGTCGCACCCGAGCTCGGCCAGCAGCCCGCGCACGTCGTCCATGTAGGGCGCCGGCCCGCAGGTGAAGACCTCCCGGCCGGCGGCGTCGGGCACCAGCTCACGGAGCAACCCGGCGGTCAGTCGACCACGGGCACCACGCCATACCTCGACCTCGCTGTCGCCCTCGCAGACCACCGCCACCCGCAGCCAGGGCAGGGCCTCAGCGAGCTCCCCGAGCTCGCGGCGGAAGATGATGTCTGCCGGCGTCCGCGCGCTGTGCACGAAGACGACGTCGTGCGGTCCCTCGACCCGGGCGAGCGTCCGCAGCATCGACATCACCGGTGTGATGCCGCTGCCCGCCGACAGCAGCAGGTGCGCGGCCGCCGGGTGCTCGTCGGTGCTGAAGACCCCCATGGGGCCGCTGACCCGCAGCCGACCACCGGGCTCGAGCCGGTCGTGCAGCCACCCCGACACCGGCCCCTGCCGCTTCACCGTCAGCGTGAGGGTGCCGGTCTGCAGCGGGGAGGAGGCGATGGTGTAGCACCGGCTGCGCGGCTCGCCGTCCAGCTCCACGGTCACCGTGACGTACTGCCCCGGCCGGAACCGCAACGCAGCATCGTCCGGCACCGCCAGGGTGAGGCTGCGCACGTCGTGGGTCACCTGCTCCACCCCGACACAGACGAGCTCCCCGTCCACCTGGTCCCGGGAGGCCGGCGCCCGCGTCGCACGGACCAGCACCTCGGTCATCGGGCCAGCTCCTCGCGCAGGCGGGCGACGTACCACGCGACGAAGGATTCGACCTGCCGCTCGCTGGGGGAGTAGGGCCCTGGCACGTAGGCGGGGTCGCCCACCCCCTGCTGGGCCCGGGCGCAGAACTCGCCGTCCTCCTGGTTGGTGTGGTCCCACACCTCGGTGAGCCGCCCGAGGTCGTAATGCTCGCCCTCCACGGCGTCCTCGTGCACCAGCCAGGTGGTGCGCACCAGGGTCCGGTCGGGGGCCAGCGGCAGCACCGCGAAGGTGACGACGTGGTCGGAGAGGAAGTGGAACCACGCGTTGGGCTGGGTGTGCACCGAGGCCCGCCCCAGCCGCGCCGTGTCGAAGTCGGCCAGGAGGCGGCGGGAGGCGACGGCCCCGTCGACGGTGTAGGACTCCCCGGCGCCGTCCAGCGCCTCGCGCTGGACCCGGAAGGCGGTGGACCGCTCCTCCTCCAGGGCCTCGACCTCGGCGAAGGCCATGCCCCGCTCGCGGCAGGCGGTCTCCAGCGCGGCCTCGGCCGCGAGGTAGCGCTCGTGCGCGGGCATGAGGCGGGCCGGGATCTTGTCGCGGTCGTAACCCCAGGTCGGGAAGAAGGTGCAGGTCAGCTCGGGGTGCCCACCCTCGCAGTGGTAGCACTCCCGGTTGTTCTCCATCACCAGCTTCCAGTTGGCGTGCTCGATGAGGTCGTGCTGGGCCGCGACCTTGGTGCGCAGCGGCTGGTGCGGGTCGAGGTAGGGAGCGATGGTCGCCGCCATCTCCTCCCAGTCCTCGGGCGGGTCCTCGGCGAAGCTGACGAAGACCAGCCCGGACACGGTGCGCACGTGGACCCGCCGCAGCCTGAAGCAGGACGTGTCGAAGGTCGGGGCCTGGTCGCCGGCGTGCAGCAGAGTGCCGTCGGTGGCGTAGGTCCATCGGTGGTAGCCGCAGACGATGTTGGCGACCGACCCGGCACGCTCGGTGAGCACCCGGGAGCCCCGGTGCCGGCACACGTTGCGCAGCGCGCTCACCTCCTCGTCGTCGTCGCGCACGACGATGACCGAGTGCGGGCCGATGTCGACGGTGACGAAGTCGCCGGGCTCGGCGATCTCGGCCTCGGTCGCGACGAAGATCCAGCACCGTGCCCACACGGCCGCCAGATCGGCCTCGAAGACCTCCTGGCTGGTGTAGAAGGGCGCGTCCAGGCTGAAACCCGGCACCCGCCGGGCGACCAGCTCGGCGAGGTCGGTGGTCCCGGTCGTGGTCTGCGTGGGGGTGCTGGTGAGGGTGGTCGTCATCGGATCCTCTTTCGGGTATGCCGGTCAGATGGCCAGGCAGAGGCGGAGCGCGTCGTAGATCGCGGCGTGGATGTTGCGGCTGGCGACCGCGTCGCCGATCCGGAAGAGCTGGAAGCCTGAGGTCGGGCCGCTGGGGAGGGAGACCACCTCCGGGGGAAGGGCTGCCGGCGACGTCGGCGGCGCTCCCGGTGGGGCGGTCGCGCCCACCTCGACGAGCACGGGCGCCGGCTCGCGCGCTGGTGCGTGCTCGACGCCGATGAGCTGCGGCTGCACGGCGAGCAGCGCGTCGTGGTCCACCGCGCCGGCGTTGACGGACAGCGGCACGAGCTGGTGGTAGAGGTCGTCGAGCGGGAGGGTGCCGTGCTCCACGACCACCTGGTCGACCCGGCGCTCCGTCTCGGCACCGGAGTAGTCGTGGCGCAACCGGGCGACGAGCCCGCCCTCGGGGTGGCGCGTGACGCCGACCAGACGGGTCGCGAGGGTGACGGCGACGTCGTGCTCGTCGAAGGCCCGCAGGTAGGCAGGTGAGTTCATCCCCCCGACGAGAGGCGCGATCATCCGCTCGGGCGTGACGAACTCCACCCGGGCCCCGCGGCCCGCCAGCAGCTCGGCGGCGTCGACGCCCGGCTCGGCGCCGTTGTCGTCGTAGACGACCACGCTGCCGCCCTCCCGCACCTCGCCGGACATCACGTCCCAGGTGTCACGCACCAGCCCGGCGCCCTCGAGCAGGAAGTCGTGGTTCGGCATACCCCCGGTGGCCACGATGACGACGTCCGGCTCCTCGGCGAGCACCGTCTCGACCTCCGCGAAGACGCCGAGGCGCAGGTCGACACCGGTGTGCTTGAGCTCACTGACCCGCCAGTCGACGACCCCGACGAGGTCGCGCCGGCGGCCCGGGCGCGAGGCCAGCTTGACCTGGCCCCCCGGGAGGTCGTCGGCCTCCAGGACGACGACGTCGTGACCGCGCTCGCCGAGCACCCTGCCGGCCTCGAGCCCGGCGGGACCGGCGCCGACGACGACCACCTTGCGGCGCACCGGTGCGGGCGGGACGACGTGGCTGAGCGTGAGCTCGCGCCCGGCCGCCGGGTTGTGCAGGCACTTGGCGTCGCCCGAGGCGTAGATCGCGTCCAGGCAGTAGTTGGCGCCGACGCAGGGCCGCACCCGGTCCTCCTCACCGGCGGCGATCTTGGCGACGAGATAGGGATCGGCCATCTGCGGGCGCGTCATCCCCACCAGGTCGAGCAGCCCGTCGCGGATCGCGTGCCGGGCGGTCGCCGCGTCGGAGATCCGCGAGGCGTGCATCACGGGGATGTCGACCTCACGGCGGATCTCCCCGGCGAAGTCGAGGAAGGGCGCGGACGGGGTGCCCATCGAGGGGATGACCCGGGCGAGCGTCGCGTCGCTCTCGATGGTGCCCTTGATCACGCTGAGCAGGTCCACGCCGTCCTGCGTGAACGCGCGCAGCGCGGTGAGCGCCTCCTCGCGCTGCAGGCCGTCGGGCCGGTCCTCGTCCATGGACATGCGGATCGCGAGGACCGGCTCCGGCCCCAGCGCGGCACGCACGGCACGGATGACCCGCCGGGGGAAGGCCATCCGGTGCTCGAGGGAGCCGCCCCACTCGTCGTCCCGGTGGTTCGTCGCGGGGGAGAGGAAGGCGTCCAGCAGGTGGCCGTAGCTCTGCAGCTCGATGCCGTCGAGCCCGCCCTCGACGCAGCGCTGGGCGGCGCTGACGTAGTCCTCGACGATGCGGTCGAGGTCCCACGCCTCGGCGACCTTGGGGAAGGCCCGGTGCGCCGGCTCGCGCAGTGGCGAGGGGAAGACCGTCGGCAGCCAGTCGCCGGTGTAGTTGCTGGTCCGCCGCCCCAGGTGGGTCACCTGGCACATGACGGCGGCACCCTCCTCGTGCACGGCGTCGGTGAGGCGGCGCATCCAGGGCACGATCTCGTCGCGGTGCAGCTCGAGGTTGCCGAAGGCGGGCGGGCTGTCGCGGGCGATGACCGCCGAGCCACCGATCATGGTGAGACCGACACCGCCTCGGGCCTTCTCCACGTGGTAGGCGAGGTAGCGCTCGCGCGGCAGCCCACCCTCGGCGTAGGCCGCTCGTGGCTGGTGCTCACGACCCGGTTCCGCAGCCGGAGCCCCTTGATCGTGAAGGGGTCCAGGAGCGGGTCGAGGGTGCGCATACCGCGAGTCTGCGGTGCGGGTCCACGCGCGCACCAGCGCCGGAAAATGCACGGTGTCGTGCACACTGGCTGCATGATCGACCGGCGCCTGCAGGTGCTGCGGATGGTGGCCCAGCGCGGCACGGTGACGGGTGCCGCCGAGGCCCTGAGCTATACCCCCTCGGCGGTCTCCCAGCAGCTGCGGACCCTGGGCCGGGAGCTGGGGGTCGACCTGCTGGTGCACGACGGGCGCGGCGTGCGGCTCAGCCCCGCGGCGCAGGTGCTCCTGGACCGCACCGACGACCTGGTATGCCGGTGGGAGCAGATCCGCGCCGAGGTCGCCAGGGTGGCGCAGACCGGGGGCGGGGTGCTGCGCCTGGCCGGCTTCTCGACCGCCGCCTCGGCGCTCCTGCCCGAGGTGGCGGCGCGCGTCCACGCCGAGCTCGGCGCCGAGGTCCAGATCGTCGAGGCCGACCCCGAGGAGTGTTTCGAGCTGCTCCTCAGCGGGCGGGCCGACGTCGCCGTCGTCGTGGCGCTCTCGACCCTCCCGCCCAGCACGGACAGCCGCTTCGAGCAGCGCCCGCTGCTGGAGGACCCGATCGACCTCCTGGTGCGTGCGGGCGATCCGCTGGCGAACCGTGGGTCGGTGCCCCTGCGGGATCTCGCGGGGGAGCGCTGGATCATGGACCGGCCGGGGCGGCCCTACCACGAGCTGCTCCAGACCGCCTGCACCGGTGCCGGCTTCACCCCGACGGTCGCGCACTACGCCGCGGAGTGGGACACCGGCGCGGCGCTCGTGGGGGCAGGCCTGGGCATCGCGCTCGTGCCGCGCCTGGCCCAGATCCCCACCGCCTACCCGGTGGTCAGGGTGCCACTGCACGGTGATCCGGCTCCGGCGCGCTACCTGCGGACCGGCATCCGTCGTGGCAGCGCCGACCACCCGGGCATCGCGACCGCGCTCGGGGCGCTCCGGGAGGCGGCCGCCGCCCGCTGACCGCGCCCGGTCAGCGGCTCAGGCGGAGGGCGGCGGGGGCGGCGGCGTGCGGCTGGTCGAGCCGGTGTCCCGCCCGTCCTCGACCGGGCGGTCCTGCGGGTCGCTCGCCGGGTCGCGACCGTCCCGACCGAGCGCCGCCTGGCTCGCCTTGTCGCTGGCCGAGCGGATCTGCGAGGAGTACTTCCCCTTGGTCTGCCGGTCGGCGAAGTCGGCGGCCTTGTCCAGGTAGGACTGCGTCTTGTCCGGGTTCTTGCGCGCGAAGCGGCGGGCCGCATCCAGGGCGGCGCCGAGCGCGGCGGTCTTGCGGGGCATGCTCATCCTCTCGTCGGACTGCTCTCGAGGTGTGTCAACGCCCCGCCGGGTCAGGAGTTTCCCGCCGCTGCTGCTCAGGCCGGCTCGGGCAGCGCCGCGGCGACGGGGCGGGTCAGGCGGTCCGCGCGTAGGTCTCGCGGATCACGGCCACCAGCTCGTCGAGCCAGGCCGGCGGGTCCTGCCGCCACCAGATGAGGTGGACCGCCACGGTCGGCGCGTCTCGGACCCGGCGGAAGACCACCCCGGTGCGGGAGTACTGCGCCGCCGTCGCCTGTGAGGTCAGCCCGATCGCCCGGCCCGCCGCGATCGCGGTGAGCCACTCGTCGGTGCCCCGGACCTCGCGGTAGGACCCGGGAGCCTGCTGCGGGGTCCAGAGGTCGGGGGTCGTCGTGCCGGTGGCGACGTCGAGGGCCACGGTCTGACCCGCGTAGTCGGCCATCCGCAGGCTGCGGCGGCGCGCGAGCTCGTGCTCGACGGGCAGCGCCGCCATCCGGTCCTCGTGGCCGAGCAGCGCGCTCGCCAGCTGCGAGACGCCGGGGTCGCGGCGCACGACGGCGACCTCGGCGATCCCCTCGGTGAGGCCGGCGAAGCGCGTCGTGCTGTTGACGAAGGTCAGCTCCGAGCCCGGGTGGCGGCGGGCCCACTCCCGCTGCACGGTCGCGGTGTGCACGCCGAGCGCGGCCCAGGCGAACCCGACCCGGACCTCGCCACCCTCGTCCTGGGCCGCCCGCACCAACCCGGCGGCCTCGTCCTGCAACCGGCGGGCGTGCGCCACGACGCGACGCCCGGCGACGGTGAGGGTCACGACCCGGCCGCCACGCTGCAGCAGCCGCACGCCGAGCGCCTGCTCGAGCGCCCCCACGTGGCGCGAGACCGACGCTGCGTGGTCCGCAGCGCGATCGCGGCGTCGGTGAAGGTGCCCTCGTCGACGACGGCGAGGAACGAGCGCAGGTCGCGCAACGACAGGTCGGCCAGAGGCATACGACAAGTGTATGCAGATCAGGTCTCGTGCATTTCTCGTATGAGTCCGTGCGCTGGAGACTGCGGGGATGTCGGTGACCCAGCCCCCCGCTCCCGCCGCCGTTCGCCCGCCCGCGTCGCGCACCAGCCCGCGCGACGTGCTGCTCATGCTCACCGCCGCGGGCAGCACGCAGGTCGGTGCCGCCTGGGGCAGCCACGCGTTCTCGGCGATCGGGCCCGCCGGGGTGGTCGCGGTGCGCCAGCTCGTGGCCTCCGCGGTGCTGCTGCCGCTCACCCGACCGCAGGTCCGGCGGCTGACGCGGGCCCAGTGGTTGCGCGTCGTCTGGCTGGCGGCGATGTTCGCCGGGATGAACCTCGGGCTCTACGCCGCGGTCGAGCGGATCGGCCTCGGTCTCGCGGTGACCCTGGAGTTCCTCGGCCCGCTGGCGGTGGCGCTGCTCGGCTCCCGGTCGGCACGCGACCTCGCGCTCGCGGTCGCGGCCGGGATCGGTGTCTACGTCCTCGTGCTGCCCGGCCCGAGCAGCGACTACCTCGGCGTCGCCTTCGGTCTGGCTGCCGCGGCCTGCTGGGGGGGCTACATCCTCGCCAACCGCGCGGTCGGCGCGGCGCTGCCGGGGGTGCAGGGGACCGCGCTCGCGACCGCGGTCTCGGCGACGGCATACCTCCCGGTCCTGGTCTGGCTCAGCCTCACCGACCGCTTCACCACCGCGGCCTTCGGGTATGCCGTCGTCGCCGGCGTCCTGTCGACGGTCGTGCCCTACACCCTCGACCTGCTGGTGCTGCGGCGGGTGCCGGCCGGGGTCTTCGGCATCGCGATGAGCGCCCACCCGGTGCTCGCCGCGCTCGTCGGGGTCGTCCTGCTCGGCCAGCTGCTCGCGCTGCACGAGTGGGTCGGCATGGCGGTCATCGTCGTCGCCAACGCGGTGACCATGGCTGGTCGGGGGGCGCGGCCCGACCCGAGACCCCGTCCGGCTGCCCGTCGCTGACCCGTGGGGCATGCTGGTGCCTCACCTTGCGACACATCGGTGCCCCGGGGCACGCATGGGTCGCGAGGTCAGGCACCAGGCTGGGCACAAGCGTGCTCAGCGGGGACGGAGGAGGCGGATCGATGCGACCCCTGACCGACGAGGTCACCCTGCACATGGACGCCCCGCCCGAAGAGGTGTGGGCGCTGGTCAGCGATGTCACCCGGATCGGGGAGTTCAGCCCCGAGACGGTGGCGGGGCGGTGGACCGGCGGCTTCACCGGGCCCGAGGTCGGCGCGACCTTCGCCGGCAAGGTCGTGCGCAACGGGGTGGGCCCGACCTACTGGGCCGCCTGCCGGGTCACCCGCTGCGAGCCGGAGCGGCTCTTCGAGTTCTCCGTGGGCACCAAGACGGTCGCCGTCAACAACTGGGGCTACCGGCTGGAGCCGAGCGGTGGGGGCACCGACGTGACCGAGTACTACCGGCTCGAGCCGATGCTGCCGCTGCGGATCTACTGGGCGCTGCTCGGGAGGCTGCGCGGCCGCACCAACGTCCGCGGCATGCGCACCACCCTGGAGCGGATGAAGGCGGTCGTCGAGGCCTGACCCGATCGCGGTGCACGCTCGTTCAGCCGAGCAGCTCACGCAGCGCGGCGGCGAACTCCGCCGGCCGGCCCGCGGGCTGCCCGTAGACCTCGCCCATGAAGCCGCTGGCTGCTGCAAAGAGGAGTCGTCGATCGGGCCGTCCACCATGACCAGGGTGACGAGCTCGGCCATCGCCGCCCCGTGACCGTCGCGGTGCCGGGTGTGACACGCCTTCGCGGACTCATCGCTCGACGCGCACCGGCCCGGGACGGTTGACTGGTGTCCATGAGCAGCGAGCAACCGCAGACCGAGCAGCGCGTCGTCACCGCCAGCCGCGAGGTCGAGGCACCGGCGGAGGTGATCTTCGAGCTCATCGCCGACCCGCGCCGCCAGCCGGAGTGGGACGGCAACGACAACCTCGACGAGGTGGTCGGCGGCGAGCGGATCCGGGCCGTGGGCGAGGTCTTCTCCATGCGGCTGACCAACGGCAAGGTGCGTGACAACCACGTCGTGGCCTTCGAGGAGGGCCGCCGGGTCGCGTGGCGTCCGGCGAGCGAGGGCCAGGACCCGGCCGGGCACGAGTGGGGCTGGCAGGTCGAGCCGCTGGGGGATGGTCGCTGCCGCGTCACCCATGTCTACGACTGGAGCGAGCTGACCGACGAGTCCCGCATGGACAAGGCACGGAGCACGACCACCGACCACCTGCAGGCCTCGCTGGACCGGCTCGCGGAGGTGGCGGTCGCCCGCGGCTGAGGCCGACGGAGCAGCCCCGGGGCCGGAGCCGGGAGGACGGCGCACGACGGCGGGCGGGGGAGTCGCGGCGCGACGGTAGACTGGTGGCGCCGCCGGCGGTGGGCGCCCGCCCGGACCGGACCAGCGGCATACCTCCCTGACACCACCGACGATCCTGCGAGGACTCGCCCTGTCCATGCTGCCTGCCCCCGCGCCCTCCACCACCAGCACCTCCGACCCGCACTCGGTGCGCGCCGCGCTGCGCTCGCCCGCCCGGCTGCGCACGAGGTGCTCGCCGGCCTCGTCGTCGCCCTGGCCCTCATCCCCGAGGCGATCTCGTTCTCCGTCATCGCCGGGGTGGACCCGCGCGTCGGGCTCTTCGCGTCCTTCACGATGGCGGTGACGATCGCGATCGTCGGCGGCCGCCGGGCGATGATCTCCGCGGCCACCGGCGCGATCGCGCTGGTCATCGCACCGGTCGTCCGCGAGCACGGCCTCGACTACCTCATCGCGACCGTGCTGCTCGCCGGCGTGCTGCAGATCGTGCTCTCCCTGTCGGGCGTCGCCCGGCTCATGCGTTTCATCCCCCGGATGGTCATGGTCGGCTTCGTCAACGCGCTGGCCATCCTCATCTTCACCGCGCAGATCCCGCACCTGGTCAGCGTTCCCTGGCTGGTCTACCCCATGGTGGCCGCCGGCATCCTCGTCATGGTGGCGCTGCCCCGCGTCACGACGGCCGTGCCCGCCCCGCTGGTCGCGATCGTGGCGCTCACCACGCTCGCGCTCACCGCACGGATGGGGCTGCCGGACGTCGGCGACGAGGGGCAGCTGCCGGACAGCCTGCCCTCCTTCGTCGTCCCGGACGTCCCGCTCACCTGGGAGACGCTGCAGATCATCGCTCCGTATGCCCTCGCCATGGCGCTCGTCGGCCTCATGGAGTCGCTCATGACCGCCAAGCTCGTCGACGACATCACCGACACCGGGTCGGACAAGACCCGCGAGGGCTGGGGGCAGGGTGTCGCCAACGTCGTCACCGGCCTCTTCGGCGGCATGGGCGGCTGCGCGATGATCGGCCAGACGATGGTCAACGTCAAGGCCTCGGGCGCGCGCACCCGGATCTCGACCTTCCTCGCGGGTGTCTTCCTGCTGATCCTCGTCGTGGTCCTCGGCGACCTCGTCGCATCCATCCCCATGGCCGCCCTCGTCGCGGTGATGATCATGGTCTCGGTCGCGACCTTCGACTGGCACAGCATCGCGCCGTCGACGCTGCGCCGGATGCCCAAGAGCGAGAACATCGTCATGATCGCGACCGTCGCCACCACCGTCGCGACCCACAACCTGGCGATCGGCGTGGTCGTCGGCGTGCTTACGGCCATGGTGGTCTTCGCCCGTCGGGTGGCGCACTTCACGCAGGTGGTCAGCGTGCCGAACGACGACCCCGAGGTGGCGACCTACAAGGTCGTCGGCGAGCTCTTCTTCGCCTCCAGCAACGACCTGGTGCACCAGTTCGACTACGCCGGCGACCCGCGGAGCGTCGTCATCGACATGACCGACTCCCACATCTGGGACGCCTCGACCGTCGCGGCCCTGGACGCGATCGAGCGGAAGTATGCCGCGCACGGCACCACCGTCGACATCCGCGGCCTCAACGACTCCAGCCTCACCCGGCACCGGCAGCTCGCGGGGCACCTCGGCAGCATGTGATCACCGGCGCGGTCGACAGGTCCGCCCGGCTCCGCGAGACTGAGGGGCGTCCGAGGTCCCTCAGGAGGTAGCCGCCGATGTCGTCGCCCACCCAGTCCCCGCCGGAGTCGCCGGCCGAGCCGACCGGCCCCGGGGGTGGGTGGTCGGCGATCCTCAAACCGGTCTTCATCCCGGCCTCGGTCGTCATCTTCGGCCTCATCATCGCCACCATCGTCTTCGCCCGCTCCGCCGGCGACGCCCTGGAGAGCGCCACCACCTCGCTCAACACCGCCATCACCGACGGGGTGGGCTGGTGGTACGTCATCGCCGTCAACCTCTTCCTCGGCTTCGTCATCTACTGCGCGGTCTCCCGGGTGGGCCGGATCCGGCTCGGCCGTGACCACGAGCGGCCCGAGTTCGGGGTCGTCTCCTGGTTCCTCATGCTCTTCAGCGCGGGTATGGGGATCGGTCTGGTCTTCTTCGGTGTCGCCGAGCCGCTCTGGCACTACATCGCCCCGCCGGAGCCTTCGGCAACGCGCCGGAGTCGATGGGTGCCGCGCAGGAGTCGGTCGGGCTGATGATGCTGCAGTGGGGGCTGCACCCGTGGGCGATCTACGCGGTGGTGGGTCTCGGGCTGGCCTACATGTCCTTCCGCCGTGGTCGCCCGCTCGCGGTGCGCTGGCTGCTCGAGCCGCTCATCGGGCGCGAGCGGGTCGAGGGCTGGATGGGGCATACCATCGACACCGTCGCGATCGTGGGCACCCTCTTCGGGGTCGCGACCTCCTTCGGCTTCGGCGTCAGCCAGATCCTCGGTGGGCTGGAGTTCCTCGGCTGGGCCGAGCGCTCGACCTGGCTCATCATCGGCCTCATCGGCGGCATCACCGCGGTCGCCGTGTGGTCGGTCGTGTCCGGCGTGCACAAGGGCCTGAAGTGGCTGTCCAACATCAACATGTCGGTCGCGGCCCTCATGGCGCTGATCGTCTTCGTCCTCGGCCCGACGATTTTCCTGCTCAAGGCCATCCCGGAGAACGCGGGACAGTACCTCAGCCTGCTGCCGCAGACGGCTCTGCACGTCGGCCCGTTCTCCGGCGACGGCTGGGAGGGTGCGTGGACCATCGCCTACTGGGGCTGGTGGACCAGCTGGGCGCCCTTCGTCGGCATGTTCATCGCCCGCATCTCCCGGGGCCGCACCATTCGCGAGTTCGTCCTCGGCGTCCTGCTCGCCCCGACGGCGGCGAGCCTGGTGTGGTTCACGATCTTCGGTGACGCGGCCATCCTCTTCCAGCAGGAGTCCGGCTCGCTGGCGACCGGCGACGGCGAGGGCGGCCTGACGCTCAACAGCGACACCGCGCTGTTCCAGTTCTTCGAGTCGATGCCCGGTGCTCTCACCACCGTGCTGTCCGTCGTGGCGATGTGCGTCGTCATCCTCTTCTTCGTCACCTCCTCCGACTCCGGCTCGCTGGTCATCGACATGCTCGCCTCGGGCGGCAGCACCGAGACCCCCGTCACCACCCGGGTCTACTGGGCCGTGCTGGAGGGCGTCGCCGCGGCAGCGCTGCTCGTCGTGGGCGGTGACGTCGCCCTGACGGCGCTGCAGACGTTGTCGATCTCGACCGCCGCACCCTTCTCGATCATCCTCGTCCTGGCGTGCGTCTCGCTGCTGCGGGCGTTCCGCCACGAGGTCGCCTCGATGCCGCACTACATGCAGGTCATGCCGAGCGGCACCCACGAGGAGCCCGACCTGGTCGAGGGCGGGCCGCCGCCGGCCACCCGGGGTCGCCGCCGCACCGTCCGCGAGGAGCTGGGGTCGGTGTCGTCCACCCTGGCCGGCTTCGAGCCGGACAGCACGCCGCACACCAACGGTGATGGTCGTGTCGTCTCCTACCGTCCGCTGAGCAGCAGCGAGGTCCGCATCGACGAACGCACCGGGCAGACCGAGGTGGAGCGGGTCGACGACCCGCTGGCCGGGGAGGTCTTCGACACCCCGGAGTTCACCTCGTCGCAGGAGTACCTCGACCAGGGCGGGTCGGCCCCGTCGCCGCAGGCCGAAGAGGCGCAGGAGTCCGAGCCCACAGGTCGGGGCGCCTCAGGCTGAGCTGGCGACCTCGCCCGGGTCGACCCAGGCGGTGAAGATCGGGAGGCGGTCCCACGGGCTGCCGTCGTGGAGCGCCACCGCCACGACGGCGTGCGGCCGGTCCAGGCGGACGTGGATCCGGCGGACCACCACCTCCTGCTCCTGCGGCATCCCGGCCGCGCGGACCGCCATACCCGTCACCGCAGCCGCCTCGAAGCCGGTCGCGGTGTAGGCCGCGACCGCGCTCTGGCGGACCTCGCAGTCGGCCGGGCGCTCGGCGGGGAGCACGAACGCCTCGAGCGCCGCGGCCGCCGCCCCGAAGCCGGGGGCCGTGGTCAGGTCGTGGTCGCTCACGAGACGCCACGGAGGCACCCAGCCGGTCCACTCCTCGATCACGTCCCGGAAGGAGGGGCGCGTCTCGCGGTGCTCGGTGACCGTCCAGGCGTGCCCGTCCCGGGTGACCTCGAGACCGGCCGGGGCGCGCCGTGTGGTCATCTGCGCAGCCGCCTCGTGCGCGGCGGCGAGCACCTGCCCCCGAGGCACCTGCGGGTCGGCGATCACGCTGACGACCGCCAGCCCCGAGGTGGACCGTGGCGCGACCACCCCGACCGGACCCGCCGCCTGCGTGTCGAGGACGACGTGCCGGGCGGTGCTGCCCACCGTGCCCAGCCCGCCGTCCTCGAGCTCGGTGAGCGGGGTGCTCCAGGAGATCCGGGTCGCGAGCGCGGAGGCGAGGACCAGCCGCGTCAGCTCGGTGAGCTGCACCGGGAAGCGCTCGATGAGGCCGTCGGTCCGCTCGCTCGCCCATCGGTCGGCGCCCTCCTGGTCGGGCAGCGGCCCGTCCTCGACCCGGTCGGGCACCGACCACGCGGCGAAGTCCTCGGTGAGCCGCTCCGCGTCGGCCCAGCGCGCGACCGCCGCGGCGACCGCCGGGTGCGGGTCGTCCAGCAGCGCGGTGAGCGCCTCCACCGCCTCGTCGGCGGGCAGGCCGAGCGCTTCCTCGAGCGCAGCCGCGTCATCGGCCCGGGCCGGGCCGCTCCCGGCCACGAGGGCCAGGAGCAGCCAGGCGCCGAGCCCCGAGCACACGCCCGGCCCGGTGAGCACCTGCGCGTCGACCGCGACGGCATACCGGCGGACGGCGTCGACGACCCGGCTCGGATCTGCTCCCATCCCCCCCATCCTGGCACCCGTAGGCTCACGGTGTCGGACGTCAGGAGGAGGCACATGCGCAACCCGGTGCAGGACTATCTCGAGCAGATCGTGGCCCAGTGCGGCGACGCCGGGGGTGAGGTCGCGGGCTACATCCCCGAGCTCGCCGCGGCCGACCCCGATCGCTTCTCGCTGTGCCTCGCCACCGTCGACGGCCAGGTCTACGAGGTCGGCGAGAGCGACCACCGCTACAGCATCCAGTCGATGTCCAAGCCGTTCACGTATGCCCTCGGCCTGCACGACCAGGGGATCGAGGCCGTCGCGCGCAAGGTCGACGTCGAGCCCTCCGGCGACGCCTTCAACGAGATCAGCGTCTCCCCGGACACCGGGCGGCCGAAGAACCCGATGATCAACGCCGGGGCGATCACCGCCTCCTCGCTCGTCGCGGGCGACTCCGGGGACGAGCGGTTCGCGCGGGCGGTCGAGTGGTACGGCCGCTTCGCCGGGCGGGAGCTGGAGCTGGACTCCTCCATCTACTCCTCGGAGCTGGGCACCGCCCACCGCAACCGGGCGATCGCGCACATGCTGCGCGAGTTCGGGATCCTCGAGGGGGATCCCGAAGAGGTGCTCGACCAGTACGTCCGGCAGTGCTCGGTCGCCGTCGACACCCGGGACCTCGCGCTCATGGCGGCCACCCTCGCCAACGGGGGCCGGCAGCCGCGCACCGGGGAGCAGGTGCTGGACCCCGCGCTCGTGGAGCACGTGCTCTCGGTGATGACGACGTGCGGCATGTATGACGCCGCCGGAGACTGGGTGACGGCCGTCGGGATGCCGGCGAAGAGCGGGGTGAGCGGCGGGATCATCGGCGTGCTGCCGGGCCAGGTGGGGATCGCGGTCTTCTCGCCGCGGCTGGACCCGCACGGCAACAGCGCCCGCGGCGTCGCGCTCTTCGAACGGATGTCGACCGACATGGAGATGCACCTCATGCACGTCAGCCGGGGCTCGCGCAACGCCGTGCGGAGCAGCTACTCGCTGGCCAGCGCCCGCTCCAACACCCGCTGGCAGGGTGCCGACGAGGAGGTGCTGGACCGGGTCGCGGACCGGGCGGTCGTCTACGAGCTGCACGGCGACCTGCTCTTCGCCGGCGCGGAGAAGATCGTGCGGACCGTCGTGGAGGACGCCCCCGAGCTCGCGGTCTTCGACTTCACGCACGTCAACGACATCGCCGACGTGAGCCGGCTGACTCTGCTCGCGCTGCGCGACCGGCTGCGTGAGGAGGGCAGCGAGGTGATCGCGGTCGACCCGAGCGGGGTGATCCCCGACCCGGCGGAGGGCACCGACGAGGCCTCGCCCCGGTTCACCGACCTGCCGTCGGCGATCGAGTGGTGCGAGCAGATGCTCATCCGCACCTACTGCGGCCCGCGCGAGGAGCTCGACCCGGTGGAGGACCACCCGCTCATGCGCGACCTCGACGAGACGGGGCGGGCCGCGCTGGACGCGGCGATGACCCGGCAGGTCGTGCCGGCGGGGGAGGTCGTGCTCGCGGGGGGCACCGACTTCGCCGGGATCCACGTCATCGTGCGTGGTCAGGCGGTGGCCCAGGACAGGGGGCCGGACGGCGAGGTGACGACGCTGGTCCAGCTGGGGCCGGGCACGTCCTTCGGCGAGCTGGCCCTCGGCACCCGGGACCGGCAGGAGACGACGATCCGGGCCGAGACGGAGCTGGAGCTGCTCGTGCTCTCGGCGGCGGACCTGGAACGGATCACCGCCGAGGACCCGGCGGCGGCGCTGCAGATCTGGCGGGCGATCGCCCGCGACGGCTACCGCGTCGCCGACCGGGCGCTGCGCCGCAGCGCCGTGCGGGTGGGCTGAGGGCCCGGAACCCGGTGAGGGCCCGACCGGCCATCGCATCGATCTGTTGTCCACAGGATGTGCACATCCTGTGGAGAACTACACCGGTGTAACTCGCCGGTCGCGGGAGGCCGGACGCAGCGCGGCGCCCGGACCGGCATACCTTCCGGTGTGCCGTCGGGGAGCACGTCAGTGGTGACGCCCAACGATGCCTCGCCGCCCGGTCACGGGCCGACCCACCGCGAGTCTCAGCACCCAGGGCACCACGATGCGGGGATATGTCCGGTTGCCGGGGCTATGACCCCAGCATCTGAACATCTCTCCGCAGGCGGGGGACGGTGGGGCGAGAGTGCCTGGGGTGGCGAGCTGCGCGGGCCTGTGGACAGCCGCCGAGAAGGGCGTCCGGTTCGGGCATGCTGGGCCGATGCGGGGGGACATGGTGAATCTGCTGGACGGTCTGGGGCACGTCGCTGCCACGGCCGATCTGGCGGCGTTGGGGGTGGGGCCGCGCGAGACGCGGGCGATGGTCGCGGACGGGAGCCTGGTGCGACTGCGTCGGGCCACCTTCGTCGCTGGACCGGTATGGCGGGCAGCCGCGCCGTGGGCGCGTCACGAGCTGCGGGCGAGGGCGGTGCTGCGGGGGCTCGGCCCCGGCGCTGGGGTGGCGTTCGGCCTCCACAGCTCGCTGACCGTGCAGGGGGTGGGCGTCCACGGGGTCGATGACCGCGCTCACTTCTGCCGCACCGATGGTGGCCGCTCTTCGCAGGATGCCGTGATGGTCATGCACCGTCGGGTGCCCCGGGAGTTCCTCGTGGATCTCGAGTGGGGGCCCGCGGTGACGCTGGCCCTGGCGCCGTTGCAGGTGGCGGCCCGCTTCGGGGTCGAAGCAGGCTTGGTCAGCGCCGATGCGGTGCTGCGCGATCGGCGGGTCACCGTTGCGCAGCTGGAGGAGGCGTTGCCGGTCCTCGGCGGGGGTCGGGGCTATCTCTCCGCCGCGCGAACCGTGGCGCTGGCCTCGCCGTTGAGCGAGTCGGCCGGCGAGTCCCGTTGCCGCTGGGTGGTGCTGACCCTGGGCCTGCCGTTGCCCGAGCAGCAGGCGGAGATCGTCGACGGTAATGGGCGTTTCGTGGCTCGGGTCGACTTCCTCTACCGGGCCGAGAAGGTGGTCTTGGAGTTCGACGGGATGCAGAAGTACGACGACCCCGCAGCGCTCCGCCGCGAGAAGCTCCGGGAGGACCGCCTGCGGGAGCTGGGCTACGAGGTCGTCCGGCTGACCTGGGCCGACCTGGACGACCCTGCCGCCGTGGCCCGCAAGGTCAAGGGCGCCTTCGCGCGGGCCCGTGCCCGTCGCCGCTGAGGGTCGCCCCTCGCCACCCCTTGCGGCCGGGCGGCATACCTCGGATCTCACCCGTCTCGTGGGCACCACGCTGCGGAGGTATGCCCGTCCGCGGGGGTTATAGACCCCGCGGATGTGCACATCTCGGCAGGACGTGACGCGTGTGACCGCGGGGGCTCGTGGGTGAGCCCCACCAGGCTGGTGTCGCGTCTACCCTGGTGGGGCAGGGCATACCTCCACCGGAAGCGAGCGATGGACACAGCGCAGCGCAGCCGTGACGGCAGCGTCCACGTCACCGACGAGCGGATCAACACGATCTCCCACCTCGTCGGCTCCTGCTTCGCGCTGCTCGGGGGCGGGCTGCTCGTCGCGCAGGCCGGCGCCGAGGGCGACCCCTGGAAGGTCGTCGGGCTGTCGATCTATGCCGCGTCGCTGCTCACGCTGCTCGTGGCGAGCACGCTGCACCACGGGCTCGACCTCAGCCCGCGCACCAACGAGGTGCTGCGCACGCTGGACTACACCTCGGTCTTCTTCCTCATCGCCGGGACGGTCACGCCGCTGGTCCTCGGGCTGGACCGCACCGTCTTCGGCTGGACCGTCCTCGGCGCGGTCTGGCTGATCGCGGCGCTCGGCATCGCGGCCCGGTCGGTCTGGCGCGACCTGCCCAAGTGGGTCACGAACACGCTCTACATCGTGCTCGGCTGGATGCCCGTCGTGCTGGTCCTCGGCGGCCTCAGCCTCCCCCTGGGTGCGCTCGTGCTCATGGCGGCCGGCGGTGTCGTCTACAGCGTCGGCTTCGTCATCTTCATCCTCGAGCGGCCCAACCCGGTCCCGGGCGTCCTCGGCTTCCACGAGATCTGGCACGTCCTGGTCGTCATCGCCGCGGCGCTGCACTTCCTGCTCATGTACCTCTACGTCCTGTGACGCCCCGGCTCCGCACGGTCCGGCAGCACCGGGACGAGCGCGCCCACGTCCTCGTCCTGCACGGCGGCCAGCAGCACAGCACCGAGCCGACGAGCTGGCGCCAGCTCTCGGTCCTGCGGAGCCGCCTCTTCGCCTCCGCCATGGCCAGGGCCGCGCCCGGCACCGGATCGGCGTCTCCTTCCTCCGGTATGCCCGCCGCGGCTGGAACGACGGCGCGCCGCTGCGGGACGCGGTCTGGGCGCTGGAGCGGGTCAGGGACGAGCACCCGGGCAGACCGGTGGGGCTGCTCGGCTACTCGATGGGTGGTCGGGCGGCGCTGCGCCTGGCCGGCGAGGTCGACGCCCTCGTCACGGCGGCCGCCTGGGTGGAGGAGTCCGACCTGCCGCTGCTGCGCCCACCGGCCGGCGGGCGCGCGCTGCTCCTGCACGGCACGGAGGACCAGCTCACCTCGCCCGAGGGCTCGCTGCGCGCCGCCGAGCGGCTGCGTGAGCTGGGCGCGGAGGTCACCCTTCGTGCCGATCTCGCCGACACCCACGGCATGATGCGGCACCGGGCGAACTGGCACCGGCTGGCCACCGCTCACCTCGTCGACGCCCTCACGACATCGGCATGCGCGCCCGGAGGTCGCGAGGCAGACTGAGGGGATGGAGCACGACACCGGCGGAGTCAGCACCCTCTCCACCAAGATCGTCGTCAACGGCACGCCCCAGGAGCTCACCCACGACGTCCGCACCACGCTGCTGGACGCGCTGCGCGACCACCTGGGCGTCACCTCGGCCAAGAAGGGCTGCGACCACGGCCAGTGCGGCGCCTGCACCGTCCTCGTCGACGGGCGACGCGTGGTCTCCTGCCTGTCGCTCACCGCGTCCCTGGACGGCACCGAGGTGGTCACCGCTGAGGGACTGGGGAGCCCGGAGGACCTCAGCGACCTGCAGCAGGCCTTCGTCGACCGCGACGGGCTGCAGTGCGGCTACTGCACGCCCGGGCAGGTCTGCTCGGCGCAGGCGATGCTCGCCGAGGCCGCGGCCGGTATGCCCAGCCACGTCACCGACCCCTCGACGCTGGCCGACCCGGACGCCGCCGTCGAGCTCAGCGACGCCGAGATCCGCGAGCGGATGAGCGGCAATTTGTGCCGCTGCGGCGCCTACGTCAACATCGTCGCCGCCATCCGCGACACCGCCGCGCAGCGCGCCGCCGCGACCGGGCACTCCGAGGAGGAGGCGTCGTGAGGCCGTTCACCTACGAGCGGGCGACGAGCGTCGCCGACGCGCTGCGCCGCACGGCCGGCGCCACCGACGACGGGGCGAGCGCGGCATACCTGGCGGGCGGCACCAACCTCATCGACCATCTGCGCCTGGGGATCCGCGAGACGGACCGGCTCATCGACGTCAGCCACCTCGACCTCACCGAGGTGACCGAGCTGGAGGGTGGCGGGCTGCGGGTCGGGGCGCTGGCGCGCAACGCCGACGTCGCCGCGCACCCGCTCGTGCGTCGACGCTTCCCCGTCGTCAGCGCCGCGATGCTCGCGGGGGCCTCAGGCCAGCTGCGCAACATGGCGACCATGGGCGGCAACCTGCTGCAGCGCACCCGGTGCGTCTACTTCCAGGACCCGAGCACCCCGTGCAACAAGCGGGAGCCGGGCTCGGGCTGCTCGGCGATCGAGGGGCTGGGCACCTACAACGCCCTCATCGGCGCCTCCGACGCCTGCGTCGCGGTGCACCCCTCCGACCTGTGCGTCGCGCTCGCCGCGCTGGACATCACCGTCGTCGTCGAGGGACCGCTCGGCGAGCGCCGGATCGACTTCGCCGACCTGCACCGCCTCCCCGGCGACCACCCCGAGCAGGACACCACGCTGGACCGCAGCGAGCTGATCACCGCGATCGAGATCGCCGGTCCCGGCTTCGCCGCGCACTCCCGCTACCGCAAGCTGCGCGAGCGCGCGTCCTACGCCTTCGCCACCGTCTCCGTCGCCGCCGCGCTCGACGTCCAGGACGGCCGGGTCGCGGACGTGCGGCTCGGGCTCGGCGGGGTCGCCCACAAGCCGCACCGCGCCCGTCGCGCCGAGGACGCCCTGCGCGGCGGCCCGGCCACCCACGAGGCCTACGCCGCGGCGATCGCCGCCGAGCTGGAGCAGGCCCGCCCCGGTCCCGACAACGCCTACAAGGTGCTCCAGCTGCAGCGCGCCGTCCCGGCAGTGCTGGACGCGCTGACCGAGGAGGACGCATGAGCGATGCCGCGACCGAGCAGGGCCGGGACCGCGCGCGGGTCGACGCCCCGCTCAAGGTCGCAGGTCTGGCGCCCTACGCCTACGAGCACGAGGTCGGCGAGGCGCTCTTCCTCGCTCCCGTGCTGTCCACGATCGCCGCCGGCGAGATCACCGGCATCGACACCGAGGCGGCGCGCGCGGTGCGCGGCGTGCGGCTCGTCCTCACCCACGACAACGCCCCGCGCCTCGCCCTGCCGACGCTGCCCACCCTCACCGTCCTGCGCAAGCCGCGGGTGCGCTACCGCGGCGAGATCGTCGCCGCGGTGGTGGCCGACAGCCTGGAGACTGCGAGGTATGCCGCCTCCCTCGTCCAGGTCGACTACGCCCCCGGCGAGCCGGACGTCCGGGTCGACGAGCACGGTCGGGACGTCCGGTCGCTGCGGCGGGTCATGGGGATCTACCCAGGTCAGCACACCGTCGGCGACGTCGACGCCGCCCTGGCTGGGGCGGCATACCGGGTCGCGGGCGACTATGCGACCCCCACCAACCACCACAACCCGATCGAGCCGCACAGCGTCGTCGCGCTCTGGCACGAGGAGCACGATCGGTGGGCGAGGCTGCAGCCGCGCACGACGCGGCTCACCGTGTGGGACAGCAACCAGGGCGTCGTCGCGCCGCAGGGCGTGCTCGCGGGCGCTTCGGGCTGCTGCCGACCCAGGTCGAGGTGGTCTCGCCCTACGTCGGCGGCTCGTTCGGCACGAAGGGTATGCCCCACCCCCACCTCATGGTCACGGTCATGGCGGCGCGGATGCTGCCCGGGCAGGCGGTCAAGCTCGCGCTGACCCGACCGCAGATGTTCGCGGGCACCGGCTACCGTCCCGAGACCCGGCAGCGGGTGGCGCTCGCGGCCGACGAGCAGGGGAGGCTGCAGGCCATCGAGCACGACGTCTTCGCCCCCGTCTCCCGGGTCATCCCGTGGATCGACCCGACCGCAGGCCCGAGCCTGACGATGTATGACTCCGCCACCCGCCGCATCGGCTACCGCGCGCAGCACCTCGACATCGCGCCGGGCACCTTCATGCGCGCGCCGGGGGAGTACACCGGGATGTTCGCGCTGGAGACGGCGATGGACGAGCTCGCCCGGGAGGCCGGCATCGACCCGGTCGAGCTGCGGCTGCGCAACGAGCCGGAGGTCGACCCGGAGTCGGGCAAGCCGTGGAGCAGCCGCCACGTGAGCACCTGCCTGACCGAGGGTGCCCGGGTCTTCGGCTTCGAGCAGCAGCGGGAGCCGGGCGGTCGGCGCGAGGGCGAGTGGCTGCTCGGGCAGGGCCTGGCGTGCGCGGCCTTCCCGCAGATGGGCATGGGCCCGAGCCTGGCGCGGATCACGTATACCGGCGGGCGCTACGTCGTCAGCATGCAGGCCAGCGACATCGGCACCGGCGCGTGGACCGTGCTGGCGCAGATCGCCGCACAGGCGCTGGACGTGCCGCAGGACCAGGTCGAGGCGCGGATCGGCACGACCGACGCGCCCTACGCGATCATCGCCGGCGGCAGCACGGGCACCTTCGGGTGGGGCTCGGCGGTGGTCGAGGCGGCGCAGGCCTTCCGGGAGGAGCACGGCAGCGCGCCCGCCGAGGGTGCCACGGCCCGCGCGCGCACCCGCATGCCCAAGGGGGTGCGCGGCGTGACCCGGATGGCCTTCGGCGTGCACTTCGCCGAGGTGGCGGTGAGCGAGGTGTCCGGTGAGGTCCGGGTGCGGCGCCTCTACGGCCACTTCGACGGCGGCCGGATCATGAACCCGCGCACCGCGCGCAGCCAGCTCGTCGGCGGCATGACGATGGGCCTGTCCGGTGCCCTCTTCGAGCAGTCCTACCGCGACCCGCGCTTCGGCCACGTCGTCAACGCCGACCTCGCGGGCTACCACGTGGCGGCGCACGCCGACGTCGTGGACATCGAGGTCGGCTGGGTCGGCGAGCCCGACCCCTGGATGGGCGCGACCGGCGCCAAGGGCATCGGCGAGGTCGGGATCGTCGGGGTCCCGGCCGCCATCGGCAACGCGATCTTCGACGCGACGGGGGTGCGGCTGCGGGAGCTGCCGTTCACCCCGGGGCGGGTGCTCGAGGCGTGGGAGTCGGCGACGTCGACCTCCACGCGATGACCGGACGCCGTCCACCACGTCGGGCGGTGGTGGCGTCGCACGACGCCTGCTCGTCCTGACGCTGGCCACCGCCCTCCTCGGGACCACGGCGGCCTGCGACGCCGGGCCGCAGGGGAGCCCGAAACAGGTGGCCACCGACCTGGCCGCAGGGCTGGAGAGCGGTGACCTCTCCGCGGTGTCGCTCGTCGACAGCACCCCCGCGGACGCGACAGCCCAGCTGGAGCGCGCGCACGCGGCCCCGGCACGGCGGGCGTCCTCGGCGCGCAGCGTGGAGACGGCCACCTGCTCCAGCGAGGTGACCTCGACGAGTCCGACCCCGGTGCGCAGCCGTGTGCCGACCTTGACCCGGGGACGGTCCCACCGGGAAGGCCAGGTCGACGTCGCCAGCCCTGATCCCCGCCAGCTCGGCGGGGCGGATCATCATCGGCCGGCGGCTGCTGGTCGACCGGCGTCGGTCGCGGCCAGCCAGTCGACCAGCGGACGCACCTGCTCCCAGCGCTCACGGACCTCGTCGACGAGCCGGGGCGTGGTGACGATGTCGCCGTCCTCGACCCACCGCATACTGGCGAGGTCCTTGTGCCGCAGCAGCTCGATCCGCTCGTGCTCCCGGTCCCACCCGCGAGGCGCCGTCCTGACCCGCTCGCCGCTGATCTCCCAGTCCCCGCCGCGCAGGTCGGCCACGATCTGCTCGAGCTGCTGGCCGGTCCCGGGCGAGTCGACCGCGGCTCGGTAGGCCCGCAGCCGGGGGGAGTCCATGTGGTAGCAGCCGCCGCCGAGCAGCAGCCCGTCGGCGGACACCTGGACGTACCACCCGGTGGCCTCGGCCGTCTGCACGTAGGCACCCTGGTGCGTCTTGTAGGGGCTCTTGTCCTTCGAGAAGCGCACGTCGCGGTGCGGGCGGAAGAGCTTGGCCTCGCCGAACTCCGGCGCGAGCGCCTCGGTCAGCGCCACCAGCGGCGCCCGGACGTCCCGCTCGTAGTCCTGCTTGTGCGCGGCCCAGAACTCCTTGGTGTTGTCCTCCTCGAGCCGGGCGTAGAAGTCTGTCGCGGCGTGCGGGATGCCGGTGAAGGAGGACATGTCTCCAGTGTGCCCGCACGAGCGGCGCGGCGGCAGGCTGACAGCCAGTTATCTGTTCCGATAACATCATCAACATGGACGTCGACCTGGACGCAGTCCTCGCCTCTGCAGCTCGACTGCAGCAGATGGTCCCTGAGGCCGTCCTCGTCGGGGGGACCGCAGCTGCCCTGCACGCTGGGCACCGTCTCTCCCTGAACCACGACCACGTCCTCAGCGATCTGTCGGAGCGGTATGCCCAGGTGGTGGAGGCGGTGGAGGCGAGCGAGGGATGGGTCACCAGTGTTCGCGCCAGCACGCCGCCGCTGACGTTGCTGGATTCGTTGGACGGGATCGAAGCGGGGTTGCGTCAGTTGCGTCGCACCCGCCCGCTCGAGGTCGAGGAAGTCCCGGTCGGCGGTAGCGCCGGCACGGCGGTCCGCGTGCCGCCCCTTCCGGAGATGCTGCGGATCAAGGCATACCTCGTGGTGCAGCGCAACGCGGTGCGCGACTACCTGGACACCGTGGCGCTCGCCGACCGACTGGGGCTCGACGAGGCCACCAGCGTGCTGGTCGGCATCGACGACTACTACGCCGACCGCTCGGGCGAGGCAGACTCAGTGCTGACAGCGCTGGTGGAGCGACTGGCCGCCCCGCGGCCGCGCGACGCTCGGGTGATCGAGCAGCTCGGCAGCTACAAGGGGCTGGACCCGCGGTGGCACGACTGGCTCGCTGTCGAGAGCGTGTGTCAGGAGTTGTCCGACGGGCTTCTCCGGGCGGTGGAGCCGTGACGACCCGTCCCCCCCGCAATGTCGAGGTCGACCTTGGGCAACCGGTCGACACCTGGCCCTACGAGGCGGTCGTCGCACTGCTGGAGCGGGGAAGCGTCCGTGACTGGGCCAGGATCACGGCGCGCATCCGCCAGGACCCGTGGGGGCCGGTGGCGCGTCAGGTGGAGGACTACCTCGGCTACGCCGGTGCCTCGGGAGTGACCGCGTTGCTGGGTCGCGCGATCGACACTGCCCGCTCGGAGGCAGCGGCCGCGGAACGCGCTGAGGTCGGCGACGAGGTCACGCGCCTGATCCGGGCGAGCGGTTTGACGGCGGGGGACTTCGCCCGCCGGATCGGCACGTCCCCCTCCCGGCTGTCGACCTATCGTTCAGGCTCGGTCGTGCCGTCGGCCGCGCTGCTGATGCGTATGCGGCGGGCTGCCGACGTCGCGGCCTCCCGCTAGCGGCCCGCTCAGGTGCCGTAAACCCCTCGCGCGCTGGTCCCTCCCGCGCCAGGCTGGGCGCCATGACGACGAGCGACCTGTGGGACGAGGCGACGGCCGCGAGCTACGACGAGGCCTCCGCCGCGATGTTCGCGCCGGACGTGCTCGACCCCACGGTCGACCGGCTCGCCGAGCTGGCCGGTGAGGGTCGCGCGCTGGAGCTGGCCATCGGGACCGGGCGCGTGGGCATACCCCTGGCGGAGCGGGGGGTGGGGGTCGTGGGGATCGAGCTGTCCGAGCCGATGGCCGAGCAGCTGCGTCGCAAGGCGCCCGACCTCCCGGTGACGATCGGCGACATGGCGACCACGCAGGTCGAGGGCACCTTCGCGCTGGTCTACCTCGTCTTCAACACCATCGGCAACCTCACCACGCAGGACGAGCAGGTGGCGTGCTTCGCCAACGCCGCGCGGCACCTCGGGCCCGGCGGCCGCTTCGTCGTCGAGGTCGGGGTGCCGGCGCTGCGGCGGCTTCCGCCCGGCCAGGTCGCGATCCCCTTCGACGTCTCCGCCGAGCACGTCGGGCTCGACACCTACGACCCGGTGACGCAGCAGGCGATGTCGCACCACTACTCGCGCGAGGCGAACGGGTCCTACAGCTACTGGCCGCACCTCTTCCGCTACGTCTGGCCCAGCGAGCTCGACCTCATGGCCCGCCTGGCGGGGCTGCGACTGGAGAGCCGGACCGCGGACTGGCGCGGCGCGCCGTTCACCGCGGAGAGCGAGAGCCACGTCTCGGTCTGGCGCGCCTGATCCGGGCGGGTCCACGAGGGAGAGCACCGGTCGTCTGCGACGCTGAGGGTATGCCGCTCGCCCCGCACCTGCTCGACCTCGCCGATGCCCTGGTCCCGCCGCGAGGCGCGCGCTGCTCGGTGTCGCCGGGCTGCCCGGCTCGGGCAAGACGACCTTCGCGCTGGACCTGGTCGCCGCTCTCGCGGAGCGGCACGGGTCCGGCCACGTAGGGCACGTGCCGATGGACGGCTTCCACCTCGCCGACGCCCAGCTGGAGCGGCTCGGGCTGCTGGACGTGAAGGGAGCCCCGGAGACCTTCGACGCCGAGGGGTATGCCGCGCTCCTGGCCCGGCTGCGCGACGACACGGCCGACCCGGTCTACGGCCCCGGCTTCGAGCGCACCCTCGAGCAGCCGGTGGCCGCGGCCCTCGTGGTGCTGCCCGCGGTGCGGCTCGTCGTCACCGAGGGCAACTACCTGCTGGACCGGCACCCGCGCTGGCGGACCTCGCGAGCCCGGCTCGACGCGGTCTGGTGGGTCGAGGTCGACGAGCAGCTGCGGCAGACCCGGCTGGTCGAGCGGCACGTCGAGTTCGGCAAGACGCCCGAGGAGGCCCGCGCCTGGGTCGAGCGGGTCGACGAGGCCAACGCCCGCGCGATCCGGGACCGGTCGGACGCCCCGGACCTGGTGGTGCAGGCGGGCCCGGACGGGACGTTGGTCGGGACCGAGGGGTGTGTCGGCGCTGCTGGCTAGGCTCGGGACGTCACCGGATCACGAGGAGTCCGCATGAACACCACGAGTCCGCTGCGGGGGGTCGCCACGCTGAGCTACTTCGCCGACGACGTCGCCCAGGCCCGCGACTGGTATGCCGAGCGCGACCTAGCGCGGCTGGGCCTGGTCAGGACCCGGTCCTCTCCCGATGGCTGCAGCCGGGCCAGCAGCACGGGCGCCGCATCCCCTCCTGCAGCTCCTCCCGGGTGCGGCGGATCCGCCGGGCGCGCGTCCGGTCCTGCTTGGCGTCCTCGACCCAGCAGATGAACTCGTTGCGGGCCAGCGGCGTGATGTCGAGCCACGCCGCGAGCGCGTCGTCGTGGTCGGTCAGCTCCGCGCGCAGGTCGTCGGGCAGGTCGTGCACCGCGCCGCCGGGCACCGTCGTGGTCGCCATGGTCCCGACTGTAGGGACTGCGCAGCGCAAGCGCGACACCCCGAGGGGACGGATTCCGCTCAGCGGGGCACCGCCGCGGCGACGGCCCGGGCGACGTCCGTCGCGCGCGACTCCGGCATCCGGGCATACCCGATGACGAGCCCGGCTCGCGGCGTGGCGAGGTAGTAGTCGCTCAGCGCCTCCACCCGTATGCCGCGCTCGAGCAGCCGGGACGCCGTCGCGCGGTCGTCCGCGGCCGGGTCGGCCAGCAGGAGCACCAGGTGCAGCCCTGCCTCGACGCCGCTCACCCGCAGGTCGGGCAGGCGGGCCGAGAGCGCGGCCACGAGCGCGTCCCGCCGGGCGTGGTAGAGCCGTGCGGCCCGAGCCAGGTGACGGCCGAGCGCTCCGGTGTCGATGAGGTGGGCGAGCGCCCGGGCCGCGACCGGTGAGGCTCCCAGCGACAGGCTGTCCTGCGCCTCGCGCACCGCCGGCAGCACCGGGCGCGGCGGCACGAGCCACGCCAGCCCGAGGTCGGGGGTGAGGATCTTGCTGGCCGTCCCCACGTAGGCGGTGCACGCCTCCGCGCCCCGGATCGAGCGCAGCGCGGGCAGCGGCGGCACGCCGTAGCGGAACTCCCCGTCGTAGTCATCCTCGACGACCAGCTGGCCCCACGCGCGGGCCCGCTCCACGAGCTCGACCCGCCGCGCGACCGGCATCCGTGCGCCCAGCGGGTAGTGGTGGGCCGGCGTGACGTAGACGGCAGCGTCGCTGTCGTGCAGGAGCGCCGGGTCGAGCCCGTCGTCGTCCACCGGGACGGGGCGGACTCGGGCGCCTCCTGGACGAACGCGGCCCGCGCCGGCGGTAGCCGGGGTCCTCCAGTGCCACCGTCCGGTCGGCGAGCCCGGCCGCGGCGCTGAGGATCCGGAAGGCCGCGCTGGCGCCCGGGACGACGACCACCTCGTCCGGGCTGACCACCAGCCCGCGCATCCGGCGCAGGTGGTCTGCCAGGGCGGCCTCGAGCTCGGGGTGCCGGGCTCGGCTGAGCGCCTCGGCACCCGGTGTGCCGGGTACGCCCTGCCGCCACGCCGCGCGCCAGTCCCGGTCCGAGATCAGGGCGGGCTCAGTGTGCCCCGGCCGGAGGTCGTGCGTGCCCGCAGCCGACCGCACAGGCCTGCTGTCCGCCTGCATCTGCGACCGGACACCCCGTCCGTCCGCGTCTCCCTCCGACCGAACACCCCGTGCGTCCGCCGTCTTCCCGGACCCGCGCGGACGCACGGGGTGTCCGGTCGGGTCCGGCAGGTGTGCCGCGCGGGCCGCGGCGTCGGCGCCGGGCAGGACCACCGTGCCGCTGCCCCGGCGAGCCTCGACGTAGCCCGCGGCCGCCAGCTCGTCGTAGGCATGGACGACGACGCCGCGGCCGACCCCGACCTGCGTGGCCAGCGCGCGGGTCGAGGGAAGCGCGTCCCCCGGCGCGAGCTCACCGCGGGCGATCGCGGTGACCACGGCGCCGCTCAGCCGGTGCGGCAGCGACCCGTCTCCGGCCGGGACCGAGATGGGCCCGGGCCACCGGACGGAGGGACGTCGGGCGGTGGTCCTGGTGACGGGCAGGGGCATACCACTGAGTCTAGAAGTGGTCCGCCGATTCGTGCGTGGAGTGGATCTGGCGCAGGACCACCTGTCGGGGGAGGGTGGAGCCATGACGGACCTGTCGACCCCGACCCGCAAGCCTGAGCGCTACATCGACGACCGCGCCCGCCTGGACGAGCTGCTCAACGAGGTGCCTGTCGGCGTGCTGGCCACCGTGGTCGACGGTCTGCCGTGGACGGTGCCCCTGCTCATCGCCCGGGACGGCGACCGGGTGCTCCTGCACGGCTCCACCGGCGCCGGTGCGCTGCGGCACCTGCGGGCCGGCGCGCCCGTCACGCTCACGGTCATGTCGATGGACGGGCTGGTCGTGGCCGAGAGCGCCTTCGACTCCTCGGCGAACTACCGCAGCGCCGTGCTGCGCGGGACGCCGGTCGAGCTCACCGGGGAGGACGCCCGGGCCGGGCTGGACCGGCTGACCGAGCGGCTGCTGCCCGGGCGCACGCGTGAGGTGCGCAGCAGCACGCGGCGTGAGCTCGCCGCCACGACGTGCCTGGCCCTGCCGATCGAGCAGGGGGCGTGGCTGTTCAAGGCGCGGACCGGCGGCACCGACCCGGCGACCGACCCCGCCGTCTGGTCCGGGGTGCTCCCGCTGCGCGTCGTCGCGGGTATGCCCGAACCCACCCCCGGCGTCACCGCGCCGGTGCCGCCGTCGGTGCAGGCGGTGCTCGACGCGCACCCCGCCACCCCGGTCAGCGCACCACCGCGCTGACCGCCTGCTCCACGGTGGGGAGCACGTCGTCGACGGTGAAGATCGTGCCCGGCGTGATGAGCTGGACGCAGATGCCGTCCAGGACGCTGAGCACGAGCCGCATCGCCCGGTCCCGCTCCACGAGCAGCGCCCCCTCCTCCTCCAGCCGGACGAGCCAGCTCTCGATCCGGTCGCGGGACAGCGCGGCCATCCGCTCCAGGGTGCGGGTGCCGTGGTCGGTCGCGCCCGGCCCGACCGCCACGGCATACGACGCGAACCACATCGCGGTGTGCTCCGGTCGTAGGAACTCTGACGGGAAGTACTGCATCAGGCACTCGGTGAGCCGGCGGCGCGGGGCCACGCGACGGTCCGCGATGCGCAGGTCGGGGAGCATCCGGTCCAGCGCCGGCTCGAGCAGCACGTCGAAGAGGTCGGCCTGGGTGGGGAAGTAGTGCCGCAGGGTGCTGGCGCCGATCCCGGCCTCCCGCGCCACGGTGCGCACGCTGATCGACTCGAGACCCGACCGGTCGACCAGGCGTCGGGCGGCGTCGACGATCTGCTGGCGGCGCTCCTCGCTCATCCGGCCTCCTGGGTAGCACGGCGTACTGGCACGGTGTGCTAATCTTACGTTAGTACACCGTGCTAGACAACGCCGAGAGGGGACGTGACCATGATCGAGGGTCTTCAGGAGTGGACCGCCGGGCTTCCTGCCGTGCTGCAATGGCTGGGGGTGATGGCGGCCGGGGCGATCCCCTTCGTAGAGAGCTACCTCGGGTCCGTCATCGGTGTCGTGGCCGGGCTCAACCCGGTCGTGGCTGTGCTGGCCGCGGTCGTCGGCAACATCGTCACGATGACGCTGGTGGTGCTCTCCGCCGACTCGCTCCGACGTCGCCGCGGCACCGAGGCGCCCGAGCAGATGTCGCTCCGCAAGCAGCGCCTCCGCAGACTCTTCGACCGCTTCGGGGTCCCGGGCGTGAGCCTGCTGGGTCAGACCGTCCTGCCCAGCCAGATCACCTCGGGCGCGCTCGTGGCCTTCGGTGCCAACACCCGCGGGGTCATCGTCTGGCAGGTGGTCTCGATCATCCTCTGGGGCGTGCTCTTCGGCGTCCTGGCGACCCTCGGCGTCGACCTGCTCGCGACCGCCTGAGCGCTCTGCCCCGCGGCACCGGAGCCGGTGCTGCGGACCGGCTGCCGGGTCAGGACCTACTAGCCGGGTGCCCAGGGCGTGGAGGTCGACCTCGACGACGGGTCGACGCTCGCGGCCGACCTGCTCGAGGCCCACCGCGTCAGGCCACGCCCGGCGCCTCAGAGCCGGGCGGCCAGCTCGGTGGCCTGCGCGATCGCGCGCTTGGCGTCCAGTTCGGCCGCGACGTCGGCCCCGCCGACCACGTGGACCGGCACCCCGAGCGCGGCGAGCGGCTCGACCAGGTCGGTCACCGACTCCTGGCCGGCGCACAGCACGACCGTGTCGACCGCCAGGACGTACGGGCGCCGCTCGCCCTTGTCGCCGCCCTCGACGGGCAGCGTGAGGTGCAGGCCGTCGTCGTCGATCCGGACGTACTCCGCCCCGCCGACGAAGCCGACACCCGCGTCCCGCAGCTCGGTCCGGTGCACCCAGCCCGAGGTCTTGCCCAGCCCCGTGCCGTGCCGGGACGTCTTGCGCTGCACGAGGTGCACCTCCCGCGGCACCGGCGGGTGCTCCTTGTCGCCCAGCCCGGCGCGCTCCTCCCACGGGTCGGCGACGCCCCACCGCTCGCGCCACTCGTCCACGGTCTCGTCGGGCTCGTGCAGCAGCGCCCGGCTGACGTCGAAGCCGATGCCCCCGGCGCCGATCACCGCGACCCGGCGGCCGGCGCGGTCCGGCTCCCGGATCGCCTCGGGATAGGTGAGCACGCTGGGGTGGTCGATGCCCTCGATGTCGGGCACCCGCGGCGCCACACCGGTCGCCACCACGACCTCGTCGAAGCCCTCCAGGTCCGACGCGACGACGCGCATACCGAGGTGGACGCGCACACCACGGACCCCGAGCATGTGCTCGTAGTAGGCGATCGCCTGGCGGAACTCCTCCTTGCCCGGGATCTGCGCGGCCAGCCGGAACTGCCCGCCCACCCGCTCGGCGGCCTCGAACAGCTCGACTGTATGCCCGCGACCCGCCAGCTCGACCGCGCAGGCGAGCCCTGCCGGCCCGGCGCCCACGACGGCGACCCGCCTGGCAGACCGGGTAGGGCTGAGCACGAGCTCGGTCTCGTGCGCGGAGCGCGGGTTGAGGATGCAGGTGGCGCGCTTGTTGTCGAAGGTGTGGTCCAGGCACGCCTGGTTGCAGGCGATGCACGGGATGATCTCGGCCTCCCGGCCCTGCTCGGTCTTGCGGACCCAGTCGGCGTCGGCGAGCAACGGGCGCGCCATCGACACCAGGTCCGCCTCCCCGGCCGCGAGGATCTCCTCGGCGACCTCCGGGCGGTTGATCCGGTTGGAGGCGATGACGGGCACGTCGACCTCCTGCCGCAGCCGGGCGGTGACCCAGGTGAAGGCGGCGCGGGGCACCGAGGTGACGATCGTGGGGATGCGCGACTCGTGCCAGCCGATCCCGGTGTTGAGCAGGGTGACCCCGGCCTCGACCAGCCCGTGCGCGAGGTCGACCGTCTCGGCCCAGCTCTGGCCGTCGGGCACCAGGTCCAGCAGGCTCATGCGGTACTGCACGACGAAGTCGTCGCCGACCAGCTCCCGGGTGCGGCGCACGATCTCCAGCGGGAAGCGCATCCGGGCGGCCGCCGAGCCGCCCCACTCGTCGGTGCGGTCGTTGGTGCGTGCCGTGAGCATCTGGTTGACGAGATAACCCTCGGAGCCCATGATCTCGACGCCGTCGTAGCCGGCGCGCTGGGCCAGCCGGGCCGAGCGCGCGAAGTCGTCGACGGTGCGGCCGACCTCCCGGGTCGACAGCGCCGAGGGCCGGAACGGCGTGATCGGCGACTTCTCCCGGGACGCCCCCTGGGCGAACGGGTGGTAGGCGTAGCGCCCGGCGTGCAGCAGCTGCAGCAGGATCGCGCCGTCGTGCTCGTGCACCGCGTCGGTGACCGTGCGGTGCCGCCGCGCCTGCGCCGCGCGGACCATGCTCGAGCCGAAGGGGAGCAGCCAGCCGCGCCAGCTCGGGGCATACCCACCGGTCACCATGAGCCCGACCCCGCCCTCGGCGCGGGCACCCAGGTAGGCCGCGAGCTTGTCGATGTCGCGCGCGCGGTCCTCGAGCTTGGTGTGCATCGAGCCCATGACCACGCGGTTGCGCAGCGTGAGGTGGCCGAGGTCCAGCGGGCGCAGCAGGTGCGGGTATGCGCTCGCGCCGGGAGTCATTACCCCACAGTAACCGCCGGTGCATCGGTATCTGGCGGCAACCTTCCGCCTCCTCGATGCGACATGGGCATACCACTGTCACGACGAGGAGGTCGTCATGAGAACCACACCACGCGCCCTGCTGGCCAGCGCCCTGCTGGCGGGCCTGGCGCTCGCACCGGTCACGCTCGCGGCACCCGCCGCCACCGCCGCGCCCTACTGCGGCATCACCTGGGGCTCGCTGCCCAAGGTCACCGGCTACGACACCGAGCCGGCGCCGCTGACGGACGTCCGGGCCGGGCGGCACTCCTGCTTCGACCGGGTCGTCCTCGACGTCTCCGGCGACGCGGGGGAGTACTCGGTGCGCTACGTCAGCACCTACCGTGCCCCCGGGAGCGGGCAGGCGCTGTCGCTGCGCGGCGGGGCCAAGATCGAGGTCGTGGTCGGCAACCCGACCTACGACGCGACGGCGACCCGGTCTACGACCCGCGCGCCCGGCCGAGCTGGTCGGCACCGACGGCTACCGCACGCTGCGCCAGGCGCGCCTCGGCGGGAGCTACGAGGGCCAGACCTCGATCGGGCTCGGGGTGCGGGCGCGGCTGCCCATGCGGGCCTTCGTGCTCGACGGCCCCGGGTCGGGTCAGCGGCTGGTCATCGACGTCGCCCACCGCTGGTGAGCACGCCACTGCCCGCCGGTTCGTCGGCTGTCGGCCTGCTCGTGCCGGCTGGCGGCTGACGGACCGGCTGGCGGTGCGGGGAGGAGGACCTGCGAGAGGATGGGCCCATGGCCCACACCCCAGCCCCCGGCGCCCAGCGGCTGCTCGACCACGCGATCTGGTGGCACGTCTACCCGCTCGGTGCGGTCGGCGCTCCCGCCGTGCTGGAGGGCGGGGTCGACGCGCCGGTCGAGCACCGGCTCCCACGGCTCGTGGCCTGGCTGGATCACGTCGTCGAGCTCGGCTGCTCGGGAGTGCTGCTCGGGCCGGTCTTCTCCGCGTCGAGCCACGGCTACGACACCCTCGACCACGACCGGGTCGACCCCCGGCTGGGCGACGAGGGCGACCTGGACCAGCTCATCGAGGAGGCCCGGGAGCGGGGCCTGTCGGTGCTGCTGGACGGGGTCTTCAACCACGTCGGAGCCGACCACCCGATGGTCCACGACCCGGACCGGGCGCACCTGCTCAAGCAGGGCGAGGACGGCCGGCCCGCGGCCTGGGAGGGGCACGAGGGGCTGGTCGAGCTGGACCACGGGAGTCCCGATGTCGAGCAGCTCGTGGTCGACGTCATGCTGCGCTGGCTGCGGCGCGGGATCGCCGGGTGGCGGCTCGACGTGGCGTATGCCGTGCCGGCCGACTTCTGGGCGCGGGTCACCGCCCGGGTGCGCGAGGAGTTCCCCGACGCGCTCTTCGTCGGCGAGGTCATCCACGGCGACTACGCCCAGGTCGTCGCCGACAGCGACCTGGACACCGTGACGCAGTACGAGCTGTGGAAGGCGGTCTGGAGCTCGATCCACGACACCAACTGCTGGGAGCTCGCGCACGCGCTGGGACGGCACGACGCCCTGCTCGACTCCTTCGTGCCGCAGACCTTCGTCGGCAACCACGACGTCACCCGCATCGCCACGCAGGTCGGCGAGGAGGCGCGGCGCTCGCGCTCGCGGTGCTCATGACGGTCGGGGGCATGCCGTCGATCTACTACGGCGACGAGCAGGCATACCAGGGGCTCAAGGAGGAGCGGCTCGGCGGCGACGACGCCATCCGCCCCGAGCTCCCGGACACTCCCGCCGACCTCGACCCGGCCGGGGAGTGGATGCGATCGCTGCACCGCGGGCTCATCGGGCTGCGGCGCCAGCACGCCTGGCTCGCGCGCGCCCGCACCGAGGTGGAGACGCAGAGCAACGAGGCGATCACCTACGTCTCCTCGGGGCAGGACCAGTGGCTTCGGGTGGAGCTCTCGCTCGCGCCGCAGGCGCAGGTGGTCGTGACCGGCGCCGACGGAGAGCTCTTCCGCTGGGCGGCGGGCGACTGACCACGCTGTCCGCGCGACGGCATACCGTGGAGGTATGACCGAACTCGTCCTCGTGGCCAACGCCGGCGACAGCACGGTGAGCACCTTCCGGGTCGACCCTGACGGGCCGGCGCTGCAGCGGATCGCGGTGAGCGAGGTGGGGCAGGGGTGCGGCACCTTCGTGATCGACGCCGAGCGCGACCTCGTCTATGCCGCCGCCAAGGGCGACCCGCCCGGCATCGACGTCTTCGCGCTGGAGCGCAGCAGCGGCCGGCTCGAGCACCTGTCGCGGACCGACGTCGAGAGCTCGATGACCTATCTCGCGCTGGCCTACGGCGGGACCCTGCTCGTCGGGGCGTCCTACGGCGGGGGGAGCGCGCAGGTCTTCGGCGTCGACGGCGACGGGCACGTGGAGGAGCCCACCGCCGCCGTGAGCTGGCCCAACGCGCACTGCGTCGCGGTCGCCGGCGACGGCCGGCACGTCTACGTCGTGTCCCTCGGGGGCGACGTGGTCGCGCAGTACGCCCTGTCGCCCGCGGGCGTGCTGTCGCCGCTCGCGCCGCCGACGGCCGCCGCGGCGGAGGGGTCCGGGCCGCGGCACCTCGTGCTCGACGCGGACGAGTCGCACGCCTACGTCATGACCGAGTTCTCCGGGGAGGTCCTGACCTACGCCCGGGACGGCAGCGGCGACCTGGTGCTGACGGGCCAGGTGCCGGCCTATGCCCAGGACCGGGGGCTGAGCCGCAGCGAGCTCGGTGCCGACCCGATCGAGGGACACCTCGTCTGGGGCGCCGACCTGCACCTGGCCCGGGAGGGGCGGGTCCTGCTCGCCAGCGAGCGGTGCGAGTCGACGCTCGCGAGCCTGCCGGTGGCCGACGACGGGTCGGTGGGCGAGCCGGTGTCGATCATCGACACGGTGACCCAGCCGCGCGGCTTCACCGTGCTCGCCGGGGGCGAGCTCGCCGTCGTCACCGGTGAGCAGGACACCGACGTGGCGCTGGTCTCGGTCGGCGCGACGGCGGCCTGACCGAGGTCGGCCGCTACGACACCGGCGCCGGCGCCAACTGGGCCCGCTCGATCACCGTCTGACTCCCACCGAGCGTCTTGAGTGGTTGGCCTGTGACCCACCTGGCGTCGTGAGTGGTTGGCCGGTGGGATCAGGCGCGGGTGTCGGGGCTGTCCAGCCTGGCCCGGATCTCCTGCTCCTCGGCATCGGTGAGGCCGGCCGCGCGAGGGGCGTCGCGGGTCTCCTCCCAGGCCAGCGTGTCCGCGAGCGTCTCGGCCAGCGGCCGTAGCCGGAGCCCCGACGCGACGGCGCGCGAGATGTCCAGGGCCGTGGCCTGCCGCAGGTCCGGATCGTCGATCCACAGCGGCAGTGACCGTGGGCCCATCCACGCGTTGACCCCGAGCTCGGCGAGGGTCGGCAGGTCAACGGGCCGCGCACGGACCCTCGCGCCCGCCGCCCGGGCCGCGGCTGCGAGCACCTCACCCAGCGGCACCACCTCGCCGGTGACGTTGAAGGCCCCGTCCAGCCGCTGCTCCGCGGCGTCGACCAGCCACGCGGCGAGATCCCGGACGTCGATGACGGCCACGGGGAAGTCGGGGTCGTCCGGCACGATGACGTCAGGTCCGCTGGGGTGCGCGAACCGCCAGGGCCAGTAGCCCAGGCGCCCGGAGACATCGCCCGGCCCACCGATCAACCCGGCACGCGCCAGCGTTGCGCTCCCTCCGGCGGCGGCCATCCCCTCCCGCACCGCCTTCTCGCAGGCCACCTTGGCCGGGCCGTACTCCTCCATCGACCCCATCACGTCACCCGCCAGCGGCTCGACCAGCGCGTCGGTCTCGACCGGACGGACACCCGGCGCGGGGGCATAGACGTTGGCGGTGGAGACGAAGACCCAGTGCGGCGTGCGCAGCTCGGCCACCGCGCGCCGCACCTGGCCGGGCTGCCGCGTGACGTCGATCACGGCGTCCCACTCGTCCCGCACGTCGGCCAGGCCGTCCGGCTCGTCCCGGTCACCACGCACGAAGGTGACGTCGTCAGGTGGAGGTGCGCTGCCCCGGGCGAGGCAGGTCACCTCGTGGCCGCGACCCGCCGCCTCGATCGCGACGGCGCGGCCCAGGAAGGCGGTCCCACCGAGCAGCAGCAGTCTCATGGCTCAGGTCTACCAGCCCCGCCCCCTGGGCGGCCGGGGCCCCGCTCACCCCTCCCGCTGGATCACCGAGTGCACGTTGTCGGCCGGGTCGGTGAACCACGCGATGAGCGGGCCACCGCCGGTCATGACGCCGAGCTCGTCGTGCGGCATACCGTCGTAGCGCAGGAACTCCAACCCGCGGTCGGTGAGCTCCTGCACCGTCGCGCGCACGTCGTCGCTGGGGAAGTTGAGGACGGTATACGACGCCGGGGTGTGCGCCGGGCCCTTGGGGTAGACCAGGACGGACCGGGCGCCGAGGCGGAGCGAGAGCATGGCCATCGGCTCCTCGCTGCGCTCGACAGGTATGCCGAGCGTGTCGCGGTAGAACGCCTCCGCGGCGTCGAGGTCGTCGACGGAGAAGCCGTTGAAGGCGTCGTGCAGGCCGAGGAGGGCGGGAGGCAGATCGGTGCTCATGCCCCAGTGTGACCCCCAACTGGTGGGAGAATCATCGGTCGGGCCCGGGGACCGGGGCTGGACGCCGGGCGGTGATCCTGACAGTGCTTTTATATTACCGCTATGACATCACCCGACCCGACCCGTGAGAGCCGCTTCGAGCAGCTCTTCGCCGTGCTGGGGGACATGGATGCCGCGGTCGCTGCTGTCTATCGCGAGCGGGGCGAGGGGGAGGTGCGACCGCGCTTCGCGCTCCCTCTCATCCGGCTGGCCCGCCTGGGGCCGATGACGATCACCGCGCTCGCGGCCGAGGTCGACCGCAGCCACTCGGCCCTGTCCCAGACCATCGCGCAGATGCGCCGAGCCGGTCTCGTGAGCAGCGAGGCGGGTCAGGACGGCCGCACCCGCATCGTCACCCTGACCGATCGCGGTCGGGCGCTCGTCCCGTTCGCCGAGGCCGAGTGGCGGGCCACCGAGGCCGCGATCGCCGAGGTCGAGGCCGAGCTGCCGTATGCGCTCAGCCAGGCCGCCGCGGACCTGGCGGCGGCACTGGAGCGCCGGTCGTTCGCCGAGCGGCTGGCGGACCACCTGGGCGGGCCGGAGTGAGCCGCGCAGCCACCAGTCGCGACGCCCGGTGGGGCGGGAGGTGAGTCCGCGCGGCGCCCTGATCGACCTCACGCCGCTGCGGCACAGCCAGGCATACCGCCGGATCTGGGCGGGAGGTGCGCTCTCGGGGCTGGGTCACCAGGTCGCGGTCGTCGCCGTGCTCTTCCAGGTCTGGAAGATGACGCGCAACCCGTTCTCGGTGGCGTTGATCGGGGTGGCTCAGGCGGTGCCGATGATCGTCTTCGGGCTGGTCGGCGGGCCGGTCGCGGACGTCCTCGACCGGCGCCGGGTGGCGCTGGCCGCCACCACCGGCCAGGCCCTGGCGGCGGCAACGCTCGCCGCACAGCTGGTCGTCGGGCTCTACCCGCTCCCGCTCCTGCTCGGCGTCCTGAGCCTGCAGACGGCCTGCAGCGCGCTGGGCTCGCCGGCCCGGCGCACCTTCATCGTGCGGCTCCTGCCGCGCACGCTCGTCCCTGCCGGGATCGCGCTGCACATGATCAGCTTCCAGGCCGCGATGATGGTCGGCCCCGCGCTCGGCGGTCTCCTGCTCGGCGTGACCTCCCCGGCGGTCTGCTACCTCGTCAACGCCGTGGCCCTCGCCCTCAGCGCCTGGACCGTGTGGGCGCTGCCCGCGCTGTCGCCGGAGCGGGGCGAGTCCTCGGACCGGGGGACGCCGCCCGAGCAGGACACACCTCCAGAGCGGGGTACGTCCTCGGACCACGGCAGCGACGCCGCCTTGCATCGCCGCCCGGTGCCCCGCACCGAGACCGGTGGGAGGGCATACCCCGGAGCGCGGGGTGCCCGGCTGCGTCGACGCGTGCACACCGCCCTCGTCCTGCTCGCCGAGGGGGTCGCGCAGGTGCGGCGCGACCCGGTGCTGCGCGGGTCGTTCCTGCTGGACCTCGCGGCGACCTTGCTCGCGTTCCCCGTCGCGCTCTTCCCGATGGTCAACCAGACCCTGTTCGGCGGCGACCCGCGCACCCTCGGTCTGTTCCTCACCTGCATCGCCATCGGCGGGGTGAGCGCGGGCCTGATGTCCGGGCTGGTCACGCGGCGGCGTCGCCTCGGCGTCGTGCAGCTGCTGGCCGTCGGGGTCTGGGGGCTGGCTCTGCTCGGCTTCGGCCTGGCCGCGCTCACCGGGCTGGCGTGGGCAGCGCTCGGCTCGCTCGTCCTGGCCGGAGCGGCGGACACCGTCTCGGTCACCTCACGGGCGGCGATGGTCCAGCTCGCGACGCCGGACAGCCACCTGGGCCGGGTGTCCTCGGTCGAGCACGTCATCGGTGTCGCGGGCCCGGACATCGGCAACGCCCGCGCCGGCCTGGTCGCCGGGCTCACGACCCCGGCCTGGTCTGCGCTTGTCGGCGCGCTCACCTGCCTGGGCGCCGCCGCGTGGGTCGCGCTGACCCACCGCGAGGTCGCGGCCTTCCGGGTCGACGACTGACCCGATCACGATCCCGGGCTCGCCACCCCCGGCTTGCGCTCAGCGCCAGCCGAGCTCGGCCGCCACCTCCAGCACGCCCTCGATGACGTGCGCGCAGTAGTCGACGCCCAGCTGGTTGGGCACGGTGAGCAGCAGGGTGTCGGCGGCGGCGATCGCCTCGTCGGCGGCGAGCTGGCGGGCCAGCTCGTCCGGCTCGGCGGCATACGTCTTGCCGAAGGTCGAGCGTGAGCCGTCGATGATGCCGACCTGGTCGGTGCTGCGCCGCTCGAGCCCGAAGTAGGCGTGGTCCTGCTCCGAGCGCAGCGGGAAGACGCTGCGGCTCACCGACACGCGCGGCTCGCGGGGGTGCCCGGCGGCGGTCCAGGCGTCGCGGTAGCGCTGGATCTGCTCGGCCTGCAGTTGGTGGAACGGCACGCCGGTGTCCTCGGTGAGCAGGGTCGAGCTCATGAGGTTCATGCCCTCCCCGGCCGCCCACTCGGCGGTGCCGCGGCTGCCGGCGCCCCACCAGATGCGCTCACGCAGGCCCTCGCTGTGCGGCTCGAGGCGCAGCAGCCCGGGCGGGTTGGGGAACATCGGTCGCGGGTTCGGCTGGGCGAAACCCTCACCCTCGAGCGCGTCGAGGAAGCGCGCGGTATGCCGTCGCGCCATGTCGGCGTCGCTCTCACCGTCGGCGGGGTGGTGGTCGAAGTGCCGGTAGCCCTCGATGACCTGCTCGGGGCTCCCCCGGCTGATGCCCAGCTGGAGCCGGCCGCCGGAGATGAGGTCGGCCGCGCCGGCGTCCTCGACCATGTAGAGCGGGTTCTCGTAGCGCATGTCGATGACGCCGGTCCCGATCTCGATCCGCTCGGTCCTAGCGCCCACCGCCGCGAGCAGCGGGAACGGCGAGGCGAGCTGCCGGGCGAAGTGGTGGACGCGGTAGTAGGCGCCGTCCGCGCCGAGCTCCTCCGCGGCGACCGCCAGGTCGATCGACTGGAGCAGGACGTCCGAGGCCGACTGCGTCGCCGACTGGGGGTGCGGCGTCCAGTGGCCGAAGGAGAGAAAGCCGATGCGCTTCATACCCTGCTCAACGCGTCAAGGTGTCAGACATTCCGCCGGTCGCGGCGGCCGAGCCACATCGCCATCGCGACCCCCGCGGCCGCGCCGAAGAGGTGCCCCTGCCAGGAGACTCCCTCGCGCAGCGGCAGCACGCCCCAAATCATCGACCAGTAGACCGCGATGACGAGCACCCCGAGCAGCGCCTGACCGATCCTGCGCGCCACGAAGCCGTAGACCGCGAGGAAGGCGGCATACCCGTAGACCACGCCGCTGGCGCCGATGTGCACGGTGTTCGGGCCGCCGAGCAGCCACACGCCCAGCCCGCCGAGGAGCGCGACGCCGGCCGTGACCAGCCACAGGTGCCGGGTGGTCAGCGCCAGCATTGACCCCAGCACCAGCAGCACGATGGTGTTCGCCATGAGGTGCCCGAACCCCAGGTGCAGGAACGGGCTCAGCACGATCCCCTGCAGGTGCCCGAGGTCGCGCGGGCGGATCCCGAACCGGTCCAGGCTGAGCGGGAGCACCAGGTCGACGATCTCGGTCGCCCACATGAGAGCAACCAGCACGAGCACGGGTATGACGCGGCGCACCCAGGTGGGTGCGTCGACGCGGCGTCGGGCCGGGCTGGCGGTGGTCACGTCTCCCAGTGTGGCACTGCCGCGCCGGCTACCGGGGTCGCGGGCCCCCGCGACTGATGAGGGCTGGAGGGCAGGAGGGCGGGGCCCTTGGCATCCCCTCCCAAAGGAGGAGGCGCGGGCGGCCAGGAGGATGAGGCCATCAGGGTCAGGCAGAGGCGAGTCTTTCTGATGTCAGCACCACAGAGCTGACGCCCACCGAGCAGACGCTCGACAACGAAAGGACACCTCCATGACCGACAACACCATGAGCATCAACCGGACCGCCGCGAGGGCGGCCTGGCCACCACCCTCGTCGTGGTCGGCCTGATGGTCGGCGGCTTCGCCTCGATGCAGGCCCTCGGCTACCTGGGGATCTACGGGACGCAGGCCAACAGGATCGCCAACGCGATCCTCAACGGGATGAGCATCGCCAGCGCCATCGCCCTCTTCGCCGGCCCCATCGCGATCGGGGCCTGGGTGATGTTCCTGCTGCGCAACGCGCTGAAGAACGCCAGCAAGGCCGCCCTGGTCTTCTGAGCACGCCCCGTCATCACGTCGTGCAGGTCGTTGCCATGTCGCCCCGAAACGTCAGTCACCTCGTCTCCCTCGCGGTCTCGGTGCTGGTGCTGGGTGCCATCGCCGGGGCCACCTACGACCTGCACGGCGTGATCACGGACCACGCCGAGCCCGGCCCGCCACCGTCGACCGGGGTGCGCTTCTTCGGACAGATCGTGCTCGCCAACGCCGGGGCCGTCGCCCTGGTCGCCACCGGCATCTTGACGGCGGGATTCGGCTCGCTGATACTGGGGCCGGTCGTGGCGGCGAACCTGTCCATCCTGGTGGCCACGGGCCGTCACTGGCTCACGACGGAGCAGTTCCTCGGTGGCTTGGCCATCCACGGGACGGGTGAGGCGCTCGCGGTGCTGCTCGGCATGATGGCTGGCCTACACCCCGCCGTGCGGGTTCTGACCGCGCCGCGGGAGCGGCGCACCATCCGGAGTTACCTTCGTCTCTACCTCACCGGGATAGCCGAGACCGTCCCCCTCCTCGCGGTCGCCCTTGTCGTCATCGTAGCGGCCGCCACCTGGGAGACCCTCGTCTCCGTCCAGCTGCGCTGAGCAGCCCCTTCGTCAAGAAAGTCAGAGGAGAACACCCATGTCCACCCTCGTCGCCACCTCGGCCTCCCCGCCACGGACCCTGGTCGTCAGTCGCTGGTCCGCCTTCTTCGCCGCACTCGTGACGGGCGTCCTCGCGAGCGTGCTCAACCGCGACCTCATCCGCGACACCGCTCTCGGGCAAGGAATCACCGACGCTGCGGAGCTGGACCTCACCGTCACCTTCGCCTCCTGGTTCGGGGCGGTGGCCAATGTCATCACCGTGGTCGGGGTGAGCCTGCTGGTGGGCGTCGTCGCCGCCCTCGCCCTGCGCTCGGTGGCGTCCGGCCGCCGGGCCGTGGTCCGCCATACCCTGCAACTGGCCGCCTCCCTCGCCCTCCTCGGGGTGTTCGTGCTGGGACTGCTGCGATGAGTCGCGTCGTCCCGGGCCTGTTCCTGGCCGGCGTCGCTGCGGTCGTGGCAGCCGTCCTGTGGTGGCGGCCACCGGCGCAGCTGCCGCCGCAGGCTGACTCCTTCTGGACCTTCCTGGTGCTCGTGTGGGCCGCCCTGGCGGTGATCCTGCTCGGCCTCAGCGCCTTCCGTGCCGCCACCCGGCTGGGCGGCGCGTCGCTCCTGGCGGTCGCCCTGCTGGTGGGCTGCCCGGCCGCGCTCACCACGGTGGCGCTCGCCGCCCGGACCGGCAACGGACCGTCCACCTACGTGGCGATCGGCTGGCTGCTCGCCTTCCTCGTCGTGGGCGCTCTCGCCCTCGCGGGTCAGCCCCGTCGCCGGCTCAGTCCCCCGAGCTGACGGGAAGGAGGTGGACATCATGCCGAGCCTGAGCTCCGTCGCCCGCCTGGGCTACGTCACCCGTCTGGTCGACATCCGCGCGATGTCCCCCGACTTCCGGCTCACGCGCGGGGTCAGAGCGGTGCTGCTGGGGGTTGCCGTGGTCGCGGTCGTCGCTGCCGGCGCTGTCCTCGCCCTCGTCGACGCCATCGCCCCCTCGGTCCTGGATATCCTCGGGCACCCTGGACAGATCGTCTCGGCCGTCCTGCGGCTCGCCGCGGCGGCGTATGCCGTGCACGTGGTGCTGTCGACGACCGGCGCGTCGGCGCGTGCGCTGACCTCCCCACCCGATGCCAAGATCCTGGGTCACGCCGGCTACTCCCGCGCTGACGTCTATGTCGCACGGGAGCTCGCGCCGGTGCTGATCGGGGCGCTGGCCACGATCCTGACACTGGTCCTGCTGACGGTGCTGGCGACCACGCGCTGGGCCGTCGACCGGGCAGAGGTGGGTCCGGACCTGGCGCTGGCGCTCTGCGCGGTCATGGGGGCACTCACCCTGCGCCTGGGGCTGACGGCCCGCCTGAGCTCGCTGCAGACCGGCCCTTCACGGTCCGTCCAGACGGGGTTGCTCCTGGCAGCGGTCGTGGCGGGTGGGGTGACCGGGGGCCTGCTGCTCCCCGTCTACGCCGGGGACGTCGGCCTGTCGGAGATCTCCGCCGCCGCCATCGGCTGGATCACCTCCGGGCCGAACGGATGGATCCTGTGGATCGTGACGGCGGGCAGCGCGCTGACGGGCGTGGCGTTGCTGGTCCTCTCCCGTCACGCCGGGTGGAGCGAGTCCGTGGACAGCACCCGACGGGGTGCCCTCAGGCGGGGACCCACCCTGCCACGCAGCCCATGGGCGCGACTGGCGACGTTGCCACTTGTGGCCCGGCGCGACCGCGGCCGCTCGGACGCCTCGGAGCTGGTGATCGCGCAGGGGGTCGGGCTTGTCCTCGGTGTCTTCGGCCTCGGGTTGGCCAGCTTCGGCCGGACCGGTCTGGACCTGCCCCACGAGCTGGCGGTGGGTCTGGTCTTCGGCACGCCGGTGGCCAGCGCCGGACTGCTCTTCGGGGTGACCTCGCTCCCAGCGCTCCGGGGACTGCTCCCGGTGCTCATCAGTTCCCCTCTCGGCGCGGCCGGGGTGTCCAGCGCGGTGGCGGTGGCCAGCTCCTGGACCCTGGTGACCGTGTCCTGGCCCAGCCTGCCGCTGGTCTGGGCGTTCAGCGATCTATCCTTCCCGACCGTCGTGGCCGTCTGGGCCAGTGGTGTGCTGCTCGCGCCCTCGCTCTTCCACGTGGCCGAGTGCGTTCTGCCCACCCGGGCAACCACCGGGTCGGGCGAACGGCTCCGGCAAGGCACACCGGCGTCGTTGCTCGTCGCCGTCCTGGCCCTCCTCACCGGCGGCGCCACTTGGGCCTCGCTGCACCTGGAGGTCCCACTACCCCTCATGGTCATGGCCTCGGCCGCGACCACCCTCACGGCGGTCCTGCTGGTCCGCCCACCGATCGGAGGATACCGATGAGTCTGCTCGACGCCGACCACGTCTCGTTCTCGTGGTGGCCCGACGTGCCCTTCCTGCAGGACGTCACGCTCACCCTGGACGAAGGAGAGGCACTCGTGGTCTCGGGCCGCAACGGAGTCGGCAAGTCCACGATGCTCCAGCTGATCGCGGGGTTTCGTCGACCCAGCTCCGGGAAGGTCGAGATCGGAGGCGTCCGGGCCGACCGCCCTGCGGGCCGCCGACTGCGGTGGTTCATGGAGGCACAGCCGGCCCTCTACCGGCTCCTCACCGTCCGCGAGCAGCTGGAGTTCTACAGCACCGCACATGGCCGGCGCCCTGACCGGGTGCTCGAGCTGACGGCCGAGCTGACCGGCTCGGCAGTGCTGGACACCCTGTGCGCGGAGCTGTCGACAGGCCAGGCGCAGAAGGTGTGGTTCGTCGCAGCCATGGCAGCGCACCGGGCTCCCCTGGTGCTGTTGGACGAGCCCTTCTCGGCCATCGACGACGAGTCCGTCCCGGTCATGCTTGGCCTGCTCGAGGACTTCCGGGCCAGTGGTGGCGCTCTGGCGCTGGTCACTCATCCGCACCGGGGCCTGATCCCTGCCGGGTGGCGTGAGCTGCGCATCGGCACCCTGCCCGCACCGGCCGACGTGGTGGGAGCATGAGCACCACACCTGTGCTGCAGGCACAGGAACTGGGCAAGGTGTATGGCGATGGCGATGCCAGGTGCGTCGCGCTCGCCGGTGCCGACCTCAGCATCCTGCCGGGGGATCAGGTCGCTCTCGTGGGCAGGTCGGGCTCGGGCAAGTCCACGCTGGCGCACCTGCTCGCCCTGCTGGACACCCCGAGCGAGGGCCGGGTCCTGGTCGACGGCGTCGACGTCTCCGGCGTGCGCGGGAAGGCCCGGGACCAGCTGCGGAACGAGAAGTTCGGGTTCGTCTTCCAGCAGTTCTTCCTCAACCCGAGGCAGACGGTGGCCGAGAACGTCTCGCTGCCCCTCGTCATCCGCGGCACCGGACGCCGACGGATCCGGCGTCTGGTGCGTCACCAGCTGCAGTCCCTGGGCCTCGACGGACTGGCCGACCGGCTGCCGACCCAGCTCTCTGGGGGACAGCGACAGCGCGTCTGCGTCGCTCGTGCGCTGGTGGGCAGCCCCGCGGTCCTCCTCGCCGACGAGCCGACCGGCAACCTGGACCGGGTCAGCGGCGAGCTGGTGGAGCAGGCCATCTTCGGCCTGGCCGCCCATCTCGGGACCACGCTGGTCCTCGTCACCCACGACCAGGAGCTGGCCGCACGATGCGACCGGCAGGTCCTGGTCGACGACGGGACCGTCCACGAGCTGGAGCGGAGGCCGCTGCGATGCGCCTGAGGACGCTGTGGACGACGGCCTGGCAGAACACCCGAGGAGGCGGGATCCGCAGCATCCTGACCGTGCTGGCCGTGGTGGTCGGCGCCTTCACCCTCACCCTGACCACGGGTGTGGGAGCCGGTGTCCACGGACACATCGACCGCGCGGTGGCGGAGCTGGGCGACCCGGACGAGCTGCACGTCAGGCTCGCCGATGACGGCTCCCAGGCTGCTCGGGGGCCGACCACCTACCGGGGTGCGGACGCCGCGCCACGCACCGAGAGCGGTCAGCTGCTGCTACGCGAACAGAACCTGGACACCATCGCCGGGATCCCGGGAATCGTCGGGGTCAGACCCGTCATCCAGGTCGATCCCGAGTACGTACAGGGCCCGGACGGCCAACGCTGGGACCTCGATCTCGATCTGCTGAGCACGCTGGAGGACGACCGGTCGACGATCGCCATCCCCCCGGACTGGGTTCCCCTGCTGGGAGGAGTCGGTTTCGAGCTCTCGGTCGGGGTGCTCACGCTCGACGGTCAAGAGGTCGTCGTGCCGGTGGACGTCACCGAGGTCCTCGACGCGCAGGCCCCGCCCGGAGCCCTGCCGGTGCCCTCTCGAGGGTTCGTCGAGGCGCTCGAGGACGCTCGCTACCAGGGTGCGGCCGACGTGCCGCGGACCTACGCCACCGCCGATGCCTGGGTCGCCGACGTCGCCGACATCCCAGCCGTCGTGGCGGCGCTGGAGGAGGCCGGCTTCCTGGCCACCACGATCGAGGACGAGCTCGGTCTGATCGGGACGATCGTCAACGGGATCGTCGGCACCCTGAGTGGCTTCGCCGCGATTGCCTTGATCGCCGCCGGGCTCGGCATCGTCAACGCGTTGGTCATGTCGACCCACGAGCGCACCCGCGAGATCGGTCTCATGCGGGCCCTCGGTCTGGGCACGGGAAGAGTCTTCACCGTCTTCTGCCTGGAGGCGGTCATCATCGGGGGCCTGGGTGCGCTCCTCGGGATCGGCGCCGGCATCGGGGTCGGACTCGCCAGCGCGACGCTCATCGCCGGCGCGGCGCTGAGGTCGCTGCCCGCCTCGGCCCTCTTCGCGGTAGACCCTACGGTCGTCGGCTCCATCTTCCTGGCCGTCGTGACGCTCGCCTTCCTGGCCGGGGTGTCACCGGCACTCCGCGCCGCCCGTCGTCCACCGATCACCGCGCTGCGCCACGAGTGAAGTCAGCGGAGCAGGTCGTGCGTGAACGCCATCACCACGACCTGCACCCGGTCCCGGGCACCGAGCTTGGACATGATCGCGCCGATGTGCGTCTTCACCGTGGTCTCCGAGAGATTGAGCGAGCGGCTGATCTCCCGGTTGCTCCGGCCTTGGCACAGCACCTCGAGCACCTCGCGCTCTCGCCGGGTGAGATGCTCGGCCCGCTCCTGGACCACCGGGTCGGCCTTCTGGACGGCACCCGTGCTGTCGAGATGGCCGATGAGCAGCCGGGTGATCTCCCGTGACACCACTGACTCACCCCGGGCGACGGAGCGGATGCCTTCGAGGATCACCTCCGGCTCCTCGCTCTTCAGCAGGTACCCTCCAGCGCCGGCACGGAGCGCGGGGAGGGCGAACTCCTCGGTGTGGAAGGTGGTCACGGCCAGGACCGCCGTACCGGGGGAGCGTTCCAGGATGAGGGCGGTCGCCTCGATGCCATCCATCCCCGGCATCTGCAGATCCATGACGACCACGTCCGGGCGTAAGCCCTGCACCTGGAGGACGGCGGACCGCCCGTCGGTGGCCTCACCGACCACCTCGATGTCGTCCGCCTCCGCGATGTAGGCGCGCAACGCGGTCAGCATGATCCTCTGGTCGTCCACGAGAAGCACCCGCAGCGGCGTTCCCGGGCTGCTCACTGAGTGCCCCATGACGGCACTCTACGGGGCGCCGTCGGACGCCTTGCCCGGGCCCGCGCCGAGGCATACCCTGGCCGGGCCCACGAACCCATCATCCGGATGGGCCCCTGTCCCCGGACTCCTCCGAAGGAAGGGTGCGACATGGGCCGATGGAGGGAGAGGCAGTGGTGCACCCGCAGGTGAGACTTGGGTCATCGCAAGGAGCTTCAAGCGCCCTTCCCCAGATGCACTCAGGAGAGTCCCATGTCCCAGCAGCTCCACCTGACTTTGGCCCGTCGTTCCGCGGCGGCCGCCTGCGCCGCGCTGGTCGGGGTGACCCTTCTGGCCGGACCGGCCAGCGCGACCGTGAACACCATCACCGTGCCCCAAGACAGCACCGTGCCTACTACTGCGCAGGTTCTCGTATCCCCGGTCGACTCCATCAAGGCCCCGTGGAGCGAAGAGCGCTGGATGTTCCGCTGGGTCAGGATCTTGTGCTCCTGACGGGTCGTGGGCGGTGGGCGGGCCCGAGGTAGCGCGGTGCCGGGCCGTCAGTTTCAGTCCTGGTCGCGCACGCTGGGCGAAAACGAGCGTCGTTTCCCTCCAGTAATCCGGTGGCTGGCCTTGGCCGTGGTCGGCTATCTCCTCTACGACAACCTGGTCAACACCCCTGACGACGTCTCGGCAGAGGGGTTGGCGGCCCTTTGGGGCGCGATGGTCGGCGCAGTCGTCGTGCAGCGACCGCGCCTGTCTCATTTCGCCTTGATCCCCTTCCTGGTGATCTTGACCGCGGACGCGGGCGTCTTCGAGCAGGGGCCGTACGTCCTCCTGCTGGTGGCGGTCATCGCCTACTCCGCGCCGGCTACAGTCACTCTGGTCTGCGGTGTGGCCGTAGCGGGCTGGCTGGTGGTCTGGGCCGCCGCCGGAGACCTGGGTGTTGCGGAGTTGCCTGTGACGGTCCTGCTGTTCATGCTGTGCGTGGTGCCCGGGCTGACCATCCGACAGCTCAGCCGACGCCTGGTCGCCACCGATGAAGCCTTGGCTCAGCGGATGGTCGACGAGCGCAAGGCCGTCGCCCGGGAGCTGCACGACGTGGTGGCGCACGAGCTCACCGTGATCGCCATGCAGGCCCGGGTGGCTGAGCGCAGCCAGGACCCCGACGTGCGCGACGAGTCCCTCAGAGCAGTCGGTGACCACGCGCGGGACGCCATCACCGAGCTGGGACGGTTGCTCCAGGCGCTGCGGGCCGAGCAGGCGGTGGGCGAGGCGTCTGAGGAGTGGGCCGCCGACAGCGTCGGTGCCGGTGCCCCGGTGTCCTTCTTCGTGGAGTGGGCACGTCAGCGTCTCATCGCCGCCGACGCACGGGTCGAGGTGGACCTCCAGGGTGACCCGGAGGAGATTCCTAGCGGCCTGAGGCCCACGGTGCGGGCGTTGCTGCTCGAGGGGACCACCAACGCCATCAAGCACGGAGGTGCTGGCATGAGCGTCCGGCTGAGCCTGGAGACCACCCCCGACATCGTCCGTGTCGGGGTCCGCAACACCACGTCCGCCCCGTTACGGCTCCCGCCGTCCGGGTTCGGCCTGACCGGACTTCGCGAGCGGGTCGCCACGCTCGGCGGCACGATGGTCGCTGGTCTGCAGGGAGCATACTTCGAGCTCCGTGCTGAGCTCCCGCGCCGGTCCTGACCCACCGAGGCCTCCCGCCCGACGACGGCCGACGGGCACGACGGCCACCCGGGCCTGCGCGACTTTCGCGAATCAGCGTTCGCTGCTGAACCGCCACTGCGTCGTGGACGCGAACCTCTCACCCGGCCGCAGGATGACCGAGGGGAAGTGCGCGTGGTTGACCGCGTCGGGGTAGCCCTGCGTCTCCAGCGCGACCCCCGCGTAGTGGCCGTAGGGCCGCCCCGAGGTCCCGACGATGCTCCCGTCGAACTGCGCGCCGGTGTAGACCTGCACCCCGGGGCGGTCGCTCCAGACCTCCAGAGTCAGCCCCGAGCCGCCGACGAGCCGGGCGTGCCGGCGCAGTCCCTCGCCACACACGACGAAGTGGTGGTCGATGCCGCCCGCGATCTGCGCCTGCTCGTCCGGCGGCGGAGGGAGGAGGGTGGACAGCTCGACGGGCAGGCGCAGGTCGAAGGCGGTGCCCGCCACCGGGCGGATCTCGCCGGTGGGGATCTGGTCGGGGCGGGTGGGCAGGAAGGCGTCCGCGTCCACGCTCAGCAGGTGGCCGGTGACCTCGCCCGTGTCCTCGCCCTCGAGGTTGACGTAGCCGTGGTGGGTGAGGTTGAGCGGGGTCGGCGCCGTGGTCGTGGCGGCGTAGTCGAGCGCAACCGTGCCGCCCGCGAGCGTGTAGGTGAGGCTCACCCCGACCTCGCCGGGGAAGCCCTGGTCGCCGTCGGGCGACACCAGGGTCCAGGTCGCGTGCTCGGGACCGGCGTCGGCCAGGGTCCATTCGCGCGCGTCGAAGCCGTCCGGCCCGCCGTGCAGCGCATTGGGCCCGTCGTTGGCGGGGATCTCGTGCGTCGTCCCGTCGAGGGTGAACCGCCCCTGGTCGATCCGGTTGCCGACCCGCCCGATCACGGCGCCGAGATACCCGCCCACCTCCCGGTATGCCGTCCCGCTCGGGTGGCCGAGGGCGATGTTGGTGCCGTGCACCTCGAGTCTGGCGACGGCCGCCCCGGTGCTCACCAGCTCCAGGCGCAGGACGTCGTTCTCGAGGGTCAGGGTCCGCGGCGTGGCAGTCATCGGGCTCCTCCGGTCGGCCGCAGGAACCTTACCGCCCGGTGTGCTGGCGTGCTTCGTGGCCATTCACGGCGCCCGGTGGGGCTGGGGGCGACCATTCGCGGCGCCCGGTGAGGGCAGGGGCGACCATTCGCGACGCTCGGTGGGAGTGAAGGCTCAGGGCAGGGGCGCCGGCGCGGGCGGCCCGACATACTCCGCGGCGGGCCGGATGATCCGCGGGTCCCGCGTCTGCTCGAGGATGTGCGCGCCCCACCCGACAACCCGGGCGGTCGCGAAGGTCGGCGTGAACATCTCGCGCGGGATGCCGCACTGCTCCATGACGACTCCGGCGTAGTACTCGACGTTGGTGTGCAGCTCACGGCCCGGCTTGAGCTCGGCGAGGGCCTCGATGACCTCCTGCTCGACCTGCACGGCGAGCGAGGCGAGCGGGCCGCCGAGCTGCACGGCATACTCCCGCAGCAGTGCCGCCCGGGGGTCCATGGTGCGGTAGACGGGGTGACCGAAGCCCATGATCCGCTCGCCGGCGGTGACCCGCTCGCGCACCCACTCGCGCGCCCGGTCCGGCGTGCCGATCTCGTCGAGGGCGTCGAGCGCCCGGTCGGGTGCTCCGCCGTGCAGCGGCCCGGAGAAGGTGCCGAGGGCGGCGCACACCGCGGCCGCGACGTCCGCACCCGCCGACGTCACCACGCGGGCGGTGAAGGTCGAGGCGCTGAAGCCGTGGTCGACCGTGCTGATGAGGTATGCCGTGACCGCCTCCGCGTGCTCGGGTGCCGGCTCCTGCCCGGTGAGCATCCACAGCCAGCTGCCGGCGGCGCCGAGGTCGGGGCGGGGCTCGAGCGGCGGCATACCCGCGCGCAGCCGGAAGAGCGCCGCCTGCAGCACCGGGACCGCGCCGACGAGCCGGAGCACGCCGCCCGAACCTGCTCATGGGTGGCGCCGTAGGTGGCGGGGAAGTCCTCCACCGAGCCGAGCAGCGACACCGCCGTGCGCAGCCGGGCGAGCGACGCACGGTCCGGGCCCGAGCGGGCGATGGCCAGCAACTGCTCGAGCAGCTCGTGGGGGAGCATCGAGGCGGCGGCGAGCTCGTCGGCGAAGGCGCGTGACTCCGCCGCGTCGGGCAGGTGCCCCTCGATCATGAGGTGGACGACGTCCTCGAAGGACCGGTGCCGTGCCAGGTCGAGCGCGGAGTACTCCCGGAAGTGGTAGAAGCCCTCCTGCCCCTCGACACCCCCGGTGCGGGTGCGGGCGACGACGAGGCCCTTGAGGCCGGGCGGGGCGTGCTGCACGGTGCTGGTCATGAGGGGAGACTGCCGCTAGGTTGATCGGGTGTCAACGTTGATCGGATCAATGTGAGCGGGCCGGTCGCGCTGCTGACCACGGCGCAGGCGGCCGACTACCTCGGGGTCAAGGTGCAGACGGTGTATGCCTACGTCAGCCGTGGCGTGCTGACGCCGGTGCGGCGCGAGCCGGGGGTGGGCAGCCTCTTCGACGTCGAGGAGGTGAGCGCGCTCGCGGGCCGTCCTGGGCGCTCCGGGCACCGGGGGAGCCGCGGCGTGGGGCGCGCCACCAGCGATGACGTGCGAACCCGGATCACGCAGCTCGGGCCGGGGTCGCTCGCCTACCGGGGTCACGACGTGCGAGACCTGGCGGGGTCGCGGACCTTCGAGGAGGTGCGCGACCTGCTCACCGGCGTGCCGCTCGCCGACGCCTCCGGGGCGTCGGACGGAAGCGGTGCCCGGTCGGGTGAGGGACCGGACGGGAGGGGTATCCGGTCGGGGGTGCTCGCGGCGCTGCCTGAGGGGACGCCGTCGCTCGACCGCATGAAGCACGCCGTGCTCCTCGCGGCGCAGGACGACCTGGGCCGGCACGACCGCAGCGCCGAGGGGTTCGCGGCGGCCGGGGCCCGGGCTGCGGCAGCGATGGCCGGCTCGCTCGCGTCATCCGGCGCCGGTCCGGCGCGGGCCAGCTCTGCGCCGAGCGCTGCGTGCGGGTCGGACCCGTCCACGGGGTCACCGGGGGCGGGTGCGCTCGCGGCGGGTGCGCTCGCGGAGGCGCTGCGGGCATACCTCGACCTGCCGAGTGACCTGCTCGACGTGGCGCTGGTGCTGCTGGCCGACCACGACCTGGCGGTGTCGACGACGGCCGTGCGGGTCGCCGTGTCGGCGGGTAGCGATGCCTACTCGGGGCTGCTCGCGGGGCTTGCCGCCGCCGACAGCCCGCTGCACGTCGGCGCGTCGATGCGCGCTGTCGACTGGCTGCGGCCGGCGCTGCAGGACCCTCGCTCCGCCCTCGACGCCGCGCTCACCGGCGGGCCGCCGCCCGGCTTCGGCCACGTCGTCTACACCGAGCAGGACCCGCGGGCCCAGCTGCTGCTGGAGCGGATCCTGCCCGGCGCTGCCCCGGAGGTTCGTGCTTCGCTGGAGCTGCTGGAGGGCGAGCTGCTCGAGCGACGTGGCTGGGTCCTCACCGTCGACGTCGCACTCGCGCTGCTCACCCTGGAGCACGGCCTGCCACGCGACGCCGGCGCCGTGATCTTCGCCTGCGCCCGCACCGCCGGCTGGACCGCGCACGCGATCGAGGAGCTCGCGGAGCCCGGCATGCGCTTCCGGCTGCGCGGGATCTACACCGGACCGCGTCGGCCCTGACAGCTCCGTCCCCGGAGGTCCGACGACACCTTTCTCAGCGGGTCGTGCGCCCGAGCCAGTTGGCCAGCCGCTCGGTGGGGCCGGCGTCGGAGGCCGGCTGGACCGGCGCGTCGAAGGGGATCCAGTCCTCGGGCCGCGTCTCCGCGGGAAGGAACTCCTTGATCATCGGCAGCACCTGCTCGGACACCTCGGCCAGCGCCTCGCCGTCCTGGCCGGTGGCGACGCGAGATCCCACCCGTGCACGAGGTGCTCCTGCACGTAGCCGCCCAGCACCGCGCGGCCCGGCATGGTGCCCCACGGCGGCGAGAGCTCGGAGTCCATCACCGCGTCGTCGGCCCACGCGTCCTGGGCCCGGCGCACGGCGTCGCGGAACCCCGCGGAGATGTCCTTCGGCAGCGGGATGGCGACCGGCTCGTCGTCGACGGTGCCCTTCTCGGGCAGGACCGCGACGCGGTGCTCGACGGCGAAGAGGTGCTCGACGAGCTCTGCGACGTTCCACTGCGCGCACGGCGTCCGGGTCTGCATCTGATCGGCGCGCACGCCGTCCACGAGGTCCGCCACCCATTCCTGGGTGCGTGCCAGGACGGGGCGCAGGTCGGGCTGCTGGGCCATGGTCGTCTCCTTCGTCTCGGTGTCGGGAGGTCCCCCGATGCACCGAGTCTCGACCGGTATACCTGACACCTGGTGTCACCTTTCCGTGCCATTCTCGACCCGTGCGCACCGAACGCCTGCTCCAGCTCGTGGGGCTGCTGCGCGCCCACGGGAGGCTCAGCGCGACCGAGCTCACGCGTCGCCTGGAGGTGAGTCGCCGCACCGTCATGCGCGACGTCGAAGCCCTCTCGCTCGCCGGCGTCCCGGTGTATGCCGAGCGCGGGCGGGGCGGCGGCTACGCCCTGCTCCCCGGCTACCGGCCCGACGTCGAGGAGCTGACCGACGCCGAGTCGCGCGCCCTCTTCGTCGCCGGCGGCGCGGGGGTGGCGGACGCGCTCGGGATGGGGCAGGACTACGCGACCGCGCTCCGCAAGCTGGCGACGGGTCTGCCCCAGCGCCGCACGGGCGACATCGGCCACGCCCTGGAGCGCGTCGTGGTCGACCCGGGCGGGTGGTCGGGCAGTCGGCACCAGCCGGCGCGGCTGCGCGAGCTGATGGCGGCGGTCGAGGCGGACCGCCGGATCAGGGCGTTCTACCGCGCGGCGTCCTCGGGCTGGAGCGGGCGACGCACGCTGGACCCCTGGGGCCTGGTCCTCGCCGGGCAGAGCTGGTACCTCGTCGCCGCCCACCGCGGGCGCCCGCACACCTACCGGGTGGACCGCTTCGAGCGGCTGGAGGTGCTGGACGCGCAGGCCCGCCGGCCGGCAGGGCTGGACCTGCTGGCGACCTGGCACGAGCTGCGGGACACCTGGCAGCAGCGCCCGAGCACGCCGGTGACGCTGCGGGTGCGGGCCGACCAGGCCGACCTCGCGTGGCGGCAGCTCGCGATGGTGCTCCGCGGACCCGTCGAGCGGACCGACGACGGACCCGGGCACGTGCTGTTGCGGGCCCCGGTCGGCTCGCTGCGCGGCCTGGTCGGGATGATGGCCGGCTTCGGCTCATGGGTGCAGGTGGTCGAGCCCCCGGAGGCGGTGGCGCTCATGCGCGAGGTCGCGCGGGAGGTGCTGCAGGCACACCCGGCAGAGTCGACCAGCTGACGGTGCAGGGCGCCGCCCACGGCGGGCCGGGCCGTGCCGTCATCGGTCGGTATGCTCGGACCCACGGCGGCGCTGCACCGCCGAGCCCGACCCGCCCCCAGCCGGCCGGTCACCGGGGCGAAGGGGAGCGGATCCTCGCAGGCGAGAGACGGCATACCTGTCTGGAACCCGCAGCAGGATCGGCCGCGGCTGGGGCGACGATCCGGGAGCGAGTGACATGACGACCGATGCCGACCTCAAAGCCCGGGTGCGTGAGCGGATGGCCCGCACCGGCGAGAACTACACGACCGCCCGCGCGGCGCTGCTCGCTGCCCCACCGCCCCGCGCCCTCGTGGTGGAGACCGACCTCGCCGCGGACCGGGCCGTGGGCTCCTTCTTCGACGGCGAGCGGCTGCGCTCCATCCCCACCCGGCGACGGTCCCGGGCGGCCGTGCTCATGGAGCTGCTCACCCGCTTCGAGCGGGGCCGCGAGTATGCCGAGCGCGAGGTCAACGCGATCCTCGCCACCGCGCACGACGATGTCGCCTCGCTGCGTCGTGAGCTCGTCGACTACCGGTGGTTCACCCGGGCCGACGGCGTCTACCGGGTGGCCGACGAGGTGCCGCAGCGCCACCCCAACGAGGCCCAGGAGGTGCCGACCGACGAGGTCGCCCGGCTCGCCCGGGTGCCGAGGGCAGCGGCCCGGCACACCCCCACCCGGGACTGACCACGGGATAGCACGACCTCCATCGGCGAACGTCCCGATGGAGGTCAGGCTAGGCCGACGTCGGTCCGGCCGCGGGGTGCCCGGAAGCTCGCCCCGTGGGGCTGCTGGAACGGGGGACAACCCCACCGCGGTCCGGTGGCGACCCCGATGGCCGCCACCCCGCGGCGCGCCTAGCGTGGTGGTCATGGCTTCTGCACCCGCCCTCGCCCGTCCCCGCCACGACCGCGTCATCGCCGGCGTCTGCGCCGGCCTCGGCCGCCGCTTCGGCATGAGCCCGACGCTCGTCCGGGTCCTGTTCGTGCTGTCCTGCCTGCTCCCTGGCCCACAGATCCTGGCCTACCTCGTGCTCTGGGTGGTCATGCCGTCCGAGTGACCGTGCCACGTGCGTGGCATACTGGTGGCATGGCACGGGTGAGGATCAGCACGACCGTCGACGCCGCCCTGCTGGCGCGGGCGCGAGCGCTGGGCACGGGCACCACCGAGTCCTCGCTCGTGGAGCGGGCGTTGACAGCGCTGCTCCGTGAGCACCGTGCCGCGCAGATCGACCGCGAGTATGCCGAGGGCTATGCCCGGCTGCCCGCGGACGTCGCCGACGAGTGGGGAGACGTGCCGGCCTTCCTCGACGCCGCGAGCCGGAGCTGACAGTGGACCTGCCCGAGCGCGGCGAGGTCTGGTGGGCCGACGTCGAGGTGGGCGCCCGCCCGGTGGTCGTGCTCAGCCGCGACGCCGCGATCCGTGGCCGTCGACGCAGCATGGTCGCGGCCTGCAGCACCACGGTCCGCGGCCTCCCCAGCGAGGTGCGGCTGGAGCCTCAGGACGACCCAGTCTCCACCTCCTGCGTGGTGCAGCTCGACGCTGTGGTCGACGTCGCGACCCAGGTGCTGACCCACCGTCTCGGACGCCTCGGCTCCGCCCGGATGAGCCAGGTCTGCCGCGCCCTCGCCGTCGCCACCGGCTGCGAGGGGCCAGCATGAGGAACCCGGTCCACCACATCGAGCTCTGGACCCACGACCTCGACCAGGTCGAGGCGTCCTTCGGGTGGCTGCTGCCCCGGCTGGGCTGGGCGGCCGACCACGACCCGGCGTGGCCGCAGGGGAGGGTGTGGCGTCACGCCAGCGGCGCCTACGTCACCCTGGAAGAGTCGCCTGCCGTCACCGGCCCGCACGACCGGATGCGCGCCGGGCTCAACCACCTCGCCCTGTGCGTCGAGGACCGCCCGACGCTGGACGCCCTGCGTGCGGAGGCCGCCGGCCATGGCTGGTCCGAGCTCTTCGCCGACGCCTACCCGCACGCGGGCGGCCCCGGGCATACGGCGCTCCTCGTGGAGAACGTGCAGGGTTTCGAGCTGGAGATCGTCGTAGCCTGAGCCCTGCTGCCCGACCCCGACCGTGAGGAGACCCGCGTGCCCCTCTACCGCAAGGACGGCCGGTCCGTGCTGTTCGTCCACGTCCCGAAGACGGGTGGCACCTCGGTCGAGCACCTCTTCCGCGCCAACGGCTGGCAGCAGTCCTTCTTCGACGCGAAGTACGGCCCCGGCACCCGCAACGCCCTGATGTGGTGCGGCCCGCAGCACCTCCACGGGGAGCCGCTGCAGCAGCTCTTCCGGGTCGAGCGCTTCGACCTCGTCTTCACCGTCGTCCGCGACCCGGTGGCCCGCTTCCGCTCGGAGTATGTCTGGCGGCACCGCAAGAAGGACGAGGTCGACCTGGGCGGCCGCGCGGTCCAGCAGTGGTTCGAGCGGGTGCAGAAGCGTTACGCGAAGAACCCCTACCTCTTCGACAACCACGTCCGGCCGCAGCACGAGTTCCTCGTCCCCGGCACGACGGTGGTGCGACTCGAGGACGGTCTCAGCGCCGCGATGAGGCGGCTCAGCCGGGAGCACGACCTCGGGCTGGAGGGCGGTCCGGAGCAGTTCAAGGACAGCAGCACCGGCCCGCGCCGCTCGGCCGACGTCGAGATCACGAGGGGCACCCGCCGGATGATCCGTCGCTTCTACCGCGGCGACTTCCGCGAGCTCGGCTACCCCAAGCCCTGACCGTCCACCCTCACGACAAAGGCACGAGCTCCCGGGCACCGAGCACGAGCGCGGCGACGCACACCAGCCAGAAGATCCCGAACCACACCGTGCCCGGCACCCCCGTCAGCCGGGCGAGCTGGTCGACGTCGCTCCCGCGCGCCCCCCGGCGCCGCTGCCGCTGCACCTCGACCACGGCCCGTGGCGCGGCGAGCAGGACCGACCACACGACGAGGTATGCCGCCGCGGACAGCACCGTGCCCGTCGCCGACCACGACAGCAGCGCGACGCTGGCCCCGGTCGCGGCGACCACCCACAGCCCGTAGAGGTTGCGGATGAGCACGAGCATGAGCGCGCAGGTGAGCACGAGCGCCCAGAGCAGGCCGGCGGCATACCCCTGGCCCAGCAGCAGCGCCCCACCGAGGCCGACGAGCGCCGGTGCGGGGTAGCCGGCGAGCACCGTCGCCACCATCCCCGGGCCGCGGGGCCGCCCGCGCGAGACGGTGACCCCGGAGGTGTCCGAGTGCAGCTGGATGCCGGTCAGCCGCCGGCCCACGAGCGCGGCGACCAGGGCGTGCCCCGCCTCATGGACCAGGGTGACCAGGTGTCTCACCAGGCGATAACCCGCCGGGCTCCACGTCAGCAGCAGCGCGAGCACTCCCAGGAGCAGGCTGACCTGCCACGGCAGCGGCGGCTGCGTGGTGGTCGCCCGGTCCCACAGGTCGAGGAGCACGCAGGTGAGCGTGCCAGAGGAGGCTGAGCGGTTGCGGGGAGCGTGGGCCGGGTCCAGGCTGGATTTCCCACCCCCGACACAGGAGTCGAGAGCCATGGCAGAAGGAAATCGCGTCGTCGTCTACACCGGCCCGGGGGAGGTGGCCGTGGAGTCGGTTGACTACCCCAAGCTCGAGATCCCCGGGGAGGTCGCCGACCACTTCGGGATCGCGAAGGCCGCCCCGCACGCGGCGATCCTCAAGCTCGTCACCACCAACATCTGCGGCTCGGACCAGCACATGGTGCGCGGCCGCACCACCGCCCCGGTCGGCCAGAGCCTGGGCCACGAGATCACCGGCGAGGTGGTGGAGAAGGGCGACGACGTGCTCTTCGTCGACGAGGGCGACATCTGCTCGGTGCCGTTCAACATCGCCTGCGGCCGCTGCCGGATGTGCCACGAGGGGCATACCGGTGTCTGCCTCAACGTCAACCCCGCCCGTGCCGGCGCCGCCTACGGCTACGTCGACATGGCGGCTGGGTCGGCGGGCAGGCGGAGTACGTCATGATCCCCTACGCCGACTTCAACCTGCTGAAGTTCCCGGACCGGGACCAGGCGCTGGAGAAGATCCTCGACCTCACGATGCTCAGCGACATCTTCCCGACCGGCTACCACGGCGCCTACACCGCCGGGGTGACCACCGGGTCGACGGTGTATGTCGCGGGCGCCGGTCCGGTCGGCCTCGCGGCGGCGCACGCCGCGCAGCTGCTCGGCGCGGCCGTCGTGATGGTGGGCGACATGAACGCCGACCGGCTCAAGCAGGCGGAGAGCTTCGGCTGCGTCGGACTCGACCTGTCCTCCGGCGGTGAACTCGTGGACCAGATCGAGGCGGTGGTCGGAGAGCGCGAGGTCGACGCGGCCGTCGACGCCGTCGGGTTCGAGGCCCGGGGCCACGGCGAGGGCGCGGACGAGGCGCCGGCCACGGTGCTCAACGACGCGATGACGGTGACCCGCGCGGCCGGCGGGATCGGCATACCCGGCCTCTACGTCACCGGTGACCCGGGCGCTGTCGACGACGCCGCCAAGGAGGGCACGCTCGGTGTCCGCCTCGGTCTGGGCTGGGCCAAGTCGCACCACTTCACCACAGGTCAGTGCCCGGTCAAGCGCTACAACCGGCAGCTGATGAACATGATCCTGCACGACAAGGCCCAGATCGCGAAGGCCGTCAACGCCCAGACGATCAGCCTGGACGACGCGCCGCGCGGCTACGCAGAGTTCGACCAGGGCGCGGCGACGAAGTACGTCATCGACCCGCACGGCATGGTCGCCTGACCCTGCCCTGACACCTCAGGATGTCCGCGGCGGACACCGCCTGTCCGCCGCGGGCACTACTGTCCTGTCATGAGCGATGCACCTCCCTGGGAGCCCCCGGTCGCGGGCGACGAGATCGGCCACCTCCTCGGCGCGCTGGACCGGCAGCGCATGACGTTGTGGTGGAAGGCCGAGGGCCTCGACGCCGCGGGGCTGAGCGCCCGGGTGGGGGCCTCGTCCCTCACCCTCGGCGGGCTGCTCAGGCACCTCACCGGCGTCGAGGTGACGGCCGGGACCTGGCGGATGGACGGCTCCTCGCCCGGCAGCCCGTGGACCGACGTCGACTGGGAGGCCCAGCCGGACTGGGACTTCACCAGCGCCGCGGACGACAGCCCCGAGCAGCTCTACTCGGGCTATGTCGAGGCCGTGGCCGCGACGCGGGCCCGGCAGCGGGCCTACATCGAGGAGCACGGCCTGGATCACATCATCGAGTGGGGCAAGCAGTGGGGCGTCGACATGAGCCTGCGCCGGATGCTTTTCGACATCCTCGAGGAGTATGCCCGGCACACCGGCCACGCGGACCTGCTGCGCGAGGCGGTCGACGGCCGGGTGGGTGAGTACCCACCGCCGGACTGGGCGCCGCCCGCGGAGTGGACCTGAGGTGGCCTACGACGAGGGGCTGGCGCAGCGCATCCGCGACCTGCTCGCGGGGGAGCCGGGGGTCACCGAGAAGGCGATGTTCGGCGGTCTGGCCTTCCTCGTCGACGGGCGCATGGCGGTCGCGGCCACGGGGGACCAGGGGGTGATGATCCACGTCGAGGAGGCGATGGCGCGCGAGCTGTGCGCCCGTGAGGGCATCGCGCCCATGGAGATGCGCGGCCGTCCGATGCGGGAGTGGGTGCGCAGCGAGGACGTCGGGGCGGACGACCACCTGCTGGAGGAGATGGTGTGGATGGGGGTCGGGTGGGCGCGGGCGCAGCCGCCGCGGTGAGTCCCGGCCGCGACGTGGTGCACCGGCTCTCCCGCCGGGACGCCCGGCGCATCGCGGTGCGCGCCCAGCTGCTGACGGCGCAGCGGCCCGGCGACGTCGTGGAGACGGTGCGTGAGCTCACCCTGCTGCAGATCGACCCGGTCAAGGCGGTGGCCCCGGCCCAGCACCTCGTGCTGTGGAGCCGGCTCGGCAGCGCCTACGACCCGGGCGAGCTGGACCGGCTGCTGGCCGAGCGCACCCTCGTGGAGATCCTCGGCTTCGTCCGGCCGGGCGAGGACGTCGCGCTCTACCGCGCCGAGATGGAGCGGTGGCCGACCCCGTCGCGGCGGGACGGCTCGCTGCGCCCCTGGCAGGAGTCGAACGCCCGGTGGGTCGAGGCCAACGACCGGGCCCGGCGCGAGATCCTGGTTCACCTGGAGGCCGAGGGGCCAACCCCCACCGGCGCGCTCCCGGACGCGACCGAGGTGCCCTGGCGCTCCAGCGGGTGGACCGACGACAAGAACGTCCAGCGGCTGCTCGACTTCATGGTCGCCCGCGGGGAGGTCGCCGTCTCGGGCCGCGAGGGAGGGCAGCGTCTCTGGGACCTGGCGCAGCGGGTCTACCCTGACGTTCCCACGCTGCCGCTGGAGCAGGCGCGGGCCGAGCAGGACGCCCGCCGGCTCGCGGCCCTGGGCCTGCTGCGCTCCCGGGGTCCGGAGTGCCCGGTCGAGCCGGGCGACGCGCGCGTGGCCGGGGAGGAGGCGACCATCGACGGGGTCACGGGGACCTGGCGGGTGCACCCGGCATACCTCGACCCGGACGACCGCTTCACCGGGCGCGCGGCGCTGCTGTGCCCGATCGACCGGTTGGTCTTCGACCGCGACCGGATGGCCGACCTCTTCGCCTTCGACTACGTGCTGGAGATGTACAAACCGAAGGCCAAGCGGCGGTTCGGCTACTACGCGCTGCCCGTGCTCGACGGCGACGAGCTGGTCGGCAAGCTCGACGCCACCGCGGAGCACAAGCGCGGGGTGATGCGGGTCGACGCCCTGCACGAGGACGGCGACTGGAGCGCGGCGCGGCGCGAGCGGGTGGTCGCCCAGGTCCACGACCTGGCCACCTGGCTGGGGCTCGACCCCGAGCTGCCCGCCCACCTCGGCGGGTGACGGGTATGCACTTGGTCAACTGGACTAAGTCCATGACATCGGACATGGTGGTCAACGTCCATGAGGCCAAGACCCATCTGTCGAGGCTGCTGGAGCAGGTGAGCGCCGGCCGGCGGGTGACGATCGCGCGGGCCGGCACGCCGATCGCCGACCTGGTCCCGCACCACGAGACCGAGCTGGTCCTCGGGACCCTCGAGCTCGACTACTCGGACGAGCCTTCCATGAGGCCGACGACGAGGTTGCCAGGCTGCTCGGTTCGCTGTGACCCGCGCCCTGCTGGACACCCACGTCCTGCTCTGGCTGTTGACCGACGACGCGCGCCTGGGTGGAGCTGCGCGAGCGGTGTTGGAACGCGCCGAGTCGGTGCTCGCTTCGACTGCGAGCCTGTGGGAGTTGTCGATCAAGCACTCCCTCGGCACGTTCCCCGACCCGGGGCCACTCGTCCCGGCGATCGAGCAGGCAGGCATGCGGCTCGTCGCGATCGAAGCCGAGCAGGTCCTGGGGGTCCGATCGAGCCCGCTCCGGCACCGTGCCCCGTTCGACCGCCTGCTGCTGGCCCAGGCCCAGTCCCTGGGGGCGACGTTCATGACGGCGGACGAGCAGATCCTTGCGGCTGGGGTGGCAGGTGTCCTCGACGCCGGGACCGAGGGCCCTGGCGGCACCTGACGACGGCAGGCGCTGGAGTAGCATCGTCGCGTCGCGGTTCGACCCCCTCCGGAGGGTCGTCGCAAGAGGGAACCAGGTGCGAGTCCTGGACTGCCCCGCAGCGGTATGTGGGAACGAGCGCGTCACGAAGCACTGGGCGGATGTGCCTGGGAAGCGACGCCGGTAGGTGCCTTGCACGAGGCGAGCCCGCGAGTCCGAAGACCTGCCGTGACCGCAGGGCCTGCCCGGGCCCGGTGCCCGACGAGCTCGCGAGGGATGAGCACGGATGACCGACACGCATACCCCCAACGACCCCACCACCCCTGCACCCGGCCTGGTCGAGCGCCTCGACGAGGGCCCGGTGATCTGCGCCGAGGGCTTCCTCTTCGAGCTCGAGCGGCGCGGCTACCTCACCGCTGGGGAGTTCGTCCCCGAGGTGGCCCTGGAGTTCCCCGACGCGCTGCGGGCGCTGCACCGTGACTTCCAGCGCGCAGGCAGCGACATCGTCGAGGCGTTCACCTACAACGGCCACCGCGAGAAGATGCGGGTCATCGGCAAGGAGGAGCTGCTGGAGCCGCTCAACCGGGCTGCCCTGCAGATCGCCCGGTCCGTGGCCGACGAGTTGCCCGGCAACCTCGTGGCCGGCAACATCTCCAACAGCAACCTGTGGGACCCGAGCGACCCCGACGCCCAGCGCGAGGTGCGCTCGATGTTCGAGGAGATGGTCGGGTGGGCCGTCGAGGAGGGCGCCGATCTCATCGTCGGCGAGACCTTCTACTACGCCGGCGAGGCGCAGGCCGCGCTGGAGATCGCGAAGGCCAGCGGCCTCCCCGTGGTCCTCACCGTCGCGCCGATGGCCGGCGAGCAGATGCGCGACGACGTCGGGATCGTCGAGGTGTGCCAGCGGCTGGAGCAGGCTGGCGCCGACGTCGTGGGCATGAACTGCTTCCGCGGCCCGGCCACGATGCTGCCGTGGCTGCGGCAGATCCGGGAGGCCGTGAGCTGCCACGTCGCTGCGCTGCCGGTCCCCTACCGCACCACGGACGCCGAGCCCACCTTCTTCAACCTCACCGACGACAACGGTGTGATGGTGCCCTCGCCGCACGGCCGCACCTTCCCGACCGCCCTGGACCCGCTGTCCTGCAACCGCTACGAGGTCGGGGCCTTCGCCGCCGAGGCCTTCGCGCTCGGCATCAACTACCTCGGCGTGTGCTGCGGCGCCTCCCCCATGCTCGTGCGCCAGGTCGCCGAGGCGGTCGGCCTGACCACCGAGGCCAGCCGGTTCTCGGAGAACATGCAGAACCACTTCATGTATGGCGACAACGTCCGGCTGCCGGAGCACATCAAGGCGCTCGGCGGGACCGCGTGACGCCTGCCGGCAAGGCGCCGGAGGAGTCGCGGCTCACCCTGTCGCAGATCATGGGTGCCACCGACACCAACCTCCTCGGGACGGTGCACGGCGGTGTCCTCATGCGCCTGGCCGACTCGCTCGCCGGCGTCGTCACCGCACGTCACAGCGGTGGCCCGACCGTCACCGTGGCCATCGACGAGATGGTCTTCGTCACCCCGGTCCAGGTCGGCGACGTGCTGCACCTGCACTCCCAGGTCAACTGGGCGGGGACGAGCTCGATGGAGGCCGGGGTGCGGCTCATGGCCGACCGGTGGGACCGCACCGACCCGCCGATCCACGTCGCGAGCGCCTACCTCGTCTTCGTCGCGGTCGACGAGGAGGGCAGCTCGCGCCAGGTCCCCCCGCTGCTGCCGCAGACCGAGGAGGAGCGGCGGCGCTTCCGGGAGGCGGAGATCCGGCGTTCGCACCGCCTCGCGCGCCGCGACGCCATCGTGAGTTCGCGTGCGATCGACCCGGAGCCGGCGCAGGGGTAGCGGGGTTCGTCCCGCCGACACGCCCGTCCGGATCGGCTCCAGCGTTCACGTGAACGCTGGAGCCGTTGGCGATGGGCGCGTCGCCGGGACGAAGCGGCTGCCGGGGCGCTGGAAGGGCTCGGAGGTGGCCCAGGGGGTATGCCGCCGACCTCACCGACGGGTGGGCCGTCGGTGGCGGCCTCAACGGTGGCTATCTGCTGGCCGTCAACGGCAACGCCCTGCGGGCAGCCAACCCGACGAAGCCGGACCCGATCTCGATGTCGGCGTACTACCTCTCGGCCTCGGTCGCCGGCCCGGCGACCGTGCAGACCCGCACCGTGCGCGAGGGCCGGAGCACCACCACCGTCGCGGCCGACCTGGTCCAGGGCGAGGAGGTGCCCATCACCGCGCTGGCGACCTACGGCGACCTCTGCCGGCTCGCCGACGAGGTCGCCACGACCGCCGACGGGCTCGTCCTGCCCCCGCCCGAGGAGTGCGTGCCGAACACGATGGCACCCGAGGAGCTGCGCCGGTTCGCGCCGCTCATGGACCGCTTCGAGATGCTCTTCGACCCGGCCTACGCCGGCTGGGCGGTGGGTGAGCCGAGTGGTCGCGGCGCGCTGCAGGCGTGGTTCCGCCTGAAGGAAGGGCGCGAGCCGGACCCGGGCTCGCTGCTCACCGTCGTCGACGCGCTGCCCCCGGTGACCTTCGACCTCGGCCGGACGGGGTGGGCGCCGGCCATGGAGCTCACCGCGCACGTCCGCGCGGTGCCGGCACCCGGCTGGCTGCGGGTGCGGCACGCGACCCGCACCATCGCGGGCGGGATGTTCGAGGAGGACTGCGAGGTCTGGGACTCCGCCGGTCGCCTCGTCGCGCAGTCCCGCCAGCTCGCCCGGGTCCCGCGTTAGGTGTGCCGACCGGGGCGCCGGGCCAAGGGGTGGCAGGCGCCGCCCGACGGCGCGGCCCCAGGCATACCCAAGACTTGGTGACCGTTTCGGTAACGGTGCATGATGGTCCTATGTCGCCCGGTCCCTTCCTGCTCGGCCTGTCGCTGGGCGGGCGCCGGGTCGTCGCGGTCGGCGGGGGAGCCGTGACCGTGCGCCGCGTGCGCGACCTGCTCGACGAGGGCGCCGTGGTCGAGGTCGTCGCGCCGCAGGTGGCGCCCGAGCTCTCGGCGTGGGCGGAGCGCGGGGAGATCACCTGGACCCCGCGCCGGTATGCCGGTGCCCCCGACCTCGACGGCGCCTTCCTCGTGCACACCGCGACCGGCGACGCCGGGACCGACCGGCGCGTGGCCGCCGACGCCGAGGCGACGCAGACGTTCTGCGTCCATGCCGGTGACGCGGCGGCCGGCAGCGCCCAGGTCCCGGCCCGGGCCGTCGTGCCGACGCCCACCGGAGAGGTGCGGGTCGCCGTCCACGCCGGCGGCGACCCGGCCCGTGCTGCCGCCGTGCGCAGCGGGCTCGAGGAGCACCTGACCAGCGGCGTCGTCAACCTGCGGGGCCGCCGCCCGCACGGCGGCTGGGTCGCGCTCGTCGGCGCCGGACCGGGCGACGAGCAGCTGCTCACCCGCCGCGCCGCGACGCTCCTGGCCGCCGCCGATGTCGTCGTCACCGACCGGCTCGTGCCCCGCGCCCTCCTCGCCCGCCTCCCGGAGAGCACGCGCGTCGTCGACGTGGGCAAGTCGCCGCACCACCACCCGGTGCCGCAGCACGAGATCAACCGGATCCTCGTCGAGGAGGCGCTCCGGGGCCGGGGCGTGGTGCGCCTCAAGGGCGGGGACCCCTACGTGCTGGGACGTGGCGGCGAGGAGCGGGCCGCCTGCGAGGCCATGGGGCTCGCCGTCGAGGTCGTGCCCGGCATCACCAGCGCGGTCTCGGTGCCGGCCGCGGCGGGCATCCCCGTCACCCACCGCGGCCTGGCCCGCGGCTTCACCGTCGTGACCGGCCACGAGGAGCTGCCCGGCCTCCCGACCGGCGGCGACCACACGCTCGTCGTGCTCATGGGCGTCGCCGGGCTGCGCGAGACCGCCGCCCGGCTGGTCCGGGCGGGGCGTCCCGCGAGCTGCCCGGTCGGCATCGTCGAGAACGGCTGGACCCCGCAGCAGCGGGTCACCCTGGGCACGCTCGCCGACATCGCGGACCGCGCCGAGCGCGTCGGCGTCGCCTCGCCTGCCGTGGTCGTCGTCGGCGACGTCGTCACCCTGGCGCACGGGTGGCCGGCCCGGGCGGAGGGCGCCGGGGCGGTCGCGTGAGCCGGCCGCTCGTCGTCGCCGCGCACGGCACCGCGAGCCCCGAGGGGCAGGCGGTCGTGCGTGCCTGCGCCGCCCGAGCGGGCGAGGTGCTGGGTATGCCCGCCCCTCCCGTCGTCGGCTTCGTCGACGTCTGCGGGCCGACCCTCGCGGAGGTCCTCGTGGGCCTCGAGGACCCCGTCGTCGTCCCCTTCTTCCTCGCCTCGGGATACCACGTCAACCACGACGTGCCCGCGGCGCTCGCCGACGTCCCGGGCGCGACGGCGACCCCGGCGCTCGGGACCGCCGACGAGGTCGTGCAGGCCCTGGCCGCCCGGGTGCGCGAGACGCTGCCCGCGGGGGAGTCGCCCGACGCCGTCCTCGTCCTCGGCGCCGGGAGCAGCGACGACCACGCGCGGGGCGAGGTCGCGACGGTCGCCCAGCGGGTCGCGGAGGACCTCGGCTGCGCGGCCGGCACTGCCTTCCTCAGCGGACCCGGCCCCCGCCCCGAGGAGGAGCTGGCCCGGCTGCGGGAGGACGGGCATACCCGGGTCGCGGTCGCCGCGCACCTGCTCTCCCCGGGTTTCTTCCTCGACAAGGCGCACGCGGTCGCCGACGCCGCCGGCGTTTCCCGGACCCAGCCGCTGGCCACCCACGACCTGTTGGCACGCCTCGTCGCCCGGCGCTACCGGGAGGCGCGGCTCCCAGACGTGGGTCCGAGGAGCTCCTAGAGCGCTCTCCCGGCGACCAGTCGCCGACCCTAGGACGGGTCCGTGAGTGCTGCACGCCGATCGGGGACGGAGCGACGACCGACACTGGATCAGGTCGCCCGGTATGCCGGGGTGTCCCGCGCGACCGTCTCCCGGGTCGTCAACCGGGCGAGCACCGTGGACCCCGCGCTGCGCGAGGTCGTCGAACATCGGGTCGGTCGAGGCCCGCTGAGTGGCCCCTCCCTGCGACCGGACACCCCTGGTGTGCACCTCCCCGGACGGAGACCAGTGGGGCCGGTCGCCGGATGGCGGAAACCAGGGCTGTCCGGTCTGGCAAAGTCAAGCACGCTTGACACTCTCGTTCTTGTCAAGCACACTTGACACATGAGTACCCGAGCGCTGTGGATCGTCGCGGGCCTGTGCGCCGTCGTGGGCATGGCCCTGCTCTACCTCGTCACCGATCCGGCGTTCTGGGTGCAGCTGCTCGGCATCTGGCTCGTCGCCGGGCCCCTCGGCATCGCGCTCAACCTCACCCTGGGCCGGCGCAGACGCGAGCGCCGGGAGGACTCCCCGGACAGCATCGAGCACCAGGCAGCCATGGCCGCTCGCAGCGACACCTTCGAGGTCTCGCTGATCCTGGTGCTCCTGCTCCTGCTCGCCCTGGTGGTGGCACCGGGCCAGCTGCCCTGGCTCTGGGCGCTGCTGTGCCTGACGGTCATGCTGGCGACCTTCTGGGTGCGCTACACCGTGCGGCTGGACCGGCTGCGTGGCTGAGACCACGAGCATCCTGCGCGCGCTGCGCACCGAGCGCGGGTGGAGTCAGGCGACCCTGGCCGAGCAGGTCGGTGTCTCCCGGCAGACCGTCAACGCCATCGAGACCGGCCGCTTCGACCCGAGCCTGCCGCTGGCCCTGCGGATCGCGCAGCTCCTGGACCTCCCGGTGGAGGAGATCTTCGCGCTCGCCGACCGCTGACCAGCACCCGTGTGCAGGACGGTGTGTCACATCCGTGGTCCCGGCGACGCATGTGACACCACGTCCCGCACAAGCATCACCTCAGCAGTCGCTGCGCGGAGCGCACGTCGGGTCCCAGGCGCGCGAGCTCGGCGACGAGGTCCTCGCCGGCAGCCATCAGGGCGTCGTCGCTCACCGGCTCGAGCGCGTCGAGGATGAAGAGGGCGGCAGTGGTGTCGTCGGTCAGCGCGGTGCGCCGCGTCTGCCGCCAGTTCCACCGCCGGCAGGTCACCCCCTCGTCGTCGCGCCAGACGACCTCGCCGGGCAGCGGGTGCTCGACGGCGGCCTCACCGGAGGCCAGGGTCTCGAAGTGCTCGTCCCCGGCCGCGCGCACCAGCCGGGGCGGACCGGCATACCGGTCCAGGTCCTCGCCGCCGAGCGGGATCTGGTGCTGCACCGAGACCGCGTTGTAGAGGTCGGTGAGGCGGTTGACCCGCGGCAGCCCGCCCTCGACCCGACGCAGCAACGCCTCCAGGCTGGGGCGGGTGCGCTGCGGCTTGGCGCCGAACGCCCGGTATGCCTCCCGCCACGCCGCGACGTGCGGCAGGTCCAGCAGGTCGGCTTCGGCCATCGCCTCGGACGCCGCGGCCTCGGCACGCCGGAGCCGCGCCTCGCTGTGCTCGTCAGCCGGCGCCGGCACGATGCCCACGGCGACGACAAGCAGCGCGCGGTAGTCGGGGCGCAGCCGACGCACCTCCGCCTCGATCTCCGCGTCGGCCAGGAATCCCTCGAGGTCGTGTCCGCCCATACTCGCATCCTGCCCCACCTTCGAGGTGCCGGACCGAGGACGGTGTGTGACTCTGGGAGACCACCGCTCAGCTCGACGACGCGAGGAGCCTCATGCTCGCCATGCTCGACCGGGAGGGCACCGTCGCGGGTCCCGGCTTCAACCGCTGGTTCGTCCCCCCTGCAGCGCTCGCCGTGCACCTGTCCATCGGTCAGGTGTATGCCTTCAGCGTCTTCAACTTCCCGCTCGAGGAGCGCTTCAGCGCCTCCGCGACCGCGGTCTCCATCATCTTCTCGATCTCCATCGTCATGCTCGGGCTCTCCGCCGCGATCCTCGGCACCTGGGTCGAGCGCAGCGGCCCGCGCAAGACGATGGCCGTGGCGGCGGCGCTCTGGGTCGCCGGCTTCCTCGTCTCCGCGCTCGGCATCGCCACCGGGCAGCTGTGGATCGTCTACCTCGGCTACGGCGTGCTCGGCGGCATCGGCCTGGGGCTGGGCTACATCTCAGCGCCGGTCTGCTCTACGGCGTGGGCGAGACCATCGCCCGCGTGACCCAGCTCTTCGACTGACCCGAACGCGAGAAGGAGGCGGACGTGGCGACCGACGCACCCCGCAAGGATTTCACCGACGACGACCTGGAGATCCACGAGCGCAAGGACTGGGCCGCCGGCGTCCCCGGGGTCTACCACGCGCTGAAGATCTCCTACGAGCAGATGGGCGCGACGCGCACGGTGCGCACCCTGACCCGGCTCAACCAGAAGCACGGCTTCGACTGCTCCGGCTGCGCCTGGCCCGACCCCGACCACCGCTCGCCCGCCGAGTTCTGCGAGAACGGCGCCAAGGCGGTGGCCGAGGAGGCCACGCTGCGGACCATCGGGCCCGGCTTCTTCGAGGAGCACGACCTCGACGACCTCGCCACCCGCAGCGACTGGTGGCTGGGCCAGCAGGGACGGCTGGTCCACCCGGTCGTCAAGCGGGCCGACAGCAACAGGTACGAGCCGATCAGCTGGGACGACGCGTTCCGGATGATCGCCGACCAGCTGACCTCGCTCGCCGACCCGGACGAGGCGATCTTCTACACCTCGGGACGCACGTCGAACGAGGCGGCCTTCGTCTACCAGCTCATGGTCCGCGCCTACGGCACCAACAACCTGCCGGACTGCTCCAACATGTGTCACGAGGCCTCCGGCGCGGCCCTCGGAGACACCATCGGGCTGGGCAAGGGCACCGTGCTGCTCGAAGACCTGCACGAGTCCGAGCTCATCATCATCGCGGGGCAGAACCCGGGCACCAACCACCCGCGCATGCTCAGCGCGCTGGAGAAGGCCAAGGAGAACGGCGCGGCGATCGTCGCCGTCAACCCGCTGCCCGAGGCCGGCCTCCAGCGGTTCAAGAACCCGCAGAACCCGATCAAGGCCGTCGGGTCGGGCACCGACCTCGCCGACGACTTCCTGCAGATCCGGCTCGGCGGCGACATGGCGCTTTTCCAGGCCCTCGGCGCGCTGCTGCTGGAGCGGGAGGACGCCGACCCGGGCTCGGTGCTGGACCACGAGTTCCTCGCCGAGTACACCGAGGGGCTCGAGGCATACCGCGAGCACCTGGCCGACCTCGACTGGGACGAGGTGCTCACCGCGACCGGCCTGGAGCGGCAGCAGATCGAGGACCTCGCCGACCGTCTGGTCCGCAGCCGGCGGACCGTGGTCTGCTGGGCGATGGGGCTGACCCAGCACGAGCACTCGGTCCCCATGCTCACCGAGATCGTCAACGTGATCCTGCTGCAGGGCAACATCGGTCGGGACGGTGCAGGGCTGTGCCCGGTCCGCGGCCACAGCAACGTGCAGGGCGACCGGACGATGGGCATCTGGGAGCAGATGCCCGACGACTTCCACGACCGGCTCGATGCGGAGTTCTCCTTCGAGAGCCCGCGGGAGCACGGCTACGACACCGCGGCTGCGGTCGAGGCCATGCGTGAGGGCCGGGTCAGCTTCTTCATGGGGATGGGCGGCAACTTCGCCAAGGCCGCGCCGGACACCGACGTCACCGAGGCGGCGCTGCGCCGTTGCGCCATGACGGTGCAGGCCTCGACCAAGCTCAACCGCTCTCACGTCGTCACCGGCGAGACGGCCCTCATCCTGCCCGTGCTCGCTCGGTCCGAGCGGGATGAGCAGGCCAGCGGCCAGCAGCGGGTGACGGTCGAGGACTCGATGTCGGCGGTGCACGCGAGCCACGGGCCGCTGCCGCCGGCCTCGCCCTACCTGCTCAGCGAGGTCGCGGTCATCTGCCGCCTCGCGCGCTCCATCGAGCGGGTCGCCGCGGTGACCGACTGGCAGGCCTTCGAGGACGACTACCGCACCATCCGCGACGCGGTCTCCCGCGTGATCCCCGGCTTCGAGGACTACGAGGACAAGATCAACGACCCGGGGGGCTTCGTGCTGCCGCACGTGGCGAGGTCGCGGGAATGGGGGGACACCCAGCTCGGCAAGGCGCAGCTCAGCTGCAACGAGCTGGTCTACCCCAAGGTCCCCGAGGGTCGGCTGCTGCTGCAGACGCTGCGCAGCCACGACCAGTTCAACACGACGATCTACGGGCTCAACGACCGCTACCGCGGCATCGAGAACGGTCGCCGGGTCGTCTTCGTCAACCCCGCGGACCTCGATGAGCGGGGCCTGCGGGACGGGCAGCACGTCGACCTGGTGAGCCACTGGGAGGACGGCGAACGGGTGGCCGAGGAGTTCCGGATCGTGTCCTACGACACCGCCCGGGGCTGCGCCGCCGCCTACTACCCGGAGACCAACGTGCTCGTGCCGCTCGGGCAGCGCTCGAAGCGGAGCGGGACGCCGGCCAGCAAGTCGATCGTCGTGGAGCTGCGGGCCCGGGCCTGAGGCATACCGGTGGAACATCGGGGCGGGGTGCCGCTGTTGGACCAGGTATGCGTATAGCCATCATCGGAGGACACGGCAAGGTCGCGATGCTGCTCAGCCCGCTGCTGGGCGAGCACGAGGTGAGTGCGGTGATCCGCAACCCGCAGCACGCGTCCGAGGTCGAGCAGACGGGGGCGAGGCCCGTCGTCGCCGACGTGCAGGACATGAGCACCGAGGACCTCGCCGAGCTGCTCGGCGGGCACGACGTCGTCGTGTGGTCGGCTGGTGCCGGCGGCGGTGACCCGGAGCGCACCTACGCCGTCGACCGCGACGCCGCCACCCGCACCATGGACGCGGCCGAGCAGGCCGGGGTCGGGCGCTACCTCATGGTCAGCTACCTCGGCGCCCGCCGCGACCACGGGGTGCCCGAGGACAACGCCTTCTTCGCCTACGCCGAGGCCAAGTCCGCAGCCGACCAGCACCTGCGTGACTCCGGCCTGGGCTGGACGATCGTCGCGCCGGGCCAGCTGAGCCTGGACGAGCCCACCGGCTCGATCGAGGTGCGCGGCTCCGGGCCGGGATCGGACCCGCAGCCCTCGGACGGCAGCGAGCTCGCCTCGGTGCCCCGCGCCGACGTCGCGGCCGTCATCGCCGCGGTCGTCGGGCGCGAAGACCTCACCGGGCGGATGATCGAGTTCGTCGGCGGGGACACCCCGATCGACCAGGCCCTGGACGAGGTCGCCAAGGGCGCCTGAGGGCATACCCGGGCAAGGTGGGCACGTCGTGCTCGAAGGTCTGAACCTGTGCACGCTTATTCGGTCGGAGCGTAGGAAATAACCTGCGCTCCGGCTGAATAACTGTGTTCAGACTTGTGAGGGCCTGAGATGCCGTGCACAGGGGCACTCAGGGCGACCCGGGGAGAACTCAGCTGCCGGACGCTGGGACCGAGACGCCGGGCACGTCCGCGTGGATCGGCTGCTTGGGCAGCTTGCGGACGCGCCGGGGGCGGCGGGAGCGCGCGGGGATGAGCGAGCGCATGTTCTCGTGCTTGCCGAAGCAGAGCAGCCGGTCGCCGTCCTCGAGCACCTTCTGGCCCGAGGGGTTGGGCACGACGCGGGTGCCGCGGTGCAGGGTGAGCACCTGGATGTCCTTCTCCCACAGGCCGGAGTCCTGGAGCGACTGCCCGACCATGTCGGAGCCGGACATGACCGCGATCTCGGCGACGCCATACCCGGTCGACACCGCGAGCCGCTGCCGCACGTCGATGTCGGGGAAGCCGGACTGGTCGGCGATGTAGTCGACGATCGCGCCGGCGACGTCCAGCTTGGTCGCGGCCTCGATGCCCTCCAGCCCCGGCGAGGAGTTGACCTCCATCACCAGCGGGCCGTCGTTGCCCTCGAGCATGTCGACGCCGGCGACGCGCAGGCCCATGATCTGCGCCGCGCGCACCGCGATCTCCTGGTATGCCGGGTCCAGGTCGACCGGCTCGACCCGCCCGCCGCGGTGCACGTTGGAGCGGAACTCGTCACCCTGCGCGACCCGCCGCATCGCCGCGACGACGCGGTCACCGACGACGAGGGCACGGACGTCCTTGCCCTTGGACTCCTTGACGAAGCGCTGGATGAGCACCTGCTGGTTGGTGCCGTGCAGGGTCTCGATGATGGCCTCGGCGACCTTCATCGTCGGCGCGAGGATGACGCCGATGCCCTGGGTGCCCTCGAGCAGCTTGACCACGACCGGGGCACCCCCGACCATCTCGATGGCGTGCGGGATCTCGGCGCGGTTGCGCACGAAAGCGGTCGCGGGCATACCGATGCCGTGGCGGGACAGGATCTGGCTCGCGCGCAACTTGTCGCGGCTGTTCATGATCCCGTTGGACGTGTTGGGGGTGTAGACGTCCATCTGCTCGAACTGCCGCACGACCGCGGTGCCGAAGTAGGTCACCGACGCGCCGACCCGGGGCAGGACCGCGTCGTAGCTGGACAGCGGCTTGCCGCGGAAGTGCAGGTCGGGCTCGTCGCCGGCCAGGTCGATGCCGAAGCGGAGGGTGTCCAGGACCTTGACCTGGTGCCCGCGGTCGAGCGCCGCGGTGCGCAGCCGTTGGGTCGAGTAGGCGCGCAGGGACCGGGAGAGGATGGCGAGTTTCATGGGGACGTCCTGAGAGGATGCGCGGGTGACAGGGTCCAACCATTCCATCACGGAGCAGACGGTCGTCGGGTGGCGCGAGTGGGTGCAGATCCCGCAGGTCGACGTGCCGTGGATCAAGGCCAAGATCGACACCGGCGCCAAGACCTCGGCGATCCACGCCTTCGACCTGCGCTCCTTCGACCGTGACGGGCGCGACTGGGTCAGCTTCGCCGTGCACCCGTGGCAGGCGACCGCGCAGGACGAGGTCGCCGTCGAGCTGCCGGTGCACGACTCGCGCTCGGTCCGGTCCTCCTCGGGGCACGAGGAGCAGAGGTATGTCGTGCGCCTGCCGGTGGTCCTCGGCGGTCGCGAGGTGCCGGTCGAGGTCACGCTGACCGACCGTGACGAGATGGGCTTCCGGATGCTCATCGGGCGGGAGGCGCTGGTGCAGGGCTACGTCGTCGACCCGGCGCTGAGCTATGCCGGGGGCCGGCCCGAGCGGGCGGTGCGCCGCCGGAACTGGGGGAAGCGATGAGCGGGACGGTGAGCACGCCGACCAAGGAACGCTCACGGGCGCGCAAGCTGCGGCCCTCCTTCCCCATCGGCACGGTCAAGGTCCGTTCCGGTAGCCGACGCGAGGTGTCGCTGCCGATCTCCCGCCTGGTCACCGGGGCTGAGGTGAGCCTGCCGGTGCACGTGCTGCACGGCCGCGAGGACGGGCCGACGGTGTGGCTCAGCGCCGCGATCCACGGCGACGAGGTCGTGGGCATCGAGGTCGTGCGCCGGGTCATGGCGGTGCTCGACCCCAAGACGATCCGCGGCACCGTGCTCGCGGTGCCGATCGTCAACGTGCTCGGCGTGATGTCCGGCGACCGCTACCTGCCTGACCGCCGCGACCTCAACCGCAGCTTCCCCGGGTCGGCGCGCGGATCGCTCGCCGGGCGCATCGCCCACCTCATGATGAAGGAGGTCATCGGCCCGTCGGATGTCGGGATCGATCTGCATACCGGAGCGGACCGGCGCACCAACCTCCCGCAGATCCGCTGCGACCTGGAGGACCCGCAGACGCGGGCGCTGGCCGAGGCCTTCGGCGCGCCGGTGATGTATCACGCCAAGCTGCGCGACGGCTCGCTGCGGTATGCCGCCCGCGAGCGGGGCGCGCGCGTGCTGCTCTACGAGGGCGGCGAGGCCTGGCGCTTCGACGAGTGGGCGATCGAGGCCGGCGTGGTCGGGGTGCTGCGGGTGCTGGCGCTCCTGGGGATGATTGACACCGACGAGGTCGACGTGGAGCCGGTCGGGACGCCGAGCGAGGTGTGCTGGCGCAGCGGCTGGGTGCGGGCGCGCCGCACCGGCATCGTGCACATGGACGTCGCGCTGGGGCAGCGGGTGAGCGAGGGGGAGAAACTCGGCGAGCTCTTCAACTCCTTCGGCAAGCGGTTGGCCATCGTCAAGGCCGACCGTGACGGCGTCGTCATCGGTCGGGCCGAGGCGCCGCTGGTCAACCGGGGCGACGCGCTCGTGCACATCGGCGAGATCGACTCGACCGACCGGTCCGGGCTGGACGAGGACGCGAGGGACACCGACACCCCCTGACGCGACGCGGTCGACCCTGTCGGAGATCGGGAGTAGGTCGCCCTCACCCTGACGGAGGAGCCCTCAGCGACCCAGGAGGCGTGCTCTGACGCTGCTGGCTCAGTCGGCGAACACCGACCAACAGATGTCGTCGCGCCGAGCCTGATCCTCGACGACGAGGGCAGACAGGTGCTCGGGGACCTGGGCCCGTTGCCAGTCGCGTTCCGCGCGGCGCACGCGGGGATCGTGAGGGTGTGCCGCCTGGACCGCCCTGATGGCGTAGGCGGCGGCCCCGAGGTCGTGCTCGGCGACGTGCCCGACGCAGGCGGCCTGTCCGGCGGCGTAGGCAGCGAACCGGGCCGGCCCGCGCAGCTCTCGGGCGGCACCCATGGCATGACCGCCCGCCGACCTGGCCTGCATCATCCCCACGCCGCCGACCGCCCACGAGCGAGTGGCGGTGATGGCGTCTCGGGGTCTGTGGTCCTCGGGCAGCTGCTGCTCGAAGAGATGGAGCACGTGTTCGGCGCACTCGGCGGCCCAGAGGGCGAGGAGGGCGTGATCGGTGTCGGTCAGGAGTCCGCCGCGCCTGACCGTGACGAGACGAGGGTCACGCACCTCGGGGAGGATCATCGGCCCCCTCCTGTCACCGTCAACCCCTCGTGGCCCTGCTGTGTCGTCGCCCTGTCCAGGCGGGAGCGCAGCCGGTCCAGCCCACCGCGGATCATGTCCCCGTAGCTGTCCGCAGGAAGGTGGCGCCGTTGCCGCAGCCCCGCCTCGAGCTCCGCCGTGGCCTCCGGCAACCGTCCCTGATGGAGGTATCCGTCGCCGAGGTTCAGATGGAGGCTCGGTGCCATGTCGGCGGCCGAGGTGATCCCCACAGGCGTCAGGTCGGCGTCAGCGACATGGGCGTACTCGGCCAGCGCGACCTCGTCCCACCGCACCTCGTCGTCCAGATCGGGCTGCAGGTCGGCCAGGTAGTGCGCGACCACGCACCGGTGCGCATGGTCGCTCTCGCGCGTCCCCGCCCAGGTGCTCAGGAGGCCTTCAAGGCCGGTCTCCCGGTCAGCGCTCAGCGCCAGTCCCACCGCCGCCAGGATGTCGTCCCACTCAGCCATGGGTCCACGCTAGAACCGACCTCTGACAACCCGCGAGGTCGTCCCGGCTGCGCCGTCGAGGTCGTGACAGACGTCAGTCCCGGCCGGGCGACGCCGCTGCCATGCTGAGACGCATGACGGACAATCCAACCTCGGTGCGGGTGGCCGACACCGCTCGGGTGGGGCCACCGCGGGCCCTGGCCCCGGACCTGGCGCGGGGCTTCATGCTGCTGCTGATCGTGCTGGCCAACATCCCGTGGTTCCTCTACGGCGCTCAGCACGGGTTGTCGGTCGGCCACCCGGTCGGCGCGACGGGGGTGGACCGGGTGGTCCAGACCCTCATGATCGTGCTCGTCGACGCGAGGGCCCTGCCGATGTTCGCGCTGCTCTTCGGCTACGGGATGGTGCAGTTCGCCCGCGCACAGGAGGCCCGTGGCACCCCGGTCGCCGGATTCCGGGCCATGTTCCGGCGCAGGCACGTCGCGCTCGTCGTCATCGGCACGCTGCACGCGGCGCTGCTCTGGTACGGCGACGTGCTCGGGCCATACGGGATCCTCGGGCTGGTCCTGGTGCCGCTGCTCTTCTGGCGCAGCACCCGCGCCATCAGGATCGTCCGTGGCGTGCTGGTCGGCCTGCTCGCGGTCTTCGCCGCGCTGTCGGTGGTCTCCGGCGTGGCGCTGCTGTCGGTGCCGCAGGAATCGTGGGACACGGCGATGTGGATGCCGGCGACGACGGACGCGAACGGCATCTCGTCCTACGCCGCGTCGGTCCTGCCGCGCCTGGGCGAGTACGCCTTCATCCTCGGGTTCAGCGTCTTCTCGCTCAGCGTGCCGGCCGCGATCCTCACCGGATGGCTCTGGGCGCGGGAGGGCGTGCTGGACCGGCCCACCGAGCACCTGCCCCGGTTGCGCCGCACCGCCCTGGTCGGGCTGCCCGTGGCGTGGCTGGGCGGGGTGCCGCTCATGCTCGTCCACACCGGCGTCTGGCTCACGCCGGAGCTGAGCTTCATGTTCATCGGCGTCCAGATGCTCACCGGGCTTGCCGGCGGCCTCGGGTATGCCGCGGTCTTCGGCCTGGTCGCCGCCCGCCTGCAGTCCCGGTCCGGGGCGGCCGAGCCCGAGTCCGCAGGCAGGGGCGCACCGGGGCAGGTGGCCGGGGCGCTGGCGGCGGTGGGTCGGCGCTCGCTGTCGGCATACCTCTGGCAGTCGGTGGTCATGGCGCCGCTGATGGCGGCCTGGGGGTTCGGGCTTGGTGGTCGCATCGGGTCGGCCGGAGCCGCGGCGGTCGCGATCCTCATCTGGCTGGCGTCGGTGGGGTGGTGCGCCTGGCTGGACCGCGCCGGTCGGCCAGGTCCGGCGGAGGTGGTGCTGCGCCGGGTGACCTACGCGACCGAGGTCGCTCCGTCGCCCCGGTCGGCGAGGCGCGCTGACGGACCCGTCTGTCAGGCGACGAAGATGCAGAACGGGTGACCGGCCGGGTCGGCGTAGACGTACAACGGTTCGTCCGGGTCGTCGGTGCGGTCGAGGAGGAGCTCGGCGCCCAGGTCGAGAGCCCGTCGGTGCTGCGTCTCGAGCGCGTCACGGTCCGGCACCGTGAGGTCCAGGTGCATCTGCATCGGCACGTCGGGCCGCGGCCACGTCGTCCGCTCGAGGCGGTCGACCTGCTGGAAGGCCAGCTTGCGGTTGCCGTGCGCATCGGTGAGCACCAGCCAGTCGACGCCGTCGTCCCCGTCCGCTGAGGGTTCGTCGCCCGGTCGGTACTGCAGACCGAGAAGGAGGCGGTAGAACTCGGCGAGCTGTCGCACCTCAGGGGTGTCGAGGACGGTATGCAGCATCTGCGGGTAGTCGGCCATGACGTGGACCGTAGCGGTCCCGGACGGAGTCGGCACGTCCACCGACGTGGCAGAGTCGCGTCATGCGGTTGAGGGTGCACTGTGGGGAATGGGTGCTGGGTGATCGCGGCTACGGGGTGGTCGTGGGGGACTCGTTCTCGGAATGGTTGGTGCTTGACGATGACGAGGGTCGCCGGCCGAGCTGCGGGCGACCTACGAGCAGTCGTGACCCCGCTGGAGCCGTGGGAGGGGTTGGCGTTGGGCTACCACGCCTACCGCCTGGACATCGGCCCGGTCCCGGTCTACTGCGAATGGCCGGAGGAGATGGACCCTGGTCCTGGGGTGGTGACCGGGGTGCTGTCGGTCGACACCTACGTCGCCCCGCCTGACTGGCCCGAGATCAAGGGTTTGGTGGTCCGGATGTGGACCGAGCACCGCTGGTACGTCCAGGACCTGCCGGGGACGGAACGTGGGTCTTCGAGTCCCCGAGCGCACGGTACGAGGAGGTCGAGCGCTGCGGCGTGGGACGGCAGGTGGCTCCGACGGCTGAGCACCCCAGGACAGAGGAGTTCACCGGCGTCCTCCTCGAGATCGACGTCGATCTCGCTGGTGGGGCCTCCCTCGCCTGATCGTGCGCGCTGGCGATGCCGCAGACGAGCGGTCAAGGGGCATACGCGCGAGAGGTGTTGACTGCCTGAGAGGACCGACCGGCACACGGCGATGCTGGCTCAGTCGCAGGCCCGCTTCGCTTCGCTCGCCCCCGCACGGAGGACGAACTCCTCTCGGTGTCCCACCTCGTCGGTGAAGACGAGGGTGGTCTCGTCGACCCGGGTGAGGGTGCCCGTCTGTTCCGGGTTGTCCCAACCGTCGGGCGGGTTCCCGGAGCCGTCATCGAGAGGGCCCTGAGCGCGTTCGTACCACTGTCCTTCGACGTGGAGCTCGTCGATCCCGCAGTGGGTGTCGAGCACGTGGTCCTGCCCCTCCGACTCGGAGCAAGCAGTGGCAAAGACGAGAACAACGATCGAGAGCGCGAGCCGGTAGCAGCGCATCGTCGGCCTCCCTGGTCGTCCCTGTCCTACGCCGTGCTCGCAGCAGACTCACGTTGTCCTGGATGCTTATCCTGGCCATGCGGTTCCCCACCCGCAACTGGGCCGGCGGCATCCGGCGGGACCCTCACCGGAGCGGTACGGTGATCGATATGACGGAGAAGGGCCCAGGGACCGGGGACGAGGGTGCCACCATCCTGAGTTTCCCCATGGAGCAGGAGGCCCCCCGCAGCCGGGAGGTCGAGCTCGAGGGCGAACCGGTCACGGTCATCTATCTCCCGTGGCGGCACGAGGTCGACGGTGCCGACCGCCCAGCCGGCCTCTACTACCGCGCCAACGACACCTCCGGGTTCTACCCCGACCCAGCGGTGCGCGGCCTGGACGCGGTGCTCGAGGAGGCCCGCCCTTGGCTGCAGCGCCACCTGCGGCTCATCCGCGAGCCCGAAGAGGGCCCCGCGGGCCGGTGACGCCCTCCGCCTGCCACGGCAGGGTAGGCACGATCCCGGCCCCGCGCCCTGGACGCACGTGAGCGGCGGGTGTGGCTGGTATGGCGCTGGAGCGCATACTGAGGGTGATCACATCGAACCGGTGCGGATCCCAGCGGCGCCACCTTGTCCGCAGCCCCTTCAAGCCGCGAGTCGAGCCGGACATCGAGCATTTCGAGGTCGACGACCGGGTCTCGCACCAGGCCTTGGGCCTCGGACGTGTCGTGGGCATGGAGAGCTCGGCGGTCACCGTGAACTTCGGCACCCGCACGATGCGCATCCCGAGTCCGTTCCACAAGCTCGAGAAGCTCTGAGGTACGGACTGCTCGTCGCTGCCTGACCTCCGGGCGAGGCAGGGCGGGCGTCACGCACCGTTGGTCGCGGCCGGAAGCGCGGTGAGCAGAGCGGAGTACAAGCTCTTGGCCTTCGTGAACCACGACGCCCACCTGTGGAGTTCGTCGAACTGCTGGGCGAAGCCCCCGATGTCACGCAGCGCGACCTGTAGCGCCGTCCTGGCCTCTGTCACGTCGACCTGTGGTGCTCTGAGGCCCTCCGCCGACGAGCCGTGCGAAGACACTGACCAGATCCGGGAGTCCGGGGCGGTGCGGTCGCCGACCTGCCAGCCGAACGCCCATACCGTCGGCGCTGACGTGCCCGTGGCGAGCAGGGCCCAGCTGCCAGACTTGGAGAATCCGGAGGCGACATGCGAAGGCAGTGGACCTGTGGTGGGCAGGTCGATGACCAACGAGAGATCCGTGACTCCACGGGACTGGAGGCCGGTGAGCCATTCCTCTGGACCCGTCACCGCCGACGTGCGCCTCAGGAAGCCGCGCGGGGGCAGTGTGGCGGTGAACGACCCCACGTACTGGAAGGCTGAGTTGCCGCTCGACAAGTCGGGTATGGGTGCACTCGCCCCTCCCCGGAGCCAGCTCCCTCCGATCGCTGCTAGCGCCGCTACGAGGACCAGTTGTCCGTTCACGGAAAGTGTGTAGGAAGCGGCCAGTTCCGTCTGCTTCACGACGCGACGGGTGGCAGCCCACCGCATGAACGGCGGTATGGACGCTAGATACCAAAGTGGTACCATGATCGCATGGCGATGACTCTGCGATTGTCTCCAGAGGATGAGCGAGCGTTGGCGGCTCTGGCCGAGGCTGAGGGTGTGAGCAAGCAGGAGGCGACCGTTCGGGCCATCCGGGAGGCGGCTGCACAACGCGGGCATGAGGAGCAGGTACGCGAGCTGTCCGCACGGGGCCGAGAGCGGTACGCCGACCTGCTCGAGCGTCTCGGGCGCTGACACTTGAAGTACCTGACGACCGAGGATCTGCTCACCCTGGCAACGGACCTGGGCGTAGGTCCGATCCAGGACCTTGGCCTGCTGGACTCAGCGGCCCACCGCCCCAGCTCCAGTGTCTTCGGACGTGACGCCTACCCAGACATCGACGCCAAGGCGGGCGCGCTGCTGGAGTCCATCGTCGTCAACCACCCGCTCGTCGATGGCAACAAGCGCCTGGGATGGCTCGCAGTAGTCGTGTTCTACGGACTCAACGACATCGATCTACATGCGCCCGACGACGACGCGTACGACCTGGTCATCGCCGTCGCCAGCGGCGCCGCCGACCACCGAGTAGCAGCCCGCGAATTGGCCCGATAGCACTAGTTTTAAGCTGCCGGCCCGCGGCATGAGAGTGAAGCCCATGTCGGTCTGGCGGCGGTGCGCTAGGCGTCCCTATTGGTTTGCCGCATCCTCAGCTGATTGATCTCTGCGAGATTCTTTGTCAGTTCGACATTGACCCAGGAAGCGACGAACCAAGCAGGTTGGGGGTCTGGCGTCAGCCAGTCGACGGGGTCATCGAGGTCGGTCGTGCCAAGCAGTTCGTCCCAGTGCTGCTTGAGCGTTGCAATCTGGGCTGTGCCCCCGCTCCAGCGGTGCTCCTGGGGCTCGGTGGGAGGTTGGCCGTTGATGCGCGAGATGGTGTCGCTCCACCACCACTCGATGTGCCACAGTAGCCACGCGATGGTTACCTCCGGCAGCGGTGGGTTGTCCTCGTCGGGCCAGTCCGCGACCCACCCGTCGTCGCATTGGTGGACGGTGCACACGTTGGTAGAGGGCTCCCAGAGTGCGAGCCTCTCGTCGATCTTGTCGAGGACGAACTCTTCGGCGAAGCGCCAAATGATGTTGAGCTGGCGCTGGAGAAGGAGCCGGCGGTCCGCGTCGCTGTCCATGTCTTCATCCAACGCGATAGCCAGGCGCCACGCCCAGCGACCCGCGGCAGAAACACGCTTCACGCGTGCGTGCGCACCCGTACTGACGAGGTGGACGCCGAACGTGTGCAGCTGGTGGAGAGTCGGCCCGCCGAATGGGCTGAGCGTTTTGAGGCGCTGCTCGAAGAGCTGCTTGGGCTGCTCGGCGCCGAGGTCAGGATCGAGCACATCGGGTCTACAGCCGTCCCAGATCTACCCTCCAAGGATGTCGTGGACGTCCTGGTCGGCGTGGCGCCGAATCTAGTTGCAAGCGTGAGCAATCGCCTCCGCGCGACTGGGTTCGTTCTCGAAGGGCAGCGCGACGAACATGCATGGCTGACTCGGTGGAAGTCCGGTCGGCGGGTCTGTGTGCTCCATGTCGTCGAGACCGGTGGCAGACAGTGGCGTCGGCGGATTGCCTTTCGTGACCTCCTGCGCCGGGACGCCAACGCCCGGGCCGTGTACCTCCAGACCAAGCGAGCGGCCGAGGCCGAAACATCGGGATGGGACGACTACACGCACGCCAAGACCGAGACTGTCCACCGCCTACTCCGCACGACGTCGAGTTACTGACCCGCGGCATGGTCGGACGCTACGCATTCACAGCGGCAGTTGAGGATGGGTATGCCCCCTAACCAGGCTGCGCCACGGATGCTCTCCGCTGGCGGCGGAGACGCTGGCCACGCATCCATAGGACAGTGTCCAGGTGCTTGAGCAAGAGCGCCTCGTCACCAAGCTCAGCCTCAGCGGTATTTGCATGGGCTACCAAGCTTTGAAGTTTCTCCATCACAGTTGCATCGTTCAGGATGTCCGCGAAGACCGGCCAGTCCTCCGCATAGAAACCGGTGAGGCCGAGATCGGTCACGACGACCGAGTCCCGGACCGGGTAAAGACGGGGGCGCTTGCGGGCGCAAATTTTGGAGGCGGTGACCCATGCGTTTGAGGTCTCTGCCCCATGGCGGCGCAGTTCTCGCTTGATCAGCTCGTAGAGATTCGCCATCAGGGGCGCCACAACAGGGGCCTCAATGGTCGACAGCTCCAGATCTGGACCCAAGTCTTGCAGAAGTGAGGCGATCCGCTCGGCCGTCTCAGCGCTCAACAACCGGCGGATAGCCGGCGGTGGGATGTCTACCGACAACGTCGTGACCGCTAGCAGATCTGCGACGCCGAGTACGTAGGGGTGGTTGGGCTTCAGTTCCGTGAAGGTGGCACCGGCAAAGTTGCTCTGCACCGCGTAATAGGCTCTCAGATCATCGAGTGCTTTCGGGTCGACTACGGCAGACCGGGCAACCGCGATGGCCCTTGACGAGTGGCGCTTGTCCGGCCTCCAAGAGGCGCTCGCATCTCCCACACTCGAACTAGCAACACCGTTCCGCATGGCGCCATCCCATCATGGTGTGGCCGTGGTTCTCTGCATCCCTGCGCGTCCAGGCTCGACAGCGATACGTCGATGGTCGGAAGGCGGCAAAGTAGGACGAGTGCAGCCGTCCTCCAAACGGCAGGGGGATGCGCGACGTAGCTGCGCTGCCGCCGCTGGCGACAACACACTTTCGACAGCGCCGAGGAGAACCGCGGCATCAGGCGAATCGTTTGAGAAGGCGAATCATCATGCGCAACTGCGCTACCACTTGTTCCGGGATGGGGTCAGGATTAAAATGCATGATGTCGTTTCGCACCTGCCGAAGCTCGTCGAGCCTGGCGTCAAACACGCTCCGATCCAGCGGCCAGTCGAGGGCTTTCCAGTTCTCGTCGTTCTGCAAGATGCGTTGGTAGTCACCCATCGTCAGCTCATCATGAGACCGCAGTTTTCTTCTCCCATCCTCATCACAAAGGGAGCGGATGATATCCATGCTGAACGCATCACGAACGATGCGTCTCAGGAGCTGGTCGAGTTCGCCCATGAGGAAGAAGGGTGTGGCGAGTTGCCCGTAGGCCTGCACAACATCCGCTGCGGTAACTATTCCCGTGATTCTCTTTTGTGCGTCCTCAACGAAGACAAAATCCTGCTCTTGGAGAGTGGGCAGTACGTCGATGAGTTCAGTGTCGAAGGAAAAAACCTTGGCGGGAGTGACAGCATCTACGAGCCTGGACCCCGGGTTGCTGTGTTGCTCCCTGGCTATTGACTTCCAGGTCACTGCACCCTTGTACCCGCGCGGTGGGGCGTTCATAACGGCCAGCTGCGAAAAGTCATTCAGAAGCATCAAGGTGATGGCTTCTTCATAAGTCGCGCCGGGGTTCACCGCTACGACGTCCGTGCTGGCGGATGGAATGTTGCCGAGAGTTATGCCGACTTCGTCGGGCAGTGTAGCGCCTCTAAGTTCAAGCGGAGATTGCACTGAGTCGGTCTCGGAATGCGAGGCTTCGGCACCTTCCCGTAACTCATCGGCAACGTCCTCAGCAACATGCTGCGCCACAGCAACGCGGGAATCCAGGCCCACCTTACGAAATTGTGGATCCGTGATGAGACCATAGTTATCGAGGTCGTTTTCGATGCGCTCGGTTACTACCTGTCCGCGTGTCTTAGCGCTCCAGTACGAGATGAGCTCCCGGACGCTCATTTCTAGAGGGCACCCACTCTCCGCCGCCTCACGCGCCCGCCGCAAAAAATCGTGCCGTGCGAGCGCCACAGGATGTGCCACAGTCTCTGGGGCGGTCCCGTCAACCCCACTCGCGCTGTCAAGCAAGCGCTGACGCAAGTGGGCCAAGAGGTCGCCCGTTTCTATCACGCGCCAGGCGTACCATCCGTCGACAGCACCACCGATCGCAGCTCCGGCCGCTCTAGATGGGGAGGCGAAGGTCCTGCCATCCTCGAGCGCGAGACGCCCGTCCGCGAGAACCTTGGCGTGGTGACGCTCCGCGAGCCGGGGCCGATGAAACTCAAGGTCTGTGCCAGCTCCTAGGAGGTTGGCCTGAATGAGGTCGGCGACGCGCACGCGACGTCCCTCAAGGAGGAACCTACTACGGTCCGTCGTCATTTCCATTGTGTTCAAACCCGATCCCTTTGGGTGTCGATCGTCCAGCCCTTGTCGCTGCGCGACTCGGCGCGGTCGCGCCCGCCCTACGCTTGGGCGCGCCACGAACGACTGCTCCGATAAGGCCATGCCACGGCACCGTACACTTCGCGCACCCCCCTGTGGTCCGACGACCAGCCGTAGTGCCCGTCATCCGGACTAGGGGGCAGCCACGTGCATTCAGTAGGCTCGGAGTTGGGAGTCCGCCCGCTGCGCGGCAGAGTACTGCGTCTGTCCGTGAAGGTGGATGGCCGCGTGGTGACCGCCGCTGTCAAGCCTGGCGTCGCACTATGCACCGTCCAGCTGTGGGTCCGGTTCGTGGCGTGAACTACTCCAGTTGCCAACACGACCTCGGGGGCTCGTGGTGGCGCGGCGAAGACGATGCTCGGACGGTGCCTCTGAGCCCAAATGAGGATCATCTCCTAGACTTTCAAACGAACTGCTTCGGACGCTCGGGGAGATGTCATGCTGATCAGCACGCTAACGGCCGCCGCTGGTTCTTTCGCGCTGTATGTTTTCTATGGCGCCTTCAGTCACAGATGGCCTACGAACTATTCACAGATCAAAAGTGAACTGGATGCTCACCATAGGCGTGGAATTGTGCGCTTTCTTGGTGTGCGTCTGGGACCGGTCGTACTGGTCGCCGCGTCGGTGGCGCACGTGGCGCGAACACTAGAAGGAGACCCACTACTGGCCGCCTTGTTCTTGGCACTTGCGCACGTGGCGTTGACAGACGGTAGGGCTTTGATGCGGGCAAGGCCAATGCCGCCCCGACGATTCCTCTATCATTTTGGAGCGATTGTTGCCGTTATTATTGCATCCATAGTGGGGGCAATAGGTGGCTTGGCTTACCCCTCAGTGTTTCCTCAAATGCAAGAACTGAAGGCGGCTATATGGACAGCGGCAATTACAGCGATACTGGGTGCTGCCTACCTTCGAATGAGCTCCCAGAGGGACAACTCCGAGGAGTCGGACCTGGAATGGATTCGAGACGACATTGGGGCGGATGTTTGGGATCAAATTCCCGAAGTCGCCCTAACTGCTCATGCTGACCCGCAACTGGTACAGGCTGTCGTGGCAGCTGAGGTTATGCAACGCCCACGCTGGTTGCGCAACATCGAGACGCGCTGGCCGGGGGCACGGACCTTTGGTGTGGCCCAGATGGCAAGCGACAAAAGACTCACGGATATCGAGTCTGTTGAGTTATTGAGTCGCAACCTGGCGGGTGTTCAGGTGGACACGGAGTACGGCTATTTCCAATCGACGCCCGTCCTCGAAGGGAGGTTAGAGCTACACAATGAGAACCCGGCTTTCATCTCGGATTGCTTGAAATTTCTGCGTGATTTGAAAAGAGTAGATGGTCGCGGTTCGGAAGTGGTCGGCGCTGACGGGCTTCCCGCTATTGTTGTCTGTCGAGTGAAAAGGGCGGGTCAAGAACTTTTGGTCACTGGTACTTACTGCTGGGATGCAGATAGAATCGATGTTGCATCATCAGTTGGTTACGAGGCACTTGCGTCTGTGGAGATTCCTGAAGGGCGGGCGCGGCGCCCCTGGTCCTTCACGACTCGTTTGGATGTAGATGACGTAACAATTTCTGCTGCGCCTAGTCCGGGTGCGGGCGAGACCCCATCTGTCGAAGTCTCCTTGCGCGAATATTCGCGGCTCAGGTGATCACCGATCGCATGCGTGATCGGGCCCGTCGCCTGAATGATGTTGGCTGAGTGGCGTGGCGGGGGGAAGTCACCCGCGCCGCCGGGACTGCTGCACGGATAGGTGACACCTTCGGCGCGAACCTGCCCGGCGAGTATGTATGGCGCCTTTCTGTGGCGCAGGACATACTCGAACGCGGTGTTCCGGGGCGACTATTCGAGTAGGTCGACCTCCCGCTCGGCGCCAGGCGCAGCCCGTCGATCTTGCGCTCATCGGCATGACAGCGATGTACCGGCCCTCGGCGCGGCCGATCACTCATACATCCCTGATGAGGGCGAGCCGATCGGTGAATCCGGTCTGTCACGAGCGTCGGACTAGCCTGGAAAAGGAGGACCCTGCCCGGGCAGGCGTGGTGGGACCGCCACCGGGAGAGTCGCCGGGGTGCGGCCAGTCGGCAGTGTCTGGCACAGACACCCAGCCTCAGGCGAGCACTTCCTCGACGGCGACCGACTCCATACCGAAGGCCTCGCCCACAGCGCCGTAGGTGAGCCGGCCCGCGTGGGTGTTGAGCCCCTTCGCCAGCGACGCGTTGTCGCGCAGTGCCTGCTCCCACCCCTTCTCGGCAAGCTGCACGGCGTACGGCAGCGTCGCATTCGTGAGCGCCCAGGTCGACGTGTGCGGCACGGCGCCGGGCATGTTGGCGACGCAGTAGTAGAGCGAGTTGTGCACCGGGAAGGTCGGGTCGGCGTGGGTCGTCGGCCGCGATCCCTCGAAACAGCCGCCCTGGTCGATGGCGACGTCCACGAGCACGGAGCCGGGCTTCATGGTGGCGACCATGTCGTCGGTGATGAGCTTTGGCGCCTTCGCGCCGGGGATGAGCACGGTGCCGATGACCATGTCGGCCTCCGGCACGAGCTCGCTGATCGTCAGGTTGTTGGACGCGAGCTGCTTGACCTGGTTGTCGAAGCGCCAGAAGAGCGTGCGCAGCTTGTCGAGATCGGTGTCCAGGATCGTCACGTCGGCCCCCATGCCGAGCGCGATGTTGGCGGCGTTCTGCCCTGCGACGCCGCCGCCGAGCACGAGCACCTTGGCGTTGGCCACACCGCCGATGCCGCCCATGAGCACGCCGCGTCCGCCGGAGGCCTTCATCATCGTGTGCGCCCCGACCTGCGGTGCGAGGCACCCGGCGACCTCCGACATCGGATAGAGCAGCGGCAGCATCCCGCTCGGCAGCTGCACCGTCTCGTAGGCGATCGCCGTCGTGCCCGCCTCCACCAGACGCCGGGTCAGCGGCTCGTCGGCGGCCAGGTGCAGATAGGTGAAGAGCGTCAGGTCGTCGCGCAGGTAGGAGTACTCCTGCTCGATCGGCTCCTTGACCTTGAGCACCATCTCGCCCGCAGCCCACGTGTCGTCCGGACCGTCGACGATCGTGGCACCCTGAGCGACATACTCCTCGTCGTTGATTGAGGAGCCGAGCCCCGCGCCCTGCTGCACGAAGACCTCGTGCCCACGTCGCACCAGCTCGTGCACGCCGACCGGGGTGATGGCCACCCGGAACTCGTTGTTCTTGACCTCTGTGGGCACCACGATCTTCATGGGCCCCACTATGCCCTGTCGCGCGTGCGAGCGACAGGTCTCGCTCGCGCACCACTCCCTCGTGATGCACACTGGCAGACCCTGTCCACCGGGCAAGGGAGTCAGGCATACGAGACAGGGAGCACCGATGTCGCAGACCGAAGACCGTCAGCCCACCGCAGACCCGGCCGAGGACAACGCCTTCTTCCCCTCGCCCTACTCGCTGAGCCAGTACACCGCCGACACGACCAACTTCGACGGTCTGGGGACCGAGCAGACCTACACGGGCGACCGGTGGAAGGTGCTCGTGATCGCCACCGACGAGCGCTACATGCTTATGCGCAACGGCACCTTCTTCTCCACCGGCAACCACCCCGTCGAGACCCTGCTGCCGATGCACCACATCATGCAGGCCGGGTATGCCGTAGACATCGCCACCACTTCCGGTGGGCCGGGCAAGGTCGAGTGGTGGGCCTTCCCCCGCGAGGACGAGGCCGTCACCGGCACCTGGGACGCGACGCGCGCGGCGTTCAAGGCTCCGCACCGGCTGGCCGACGTCATCGACGCCGGCCTGGACGACTACGCCGCGGTCTTCATCCCCGGCGGGCACGGCGCCATGAACGGGCTCCCCTCCAGCCCGGACGTGCAGCGCGCCCTCGACTGGTTCCTGGACCACGACCGCCTCATCATCTCGATCTGCCACGGGCCTGCAGCCTTCGTCGCCGCCGGGATGGGGCGCGAGACCAACCCGTTGTCCGGCTACTCCGTCGTCGCCTTCCCCGACGCCCTGGACTTCGGTGCCAACCTCGACATCGGCTACCTGCCCGGCGAGATGCCGTGGAAGCTGGGCGAGACCCTCACCGAGCAGGGCCTGACCGTGCAGAACGACGACATGTCCGGCGCGACCACCCGCGACCGCACCGTGATCACCGGCGACAGCCCCTTGGCAGCCAACCAGCTCGGCAAGGACGCGGTCCAGGCGCTGCTGGAGTCCTTCGCCGACTAGCGCTGGCCGCCCGCCCCCGGCCGACCTAGGGTCGGGTCCATGACCTGTGAGGTATGCCGTTGACCGCCCTGCTCTGGCTCCGTCGCGACCTACGCCGTGGTGACCATCCGGCGTTGCTCGCGGCCCGCGACGCCTCCGACGACGGCCGGGTCTGCGTGCTCTTCGTCGTCGACCCCGGTCTCTGGGAGCGCGGCGGCCCGGTGCGCCGCGCCTGGCTCGCCGCCAGCCTGCAGGCCGCCAAGGAAGACTTCGACGGCAAGCTCGTGATCCGCCACGGCGACCCGGCGAAGGTCGTGCCTCAGGTCGCCGCCGAGATCGAGGCGGGCTCGGTGCACGTCACCCGCGAGGTCACGCCCGCCGGGGTACGCCGTGACAAGGCCGTCCGGGACGCGTTGCAGGACAAGGAGATCGAGTGGGTGGAGACCGGCACGCCGTATGCCGTCGGCCCGGGCCTCATCCGCAACGGCTCGGGCGACCCCTACAAGGTCTACACCCCCTTCCACCGCGCCTGGCACGAGCACGGCTGGCCCGAGCCCGCGGCATACCCCCGCTCCCTCGACCTGGTCGAGGTCGACAGCCACCAGAAGGCGCTCGACATGCTCGACAAGGCGGTGCGCGAGGACGACCTGCCGACGATGCCCGAGGCGGGGGAGAAGGCCGCGCTGCAGCGGTGGCGCGACTTCCGCGACGAGGCGCTCGACGACTACGACGGCGACCGCGACAAGCCGGCCATCGACGGCACCAGCCGGCTCTCGGCCTACCTCAAGATCGGCGCGATCCACCCGCGGACCATCCTCGCCGACCTGGCAGGCAAGCGGTCCAAGGGCGCCCAGACCTTCGAGCAGGAGATCGCCTGGCGGGAGTTCTACGCCGACGTGCTCTTCCAGAACCCGCGCAGCGCGTGGGAGGACCTGCGCGACGCGCTGCCCGGGATGGACTACGACGAGCCGGACGACGCGATCGAGGCATGGAAGGACGGGCGCACCGGCTTCCCTGTCGTCGACGCGGGCATGCGGCAGCTGCGCGAGGTCGGGTGGATGCACAACCGGGTGCGGATGATCACCGCCAGCTTCCTCACCAAGGACCTGCACGTGTGGTGGCCGACCGGCGCCCGCTGGTTCCTCGACCGGCTCGTCGACGGCGACATCGCCAGCAACAACCACGGCTGGCAGTGGGTCGCCGGGACCGGCACCGACGCCTCGCCCTACTTCCGCGTCTTCAACCCCATCACGCAGGGCGAGAAGTTCGACCCGACCGGCGACTACGTCCGCCGCTGGGTGCCCGAGTTGCGGCACCTGGAGGGCAAGGCGGCGCACCAGCCGTGGAACGCGGACGACGGGTATGCCGAGGGCTACCCCGAGCGTATCGTCGACCACGCCGAGGAGCGCAAGGAGGCGCTGGCGCGCTACGAGTCGTCGCGCAAGTGAGGGCGGGCCGCGTGGGCGAACGCCGTCAGGCTGCCGGCAGGTCGACGACCCGCACCGTCGGTCCGGTGAGCGCCGCGAGCAGCGTGCTGGCCGGCGGCTGGTCGAGGTCCTCCCCGGAGCCGCGCAGGTAGTCGGTGAGGTAGGCCCGGACCGGCGCGGCCGCGACGCGCTCGGGAACCGGGCCCGGGGTGAGCACGCCGAGCAGCATCCCCTCGACCCGTGGTCGACCGGGCGCGACAGGTGGTTGGAAGAACGGCACGTCCAGCGCCCGCACGCCGTGCCTGCGGTAGAACTCGATGCGCCGCCAGGGGTCGCCGAAGCCGCGGTCGGCGTGCGCCCGGGGGTCCTCGATCTCGATGAGCAGCATCGGCCCACGGGCGCGCAGGCGCTCCATGAGCCGGGACCCGACGCCACCGGCGCGGCGGACGGGATGGCTGGCGAGGTAGGACAGCAGCGCCACCGGGGCGTCCGGAGCGACGGCGTCGACGACCGACACCCCCACCGGCTTCGTGCCGTCGAGCGCGACGACCACCTGGCTCCGGTGAACTCCCCGAGGTCGACCCGCGAGGCGTGGATCGCGGTGCGCGTCGCGATGACGTCCCGGTCGCGGTGGAACTCGGTCGCCACCCGCGCCCAGTCGACGTCCATGGCCACGCCCGCCGGTGCGCTCATCCGCCGCAGCCTAGCGACAACCCGGCTCGCGCGGGAGGGTCAGCCGTCCAAGCGGGCCAGCTCCTCGTCGCTGAGCTGCAGGTCGGCGGCGGCCGCCGAGTCCGTGACCGACTGGGGGCGCTTGGCCCCGGGGATGGGAATGACCACCGGCGACTGCGCCAGCTCCCAGGCCAGCGCGACCTGCTGCGGGCTGACGCCGCGCTCCTGTGCGACCTCGGCGAAGGCCGGGTGGTGCTCGGCCAGCTGCTTGGCGTCGTTGAGGCCACCCAGCGGCGACCAGGGCAGGAACGCGAGGCCTAGCTCAGCGCAGACCTCGATCTCGGGGTGGCTGCTGCGGAACTTGGGGCTGAACTGGTTCTGCACGCTCACCAGCGCGTCGCCGAGGACCTCGTGCGCCGCGCGGATCTGTGCCGGGTCGGCGTTGGACAGGCCGATCATCCTGACCTTGCCGGAGTCCGCGATGTGCTTGAGCGTGGCGAACATCTCCTCGTCCGAGGTGTCCGGGTCGGGGCGGTGGTGCTGCCAGAGCGCGATCTGCTCGACCCCGAGCCGCTCGAGGCTGGCGTCGACCGCGGAGGTGAGGTGGCTGCGGGTGCTGTCGGTGGCCCAGTCGCCGCCGTCGGTGCGCACGTGCCCGCCCTTGGTCGCGAGCAGGACCTCGTCACGCACGCCGAGCTCGTCGAGGAGGGAGGCGATGAGGCGCTCGTTCTCGCCCTGCGCGCCGGCTCCCTTGTCGCCCGGGCCGTAGGCGTCCGCCGTGTCGAAGAGTGTCACGCCCGCGTCCAGCGCGGCGCGGACGGTGTCGAGGAGCTGCTCGCGGGGCTGCTCGCCACTCTGGTCGAAGGTCATGAGCCCCAGGCCGATCGCACCGACCTGGTGCTCGCCTACGGAGGAGTTGCCGATCGTCCGTGTCTGCACCCCTCGAGCGTATGCCGGGGGTCGCGGCGGCGCTCAGCCAGTCACCGGGTCCGCTGCTCCAACCTCCGGTGCCAGGCGGTGTGGCCGTCCACGTTGGCGCGGGGGACCAGCGCGAAGCACTCCTCGCAGACCCGCGGGCCGTCGACGATCGCCTGCGCACCCTGATCGCGCGGTCGCAGAGCGAGGTACTCCTTGGTGCGCTCCCATGCCTGGCCCATGAACGCGGAGCCTAGTGCTGTTGCCCGTGATCTGCGGTCAGCAGCGAGCCGCTGCGGCGGGAGTCTGAGCACGTGGCAGCGGCCACCGCCAGCATCCCGCCCGCCGCGAGGTAGCCCACGCCCACCGACAGCAGGCTCGACACCCCGAGGGCGGCATAGCCCGCCACCGCGAGCCACAGGAGAGCGCGACGCGACCCTGCAGAGTCGACCCACCCTGCTGCCAGCGCCGCCGCGGCCGGCAGCACCATGGGGACCGTCCACCCTGCGGCCGCCGTCGCGGTGCCGCTGTCCTGGCCCAGCAGCCACACCTGCAGTGCCGCCGTGCCCAGGCCGCAGCCGCCGCGACGACGACGAGCCGCCACCAGGTCCACAGCTCGTGCGCTGCATCCTCGGGTTGCTGGACCATCTGCTCCTCCCTGGAGTGCTTCCTGTCGAGCCTATGCCGGGGTCCGCGTCGGCGCTCAGTCGGTGAACGCCTTCCCCAGAGCGATCATCCTCGCCCGGAAGTCGTCGGAGGCGGGCGCGTGCGGCGCCGCCCACACGGCGTTGAGCACGAGCCGGACGAAGGTCCAGGCCCGCACCCGGTCCTCATCCAGCCCGGCCGCTTCGGCGACGACATCCGCCCGCAGCCGCGCATGGGTGCGCAGGTTGCTGGCCCGCGCGGCCTCCTCGGCGCGGTTCCAGACGACGGGGGCGACGGCATACGCCCACTCGGCGGCCACCGGCTTGGGGTCGATCGCGAGCCAGTCACCGCGGTTGGTCGCGCCGGGGAGCGGGGCGAGCACGTTGAGGTCGTGCAGGTCCTCGTGCACCAGCGAGGCGGAGGTGCCGGTCAGCAGGTCGGGGAGGGTCGAGGCGGCCTGCTCGGTGAGCCGGCGCGGCACGAGCGGGCTTCCGTGGGAGAGCTGCTCGGCCCAGCGCTGCCCCTTGGTCTCGATCGTGTCGATGCGGGGGAGTGCGGGCCGGTCGAGCGCACGGATGAGGGTGCCGATGACCTCGCAGGCCGCGAGCAGCGGCTGGTCCCGCAGGCACCGCTCGGGGTCGAGGCGCTCCAGCAGCAGCGCGGAGGCGACCGGGTCGGCGGAGAGCAGTCGCACCGCGCCCCGGCCGTCCCAGGCGCGCAGCGCCAGGTGCTCGTGCCGCGCCTCGGCGTGCGGCCAGGTCACCTTGAGCGCGGCCGCCGCGCCCGTATGCCGTCGCACCGGCACCACGAGCGCGCACTCGCCGTGCCGGCTGGGGCCGTCGACGCGCAGCCGCCAGTCCTGCAGCAGCCGGTCGAGCAGCGCGGGGAGCCGTCCAGCCAGGTCGCGCCGTCCACCGCCCGGGGCTGCCCCGCCCGCCCGGGCAGGCTCTGGAGGAGCTCGTCGGCAGGGCGGTCCCGGACCAGGTCGCGAAGGCCGGGGGGATGAGGTCGGGCACCGGGTCAGCCTAGGGCTCGATGGATCGCCACCGGCCCTCCGGCCGACCGGGAAAGTTCTGCCGGGGCAACCTTTCGACGGTCACCCCCGACCGGAGCCCTCCGACTGACCGGGGAAATGGCGCCGGGGCAGGCATTCTACGGTCAGGTGGGAGACGGGCCGGGCTACTGACCGGGGAAGTCGCGCCGGGGCAGGCATTCGACGGTCGGCCGTCACAGCAACCCGACCCGCTACCCGCTATTGAGCGGCGAGTCCTTCCGCGACACCAGCTCGCGCCGTTCCTCCGGGCTCATCTGCGCGAGCTGCGCGGCCACCTCGGCAGGGTGACCCGCCACCTCCGGGGCCGTCGCGACCGGGACGATCGAGTGGACGACGCGGTCGGCATACACGTGGACGACGTTGACCGACTGGTGCGCGTCGACCGCCGAGGTGAAGCGCGCGTCTGGGGCAGGGTCCTCGAGATAGCAGGTCGCCGCGGCCACGCTCACCGGGATCCCCGCGAACGTCGAGTGGGAGGAGAAGTGGAAGTGCCCGCCGAGGATGCTGACGACATCCGTGCCGGCGAGCACCGCGGCCAGCCGGTCCTGGTCCAGCAGCTCGATGATCGCGGCCGCCGGGACCAGCGGGACAGGGATCGGCGGGTGGTGCAGCGCGAGGATGGTGCCGTGCTCGGCAGGTGTCGACAGGACCTCCGCGAGCCAGGCGAGCTGGGCCTCGCCCAGCTCGCCGTGGTGGTAGCCGGGCACCGTCGTGTCCAGCGAGATCACCCGCAGCCCGCCGATGTGGTGCACCGCGTCCTGCGGCTCGTCCGTGGTCGCCTCGCGGTCGAAGAGGCCCGCGGCGTAGGCCGGTCGCTCGTCGTGGTTGCCCATCACCCACACGATCTGGGCTCCGAGGTCCGCGGCGAGCGGGTCGAGGAGGTCGCGCAGCTGCCGGTATGCCCCTGGCTCGCCCTGGTCGGCCAGGTCACCGGTGACGACGATCGCCTCGGGCGCGGGTCGAGCCGGGTGAGCCGCTCGAGGGCGGTGCACAGCCGGGTGGTGGTGTCGATCGCGCCGAACTGCAGCGTCCCGTCGGCGAGCAGGTGGGTGTCGCTGAGGTGGACCAGCGTGCGCAGCGGTGCCGGGTGCTGGCCGAACTGCACCGGGTCGGCCGGCGTGTCGGAGGGGTCGGCATGTTGGGATCGCTGCTCCGGCTCCGGCTGGACTCCTGACTCCGGGCGTCCTGACTCACTCACGTGGGCCAACCTACCCACCGAGGACCCGGGGGCAGCCGGCTCTGCCCTCGGGATAGGTGGCAGCCGGCTCTGCCCTCGGGAGGCGGGACCGGAGAGTCGGTCGGGGCGCACCGTGCATCGAGGCAGAGGCGAGAGACAGTGAGCGGTGGCTCAGAGACCGGGCAGCGCCAGGGCGCCGAGCAGGCCGGCCAGCTGGGTGAGCACCGCGGTGGCCCCCAGCACGTCGCCGGTCACGCCGCCGAGCGTCCGCTCCGCCCACACCTCGACGAGCAGCGGCACGACGAGGGCGGCGAGCAGCACGCATACCCCCAACCAGACCCCGATCGGCCAGAGCGCGAGCGTCGACAGCCCCGCCAGGCCGCCTGCCACGACCACCGGGCCGGTCCGCAACCCCAGCACGAGCGGCCCCGCCGTCCCCTCGGGCCGCCCCGACGCAGCCGCAGCGCTACGGTGAGCATGCCCGAGCGCGACAGCGCGCCGACCGAGGCGAGCACCGCGACGACGCCCCACCACTCGAGCGACCCCAGCAGCGCTTGGACGGCCGCGATCTGCAGCACGAGCGCCAGCACCACTGCGGCCGTGCCGTAGACCCCGACGGCGTGGTCCTTCATGATCCGCAGCCGGCTCTCCCGGTCGCGCCCGCCGCACCCGTCCGCGCAGTCGGCCAGCCCGTCCAGGTGCAGGGCACCGGTGAGCAGGACCTCGGCCAGCACGGCGAGGGTCGCGGCCACGAGGGGCGGCACCAGCAGGCTGGCGCCCCAGGCGAGCGCACCCACGACCGCCCCGACACCAGCCCCCACGATCGGGAACGCCCAGGCCGCCCGGGCCAGGTCGAAGCCCTCGCGCTGTGGCAGCGGCACCCGGGTCAGGAAGCTCGTCGCGTCCCGCAGCGCGGCGATCATCGGTGCTCAGGCACCGTCGGCCGACGCACCGCCGCCGTCCGCGCCCGCAGGCCCGCTGCTCAGATCGGCCAGCTCGCCCATGTCCTGCAGCAGCGCCAGGCTGGAGCGGATGAGCGGGATCGCGAGGGCCGCCCCGCTGGCCTCGCCGAGCCGCATCTGCAGGTCGAGCAGCGGGGTGAGCCCCATCTCCTCCAGCTGCATGGAGTGGCCGGGCTCGGTCGAGCGGTGCGCGGCGATCATCGCGTCGGCGGCGGACGGGCACAGACGCCAGGCGACCAGCGCCCCCGCGGTGCTGATGAACCCGTCCAGCAGCGCCGGCACGCGGTGCGCGGCGCACCCCAGCGCCACTCCCGCCAGCGCGGCGATCTCCAGGCCGCCCATCGCGGCCAACACGTCCCACGGCTGCTCGACGTCGTCGTGCCGCGCGAGCACGGCGTCGACCGTCTCGACCTTGTGCGCCAGCGCCTCTCCCTCGAGCCCGGTCCCGGCACCCACGACGCGTGCCGGGTCGCGGTCGAGGATCGCCGAGGTGAGGATGCTGGCGGTCGTCGTGCTGCCGATGCCCATCTCGCCCAGCGCGATGAGGTCGGCGCCGTCCTCGATGAGCTCCTCGGCCAGGCGGATCCCCACCGCGACCGCCTGCTCGGCCTCGGCACGGGTCATGGCCCAGCCCTCGGCGCTGTTGTCGGTCCCGGCGCGCACCCGCCGGTCCAGCACCGGGGCATACGTGTGCGTGGGGTGCAGCTGCAGTGGCTCGACCACCCCGAGGTCGGCGACGACGAGCTGCGCGTCGGCCTGGTGCGCGAGGATCGACACGGCCGCTCGACCGCTGACGAAGGTCGTCAGCATCTGCGCGGTGACCTCCTGCGGGTAGGCGCTGACGCCCTCGCGCGCGATCCCGTGGTCGGCGGCGCACACCAGGACGACCGGGGAGTCGACCCGGGGCGTGGTGGTGCGCTGGATGCCGGCGACGCGCGCGGCGAGCCCTTCCAGGCGCCCGAGGCTCTGCCGCGGCTTGACCTTGCCGTCGAAGGCGCGGGCGACCGCGGCCGAGCTCTCGTGGTCCGGGCCGCCGATGGCAGCGATCGTGCGGTCGATCAGGGCGCGGTCGGCGCTCTGCTCGGTCTCGCTCATGCTGGTCAGTCCTCCGGAGGGTCGAGGGTGAGGGTACGGCCGGCGACGACGAGCTGCGCGAGGTCGGCCTCCGCGGCCAGGACGGCGTTGACCCGGCCGAGACGGTCACGGTAGTCCCTCGACACCGGGTGCAGGGGGACGATCCCCAGGCCGACCTCGTTGGTGACGACGATCACGCGCCCGCGGTATGCCGAGGCCCACCCTGCCAGCGAGCGTGCCCGACCGAGGGTGGTCGCCTCGTCGTCGCCGTGCTCCAGGAGGTTGGAGACCCACAGGGCCAGGCAGTCGACGACGACGCAGGCGCCGGGGTCGAGCGCCGCGCAGGCGTCGACCAGCTCGACGGGCGCCTCGACGGTGCTCCAGCCCGTCGGGCGCTCGGCACGGTGGCGGGCTATCCGGTCGGCCATCTCCGCGTCCCGCGGCTGGCCGGTGGCGACGAAGACCACCGGGTCGTCGCCGTGCCGTGCCCGGCGGACGGCGAGGGCGGACTTGCCGCTGCGCGCGCCCCCGGTGAGCAGGGTCAGGCTCATGCGGGTGCTCCTCGGCGGGTCGGCGCGGTGGCGGGGCGTGCCGCCCTAGCGTCCCACGCCTGTCGGCGCGGCGTCATCGGTGACTCGATGGCGTCCGGGTGAGCGACCGCCGAGCCGGTAGCGCCGATCCTGCGCCTCTCGGGTGCCGGCGACGTCCCACGAGGGCCGCGGCACCGAGGCACCCGGCGACGACGGCGAGTTCGACCCGACCCACCAGCTGCCGTGCCCGGGCGATGTCGGCCGGACCGGGCCGTGGGCCTGAGCCGAGCCGGGGCCGCTCCTCGCGACGGCCGGCATACTCCAGCGGGCCGCCGAGCTCGACGCCCAGCGCCCCCGCGACGACGCTCTCCGCGACGCCGGCGTTGGGGGAGGGGTGGGCCGGTGCGTCCCGGCGGACGATCTGGAGCACCTCGATCCCGGTCGGCCGCTGACCCGGGCCCGCGCCCTCCTCGTCGACCGACTCCTCGGACCTGTGCACGGTTCCTGCCCCCTGTCCGGACCTGTGCACGCTTCCTGGACCGGAGCGGAGGAAATATCCGCCGCTCTGCCCCAGCAAGCGTGCACAGGCGGCGTCCAGGGCGACGAGGCCGGCGAAGAGCCGTGCCGGCGCCCAGGCCAGGACGTCGTCGGCGCGCGCGGCGACGGTGCCGAAGCGGGCATACCGGGGGCTGCGGTGGCCGACCATCGCATCCATGGTGTTGACCGCGCGGTGGACGAGCACGCCCGGTGCTCCCGCGACGAGACCCCAGAGGGCCGGGGCGATGACGGCGTCCACGGTGTTCTCGGCGAGCGACTCGACCACTGCCGCCGCCACGCCGGACTCGTCGAGGCCGCTCGGGTCGCGCCCGACGAGCCAGGGCAGGCGCTCGCGGGCGGCGGTCAGCTCGCCGGCGCGCAGGAGCTGCTCGATGTCGCGCGAGGTATGCCGCAGCATCCGCCCGGCGCTCGCGACCCCCACCGCGAGCGCGAGGCCCGGGACACCGGCCCGGCCCAGCACGAGCCCGGCCCCGGCACCCAGGCCCGCACCCGCCGCGGCGTAGGCCGCGCCTGCGTCGCGGCGGTCGGCGTACAGGGCCTGCTCGAGACGGCCCATCACCGTCCCGAACCATGCCACCGGGTGCCAGGCGTCCGGCGGCTCGCCGAGGGCGCGGTCCAGCAGCAGCCCGGTGGCGACGCCGAGTGCGCGCCGGGCGAGGACGTGCCGGACCGAGGTCGGCCGCGGGTGGGCGAGACTCACCAGACCACACCTGCCCCACCCGATGCGTCGGGCTCCCACGGGTGGGCGGCCAGTCCGTCGCGGACCGCGCCGTGGACCGCGGAGGCGATCCGCCCGCCCCACTCCGAACGGACCCCGGCGAAGACGACGGTCCCTGCATGCCCCGCGTCGCCCGGTGGCTCCGGGCTGAGCACGACCACCGCGTCGCTGGCGGTGCCGGTGCCGGGTACGCCCGCCTCCACGAGGGCCTGCGCCTTGGCCTCCGTGGTCGTACCCACGGCCTGCACCAGCGCCGAGGCCGACAGCGGCACCGTCACGACGACCACGATGTTGATGGTGCCGGGCACGTAGCCCACCCGACCGGACACACCGTCGTGACCAGCCCGCTCCGGCGGCACCGCCCATGTCGGCTTGGTGACGCGACCGTCGCCCAGACCCGTAGGCCGTCCACCTCGGTCGCCACGACCTGCGACACGTCGGCCGCGGTGAGCAGTGCCGTCCCCGGGCCGGAGACGCCGAGACCGTCGGCGCGGGAGGAGGCATACCGGTCGAGGTCGGTGCGGGTGAAGTCGTCCCCGACGCCGAGGTTGAGCACCCAGCGCGGCCGGACGAGCCCGCCACCGACTGCCGCCGAGCTGAGCCCCCACCAGCCGCGGGGCACCCTCCAGACCAGCGCACCCTCGGCGCGCTCGAGGTCGACGCTCACCATCCGGGCGCCTCGTCGGGCGAGGTCGCGGTGTACGCCAGCGCGCGGACCGCGGCCACGTCGAGGTGCTCCTCGACCCAGTCCGCCAGGTGGTCGAGGTGCGCGTCGAGCGCGGCGGGGTAGGGGACGGGGGAGGGCCGGAAGTCGCGCCCGTGCACCGCCGCGACCGCCCCGAGGAGGGCGTGCCGGAGGTCGTCTGAGTCCAGGACCCCGTGGACCGTCGTGCCGCGCACCCGGCGGTCCGGGCTCACGCACCCCTCGGGTTCGCCGCGCGCCGCCTGCCCGCCGCGCTGTTCGTCGTCCGGGTCAGGAGCGAGCAGCGTGAGCCACGGTTCGCCGTCGCCGTGCCGACGCGCCCGACCGAGGTGGATCTGGTAGCCCGTGACCGGCAGCCCCGGGGGACCGGCGGTCTGTCCGGTCGCCAACCGCACGACCTTGGGCCGGGCGAAGCAGGTCGTCACCGGCAGCAGGCCGAGCCCGCGCACGACGGCGGGCTGAGAGGTCCCTCGGGTGGTCCCCGGCTCCGATCGCGGTGCCTCGAAGCCGTCGTCCTCGACGCTCTCCCCGAGCATCTGGAAGCCGCCGCAGATGCCGAGCACGTGCGGCCCCACCGGGTCCCCTGCCGCCCGGACGATCGCGTCGGCGAGGCCGCGCTCGCGCAGCCAGGCCAGGTCGGCCACGGTCGCCCGCGTGCCGGGCAGCACGACGAGGTCCAGGTCGTGCAGCTCACCCGGCCGCGTCACCCAGCGCAGCTCGACCGACGGCTCCAGCACGAGCGGGTCGAGGTCGGAGGGGTTCGCCAGGTGGGGCAGCGCCACCACGCCGATCCGCACCGGGCGATCCGGCTTCTCGCCCGCGCCCATCCCGAGCCCGGGCCGCCCCGGGGCCCGCAGGTCCAGCGAGTCCTCGACGCCGAGCATGAGGTGGTCGCCCAGGTGCGGCAGCACCCCCAGCACCGGTATGCCCGTGCGCGCCTCGAGGTCGCGGACCGCCGGTCCGAGCAGTGACACGTCGCCGCGCATCCCGTTGAGCACCACCCCGCGCAGGCACGCCCGCAGCCGCTCCGGCAGCAGCGCCCACGTGCCGTAGGCCGCGGCGAAGGCGCCGCCCCGGTCGATGTCGACGACCAGGAGCGCGGGCATGCCGGCCGCTGCGGCGAGCGGGAGGTTGACGACGTCGCGGTCCAGGAGGTTCGGCTCCGCGGCACCCCCGGCGCCCTCGCACACCACGAGCTCGTGCTCGCGACGCAGCGAGGTCAGCGCGTCGAGCACGACCGGCCGCAGCGCCCGCGCCCGGTCGCCGTAGCCGACCGCGTCGTCCACCGCGACCTCCTCGCCGAGGACGACGACGTGCGAGCGGCCACCCGAGGGCTTGAGCAGCACCGGCCCCATCCGCCGGTCGGTCGCCACCCGCGCGGCGAGCGCCTGCATGGCCTGCGCCCGCCCGATCTCGCCGCCGTCCGGGGTGACGGCCGCATGGTTGGACATGTTCTGCGCCTTGAACGGCGCGACGTCGACCCCGCGCCGCGCCAGCGCCCGGCACAGCGCTGCGGTGACCGTGGACTTGCCGGCACCGCTGGTCGCCCCCGCGACGAGCAGCGCGCCCACCTAGTAGTCGATCCCGCGCCGCGCCCGGATGCCCTGCTCGAAGGCGTGCTTGACCGGCACCATCTCGGTGACCGTGTCGGCGACGTCGATCACCGGCTGCGGCATCTCCCGCCCGGTGAGGAAGACGCTGACGTCCGCCGGCCGGTCGCGCAGCGCCGCGACGACGGCGTCGGTCTCGATCCAGCCCCAGTTCATCGGTAGGAGATCTCGTCGAGCATGACCATCCGGTGCTCGCCCGCCGCGATCAGCCCGGCGCTGAACTCCCACGCCGCGACCGCCTTGGCCCGGCTCTCGTCGAGGTCGGTGCTGTCCCAGGAGAAGCCGTCGCCGGCGCTGAACCACTCCACCCCGAGCTGGCGCAGCATCGCCTCCTCCCCGGTCCGCCACTTCCCGGACTTGAGGAACTGCACGCACGCGGTGGGCCAGTCGCGCCCCCGGCTGCGCAGCAGCGTGCCGAAGGCGGCGGTCGACTTGCCCTTGCCGTGCCCGGTGTTGACCAGCACCAACGACGGCGCTGAGCGCAGCTCGCGCCGGTCGTAGGGCCGCTTCGTGCGCGGTGCGTCGTGCTCGGTCACGAGACCTCCTCGATGGCGCCCCGCTGACGGGGACGTCCGGACATCGGCCCCCGAGGCCCGTCGTCCACGGTGCTCGGTCCAGGACGGCGAGGGGGCGGGGTGGCCCGGTCCGGCAGGGAGATCGGCTCCGCCGCCGGGGTATGCCCGCTGCGCGCCTCCGGGAGCACCACCAGGTGGCCGTCGACGTGGTGGACCCGGACCGGGTGGGCGTAGACGCGGCTGAGCAGGCCCTCGTCGAGGACCTCCTCGGGGGTCCCGAGCGCCACCGGGGTGCCGCGCTCCAGGAGCATCAGGCGGTCGGCATACCGGGCGGCCATGCCGAGGTCGTGCATCGCGGCGACCACGGTGAGCCCGTCGCTGCGCCGCAGCTCGTCGACCAGCTCGAGGACCTCGACCTGGTGGCCGACGTCGAGCGCGCTCGTCGGCTCGTCCAGCAGCAGCACCGGGCTCTGCTGCACGAGGCGCGGGCGATGACGACCCGCTGCGCCTCGCCGCCGGAGAGGTTGCGGACCTCACGCCGGCCGAAGGACGCCAGGCCCAGGCGCCGCAGCACGTCGGTCGCGATGCGGCGGTCCTGCCGCGACTCCAGCGCCAGCCAGCCCAGGTGCGCGGTGCGCCCGAGCAGGACGTACTCCACCACGCTCATCCCGGGCGGCAGCTCGGGGGACTGCGGCATGAGTGAGAGGTCGGTGGGCCCGGGCTCGCTGCCGTCGCCCAGCTCGACGGACCCGGTGCGCGCGACCAGCCCCACCAGCGCCCGCAGCAGGGTCGACTTGCCCGAGCCGTTGGGCCCGATGAGGCCGAGCCACTCGCCGGCCCGCAGGTCCAGGTCGACCCCGCCGACCACCTCGGCGCCGTCGAAGGCGACCCGCACCTCGCGGGTGCGGACCGCGTGGGCGGGGGTGAGCGGCCGGACCTCGCCGTCGCCGACGGTCTCGCTGGTCACATCCCCGCCTTCCGTCGCCACAGGACCACGCAGAAGAAGGGCGCTCCGACGAAGGCCGTGATGACCCCGACCGGCAGCTCGGCGGGTGCCACGAGGGTGCGCGCCCCGATGTCCACGGTCGCCAGGAAGGCCCCGCCCAGGATGGCCGACAGCGGCACGATGAGGCGGTAGGAGTGCCCGACGAGCAGCCGCACCAGGTGCGGCGTCACCAGCCCGACGAAGGCGATGAGGCCGCTCACCGACACCGCGGCCGCGGTGATGAGCGTCGCCGCGCCGACGACGACCAGCCGGGACCGCGACGGCTTCAGCCCGAGCGACCTCGCCTCGTCGTCGCCGAGCCGCAGCACGTCCAGGTGCCGCGCGTGCAGCCACAGCACCGCTCCGGCGAGCAGCACGTAGGGCAGGAGCAGCGTGACCGGCCCCCACCCGCTCGTCGCGAGCCGGCCGAAGAGCCAGGAGAGCACCTCGCGGGAGCGGGTCTCGTCGAGCCGGGTGAGGGCATACGTCTGCGTCGCGGAGAAGAGCGCCGCCATCGCGACCCCGGCGAGCAGCAGCGTCGCCGGGTCGCGGAACGAGCCCCGCGCCACCAGGACCGACCCGGTCACCGCGAGCAGCGCGCCGAGGAAGGCCGCCATCGGCAGCGCCGCGATCGGCCCCCACGACAGGTCGAGCCCGAAGCCGAGGGCGAGCACCGCTCCCAGCCCGGCCCCGGCGGACACGCCGAGCAGGTAGGGATCGGCCAGCGGGTTGCGGAAGACGCCCTGGTAGCCGGCTCCCGCCATCGCCAAGCTCGCGCCGACGAGCGCCGCCAGCATCGTGCGCGGCAGCCGGATCTGCCAGAGCACCGCCTCCTGCGTCGAGCTGAGCGTCTGCGCCGGCTCCACACCGGGGAGGGCACCCACGAGCGCCCGGACGACACCCTCGACCGGCAACCCGGCCGCGCCCTGGGTGACCGAGGCGAGCACCGTGAGCACGAGCAGGGCGGTGCACCCGACCAGCGCCGGCACCGACAGCCGGAACGCGCGGTCGGCCGCCTCGTCCAGCGCGTCGGTCGGCGCGTGCGTGCGGGTGCTCATCGGGTATGCCCGTGCCCAGGTGTCGCCGGTCAGCGGCCCGCCGGGACCGTGACCTCGCTCATGGCCTCGGCGAGGGTGGACACCAGCTGCGGCAGGCGCGGCCCCCAGCGGGAGGCGATGTCGGCGTCGACGGTGACGATGTTGTCGTTCTGCACCGCGCTGATCTCGGACCAGCCGGGGCGCTGCGCGACGTCCTCGGCGGTGTAGGACACCTGGTCGGTGATGACGATGAGCTGCGGGTCGGCCTCGATGATGGCCTCCTCGGTGAGCTGCGGGTAGCCGGTGCCGTCGGCGTCGGCCTCGTCGGCGATGTTGACCGCGCCGAACTGGCTGTAGACGTCGCCGATGAAGCTGTTGCTGCTCGCGGAGAAGTAGGTGTCGTCCAGCTCGTGGTAGACCCGCAGCCCTTCCGCCCCGTCGAAGCCGGCGAAGGCGTCGTCCACCTGCTGGCGCAGGTCGGCGATGGTGTCGGCGGTCTCGTCGACGTGGCCGGTGGCCAGGCCGAGGGCGGCCATGCCGTCCCAGCCGGCCTCGATCGTCGTGGGCGCGGGGTTGTCGATGACGGGGATGTCGAGCTCGCCGAGCGAGGCGGTGAGGTCGCCGGTGTCGCCGGAGATGACGACGAGGTCGGGCTCGTAGCCGGCGATGGCCTCGACGTTGGGCTCGTAGCCCGACAGGTCCGTGGTCGGTGCTTCCTCCGGGTAGGTGGAGAAGGAGTCGGCCGCGACGACCTGGTCGCCGGCGCCGATCGCGAAGAGGATCTCGGTGGCCGACGGCGACAGCGAGACGATGCGCTGCGGCTGCTCCTCCAGGGTCACCTCACCGGCGGCGGTGTCGACGGTGACCGGGAAGTCTCCGGAGCCGGCCATCTCCCCCTCGGAGGTCATGTCGGCGTCGTCGCCCGCCTGGTCCGAGGCGCTCTCCTGCTCGGAGGCGGTGTCGCCGGCGTCGGAGTCGGTGCTGCCGCCGCCGCAGGCGGCGAGGGTGAGGCCGAGCGCCAGGGCGCGACGAGCGGGAGGGGCTGGCGGAGGTGCATACGGTGTCTCCTGTCGGTCGAGGAGGGAGTGCTCGAGCGACCGAAGGGTTCCTCCGCCGTCCGAACCGGCCCTGGGTCCTCGCGGGCGTGTGGCTTCGGATCGCCGGGCAGCTCGACCGGACTCGGCCACCTGCTGCCAGGCGGCTCCACCGTTGCGGGACAGTGCCGGGTTCGCACCGGACTTCGTCTGCACGACGAGCGCCAGTGTAGCGCCGCGGCGGATCCGCGCGCCGCGACCTCGTGGCGCGGCTCGCCGACGGGGACGCCACCGTCACCGAGCTGTCCGCGCCCTACGACATCAGCCTGCAGGCGGTGTCCAAGCACCTCAAGGTGCTCGGGGCCTGCGGCCTGGTGAGCCGGACCAAGCCCCACCGAGATCAGCGCGGACCCCGACGTGCCCGGCGTCCGGATCCAGCGCGTCTTCGACGCCACGCCCGAGCAGCTGGTGCGGGCGCATACCGACCCCGACCTCGTCGTCCGCTGGCTGGGCCCGCGGGACCTGACGATGACCATCGACCGGTGGGAGGCCCGGACCGGCGGGGAGTACCGCTACGTGCACCATCGCGGTGAGGAGGAGTACGCCTTTCACGGCTGCTTCCACGAGGTCGGGCCGACCCGGATCGTCCAGACGTTCACCTTCGAGGGCTACCCCGAGGGCGTCAGCTGGAGTGGCTCACCCTCACCGACCTGGGCGAGGGGCGCACCCGGCTCGAGGTCTTCTGCATCGTGGAGGGCTTCGAGGCGCGGGACGCCATGCTCGCCTCCGGCATGGAGACGGGCGTCGTCCAGGGCTACGAGCAGATCGACGAGCTCCTCCTGGACGGAGCGCTGTGATGAAGTACCGCCTCGAGGTCCTCGTCCTCCCGGCCTCCGACGTCGACCGCGCCAAGGAGTTCGGCGACCCCTTCCACTTCGGCGAGAGCGGCCAGGGGCCGGGGGTCCACCCCGAGCGCATCGACGACGGCAGCTACGCCAACCTCGAGGACCCGGACGGCAACACCTGGCTGCCGCAGGGGGTCAGCGATCGCGGCTGACCCGCAGCGCCGACCCCAGCCGCGTGAGCCCCGCCGCGTCGGGGACCGCGACCCGGGCGACGCCGGGCATACCGAAGGAGGCGCAGTCGCGCACCAGCACCCCGTGCGGTGCGAGGGTCTCCCGCAGCCCTTCCTGGTGCACCAGCACCCAGGGCGCGTCGGTGTCGTCGGCGGTGAGGCCGTGCCCGCGCAGCAGCGTCAAGAGACCGGCCCGGAGCTCGCGTATGCCGGCCGCCCACCCCGGCAGGTCGGCGGCGGTGAGCAGGTCGGGCAGCACGGCCAGGGCCAGCGAGCTCACCGACCAGCGCGGCTGCCGACGACGCAGCCGCTCGACGAGACCGGGGTCGGCGATGACGTAGCCCAGCCGCAGGCCGGGGCAGGCGAAGGTCTTGGTCAGCGAGCCGACCGTCACACCGGGCCGGCCTGCGGTCCAGCGCCCGGTGGCCAGGGCGTAGAACGCCTCGTCCCAGACGTCGGCCTGCTCGTGCGACGCGGCGAGCCGGCCGCTCGGGCTGTGCGGGTCCGAGCGCCAGCGCGGGCCGTCCGGGTGGCGCGGGTGCAGGCCGAAGTCTGGCTCCTCGCGGACCCCGCCGCCCAGCTCGGCCGCCACGAGCGAGATCGCCTCGCTGCCGCCGTTGGTCAGCAGCAGCGCCTCGGAGTCCACGTCCAGCGCCCGGGCCAGCTCGCGGGTCGCGGCGCGGTCGTCCGGGTAGGCCCGGAGCGCGCCCAGGTGCCGCCCGACCAGTGGCTCCACGGGCGGGGCCAGCGGGTTCATCGTCTGGCTGAGGTCGAGCAGGTCGGCCGGGTCCAGGCCCAGCGCCCGGGCGACCGCAGGCCCGTCCCCGCCGTGCTTCCCGGCGGGCGGGATCGCCGGCACCCGGCGCACGCTGCTCACGCGGCCCAGCCTATTGCCGGGCCGGGGGGCACCAGCAGTCCCTCCCACGGCCCTGGCGCACGGGCATACCGTGGACGGCGACCCGGGCGGATCCCTGCCCGCCCGGCCGGCTCATCTGGGACGGCACGATCGACCCGGGCAAGGTCGTCCACCTGACCCTGCCGCTGGAGGAGGCCGCTGAGGGCTACCGGGCGGTGGACGAGCGTCGTGCCACCACGGTCATGCTGACGTTCGGAGGGGCCCACGACACACCGTCGAGAGCCAGAATTCCGCGACGCGCCGGGCTTCGGAGTTGGCAAAACGCGCTGGTGTCTGCCTACGGTGTGGCCGACTCATTGGCTCTATCGAAAGGCTGTCAGCATGAGCAAGAAGGTTATCGTTGAGGCCGTCGCCCGCGAGGCGGGCATGACCCAGGCCGCTGCCGACAAGATCGTCAGCTCCGTGCTCGAGGCCATCTCGGCCGAGCTCGCCAAGGGTGAGAAGGTCTCCTTCCCCGGCTTCGGCACCTTCGAGGTCCGCGAGCGTTCCGCCCGCACCGGCCGCAACCCGCAGACCGGCGCCGAGATCCAGATCGCCGCGAGCAAGGCCCCCGCCTTCAAGGCCGGCTCCAAGCTCAAGGAGCGCGTCTCCTGAGCTGAGGCTCCACGCACCATCCACGACGCCCGGTCGGCCCGCGAGGGTCTGCCGGGCGTCGTGCGTCCCGGCACCATGCCGTGGGGGAGGTCGCCACGCCGGTCCGGCTTCCGCCTGACGCAGCGTCAGTTCTTATCCTGCCGGTATGCCCACACGCCCTGACTCCCCGCAACCGCGGGTCTGGGAGCGCTTCGTGGCCCTGGGGGACTCCTTCACCGAGGGCCTGGTCGACGCCCATCCCGACCGCCCGGACGACCACGTCGGCTGGGCCGACCGTGTCGCGGCGGCGCTCGCCGCCCGCAACGCCAAGCTCGACCGGCCCTTCGGCTACGCCAACCTCGCGATCCGCGGGCGCCTCATCGACGCCGTCATCGGTGAGCAGCTCGAGCCCGCCCTGGCGCTGCGCCCCGACCTGGTCAGCCTCTCGGCCGGCGGCAACGACGTGCTGCGGCCCCGGGTGTCGCTGCCCGCCGTCATGGAGCGGCTGGAGGAGGCCACGCTGCGCATCCGGGAGACGGGCGCCGATGTCATACTCGTCACCGCTCCGGACGTCTCCTGGGCGCCGCTGGTCAACCGGGTCCATCCACGCATGGTGGAGTACACCGCCCACCTGTGGGCGGTCGGCCAGCGCACCGGGTCCTTCGTCGTCGACGTCTACACCCTGCGCGCTCTGCACGACGCCCGGATGTGGGGTCCGGACCGCATCCACTTCAGCAGCGAGGGGCATACCCGGATCGCGTCGCAGGCGCTGTGGACCCTCGGCCTGGAGCAGGAGCTCGACTGGACCACGCCGCTGGAGGCGGCCCCACCGCTTCGCCGCATCGAGTCGCTGCAGGCGGACCGGGAGTGGGTCGCCGCCCACCTGCGGCCCTGGATCCGGCGGCGCATCCGCGGCGAGAGCTCGGGCGACAACCGCGTGCCCAAGCGCCCGCAGATCACACCGGTGGACGACCTGCCGGCGGCCCCCTGAGGTCTCGAACCGCCTGGCCACGGGTCGTCACGGGTGCTCACCCGCCGAGGTCGCGGGTCAGCACGACCTCCTCGGTGACGTAGCCCAGCGCCGCGTAGAACGACCGCGCCGCGGTGTTGGTGGCCCCGGTCTCGAGCGTCAGCCGGGTATGCCCCCGCTCGCGCGCCCACCCCTCGGCCCGGGACATGAGCCGGCGTCCCGTCCCGGTGCGCTCGTGCGTCGGCGCCACCACCAGCTCGCCGACGTAGGCGTCGACCTCGCCCGACCAGTGCACCCGCGTGCCGGCGTGCACGACGCCGACGACCGCGTCCCCGTCGAGCGCCACCCAGACCGGCCCGGTCTCCGGGTCGACGACGTCGAGCGCCTCGGCCACCCAGGCGGTGACCGTGCGCCGCACCGCGACCGGGTCCCGCCACGGCGCCGTCCCCGTGGTGAGCCGTGCCGCGAGGGACAGGACGGCGTCACGGTCGTCCGGGGCGTAGGGGCGGATCGAGACATCCATGGCAGGACTGTGTCACGCGGGGGCCACCCTAAAAAAAGGGGCGCTGAGCTGCGTCTTCGCACTCGCGCAGGGTCTGGCGCTCACCTCCGGCCCCACTCCCAGGTCGGGGTGGTGAGCAGCCCCTGGCCCGCGACGACGGTCTCGCCCAGGTCCTTGGTCAGCTCGTGGACCAGCAGCGGGGTGGGCCGACCCGGCTCCACGTCGACGTCGCGGGGGTCACCCGCGAGACCCCGCTGCTCGCGGACGGCCTCGGCGAGGGCGTCGACCAGGTGCCGCGAGTGGGTGACGACGACGACCTGGGTGCGCCGCGACGCCGTCGCCGCCGCGCGGGCCAACGGCGGCACCAGGCTGGGGTGCAGGCTCGTCTCGGGCTCGTTGAGCGCGAGGAGCCGCGGTGGGATCGGGGTGAGCAGGGCCGCGAGCCACAGCAGGTAGCGCAGGGTGCCGTCGGACAGCTCGGCGGACCGCAGCGGCCGCAGCATCCCTGGCTGGTGCACCTCGAGGTCGAACAGGCCGTGGGACTCCGCCACCGAGAGCCGGGCACCGTCGAAGGCGTCGGAGACCGCGTCGTCCAGGAGGGACCGGGAGCCTCCCGGATGGTCTGCAGGGCCGCGGCGACGTCGGAGCCGTCCTCGGCGAGCGACCAGGTGCGGGTGCCCACCTGCGGGCGACGGGCGGGTGCGGCGGCATCCACCCGGAAGCCGTCGTAGAAGCGCCACGTCTGCAGCGCGTCCCGCACCGCCCACAGCTCGGGAGCCCCGTGCGGGTCGACCACCTCGGTCAGCAGGCTGGTCCAGGGTGGCAGGCTCGCCGGGGCCTGGCCCCAGCGTCCCTCGTCGTCGCGCAGCTCCACCCGCTGGTGGCGGCGTCGGGCGACCTGCCGAGCGGGGTGCATCACCGGCCCCCGCCAGACCACCTCGCGCTTGATCTCCGGATCGCGGTTGAACAGCGTCGGTCGCGGGTCGGGGTCACCGGTGTGCAGCAGCGGGGTCTGCGACTGGACCGGGATGCCGAGGTCGACGAGGTAGGACAACTCGTCGTCCTGCCCACCCACCCCGAGCCGGAGCGAGACAGGACCGGACCGCATGGTGCCCTCCACGGCATACCCGCGTCGTGCCTGCGCGAGCGACTCCGGCCCGGCCCAGAGGACCGAGACCAGGCCACCCTCCTGCGCCAGCGCGCGCACCGCCTCGCCGCGCCCGCAGGCGCCGAGCAGGCGCAGCGCCCGGTAGACGCTGCTCTTGCCCGAGCCGTTGGCGCCCGTGATCACGGTGAGGTCGCCCAGCGGCAGCACCACGTCGCGCAGCGAGCGGTAGCCGCTGACGGCGACGGTCGAGTACATGCCCGCGACGCTAGGGCTCACCACCGACATCCCACCGAGCGTCGCGAGTGGTTGTCCTCACACCGACCGAGCGCCGCGAGTGGTTGTCCTCTTACCGACCGAGCGTCGCGAGTGGTTGCCGGTATGCCGACGGCGACCACCTCAGAGGCAGTCGCCGTCGGGGAGACCGGTGCTCAGTCGCTGCGGCGCTCGGCGCGGTCGGCCAGGAGCCACTGCGCGGTGAGCGAGCGGAACCTGTCCTCGCCGTCGCGCAGCCGCTCCAGCGCCGGCTCCACCTCGGGGCTGTCGAGGGCGGCCAGTGCCTCGAGGGCGACCATCGCGACCTCCTGCTCGTCACCCTCGGCGGCGGCGACGAGGGCCGCGGCGGCGGGTCGGGCGGCGGGGTCGCCGACCAGCACGAGGGCGCGGGCGGCGTGCAGCCTGACCTCGACCTCCTCGTCCGCGAGCGCGGCGGCCAGGCCTGTCACGCCGGGTTCACCGAGCTGCTCCAGCGCGCGCGAGAGCTCGCGCTGCTGCTCCTCGCCACCGCGGCCGAGATGGGGCAGCAGGGCAGGCGCGGCCTCCGGGGTGCCGGTGCGGCCGAGCGCCCACCACGCCTTCATCGCGACGGCGGGGTCGTCGTCCTCGGCGAAGGGTAGGATGCGCGCCACCGCCTCGGGCGCCTGGATCTTGCTCAGCGCGTGCAGCACCTGCACGCGGGACCCCGGGGAGGAGTCCAGGGCCGCCAGCAGGTGCGGCAGCGCCACCCGCGGGTGGCGGCAGACCGCCCACGTCAGCGTCTCGCGCACGAAGAAGTCGGGCTCGGCGACGAGGAGCGCGACGAGCTCGGCCGTGTGCGAGTCGTCACCGTGCGTCCCGAGGTGCACGGCGGCACGCTGGCGGGTGGTGGGGCTGACGTCGTACACGGCCCGGCGGGCCTGCTCCAGGGTGGTCACTGGTCTCTCCTTCGTGTGCTCCGACGCGGAACGCGTCTGCCCTCATCCTCATTCCTCACGCGGCGTGAGGGTCAAGCGGATGTATACCCGTGGGGGGGTATGTCTGTCCTGTGTCATACTCGGACCATGAGCGCCGAGCACAGCCACGACCACGCGGCCGGGGCGAGCAGCGCACGACTCCTGCTGGCCTTCCTCATCACCGCCACGATCCTCGTGGCCGAGGTGGTCGGCTCGGTGCTCACCGGCAGTCTGGCGCTGCTCGTGGATGCCGGGCACATGCTCACCGACGCCGGTGGCCTGCTCCTCGCCCTGCTCGCCGCGCGGCTCATGGCCCGGCCCCCGTCGGAGCGGCGCACCTGGGGCTTCGCGCGGGCGGAGGTGCTGGGGGCGGGGGCGCAGGCGACCGTCCTCCTGGCGGTCGGGATCTACGCCGTCGTGGAGGGTGTCCAGCGGTTGCTGAGCAGCGAGCCGACCGAGGTGACCGGCGGACTGCTGCTGGTCTTCGGTGTCGTCGGGCTGCTCGGCAACATCGCCTCCCTGCTCATCCTGGCCGGCGGGCGGGACAGCAATCTCAACCTGCGCGCGGCCTTCCTCGAGGTGGCCGCTGACGCGCTGGGGTCGGTCGCGGTCATCGTCTCGGCCGTGCTCATCCAGACCCTGGGTTGGACCAGGGCGGACGCCGTCGCAGGTCTGGTGATCGCCGTGCTCATCATCCCGCGAGCGGTCTCCATCCTGCGCGAGGCGGGCAGCGTGCTGCTGGAGTCCGTGCCCCCGGGGCTGGACCTCACCGAGGTGCGCGAGCACATCCTCGGGGTCGACCACGTGCTCGACGTGCACGACCTGCACGCCTCCCGCATCGGCACCGGCACCCCGGTCCTCACGGCCCACGTGGTGGTCGAGTCCGGCTGCTTCGAGGACGGCCACGCCCCGCAGATGCTGGATGCGCTGCAGACCTGCGTCGCGGGCCACTTCGACGTCAGCGTGGAGCACTCGACCTTCCAGCTCGAGCCGCCGCAGCACGCCGAGCACGAGCACGAGCACCACCGCTGACCCACGTAGGCTGCGCGACCATGACCGACTCCGAGCAGCCCGATCCCGCCGCAGCGGCGGTGGAGCTCGCGCACGCGCTCTTCGACCTCGCCCGGGCGGGGGACACCGAGCGGCTGGCGGCGTATGTCGACGCCGGCGCCCCGGTCGACCTCACCGACCCGGCGGGCAACACGCTGCTCATGCTGGCGGCCTACCACGGGCATCCGTCCACGGTCGCGGAGCTCGCCGACCGCGGCGCCGACGTCGACCGGCTCAACGACCGGGGTCAGTCGCCGCTCGCCGGGGCGGTCTTCAAGGGCGAGGCGGAGGTGGTCGCGACCCTGCTGCGGCACGGCGCCGACCCCGAGGCCGGGCAGCCGACCGCGCGGGAGACGGCTGCCATCTTCGGCCGCGAGGATCTGCTCGCCTGACACACCGCGCGGCCGGTTCTGCCTCATGCCGTGCGGTCGGTCCGCGCAGAGCGCGCGGCCGCTGGGTGCATACCGTGCGCTCGGTCGGGGGAGTCAGGTGTCGGTCGGGGGCACCGGGCGCGGCAGGAGGCCGGCCTCGGCGCGGTCGAGGACGTGGCGGCGGAAGAGCTGGGCCGCGGGCAGCAGCCGGCGGCCGGGGGCCCAGGACAACCCGACGTCCCGGGTCGCGGTGCGGTCGCTCAGCTCGAGCACGTGCAGCCCGGCCACGGGGGCTGCGACCGAGCCGCCCCACCGCGTCGGCGCGACCCCGACCCCGAGCCCGGCCGCGACATACCCCCGCAGCGTGGGCAGGTCGGCGGCGACGAAGGCGACCTCGGGCGCGAAGCCGGCCTCGCGGCACAGCTGGTCGGTGTGCTTGCGCAGCACCGAGGTCGGCACCATGGCGACGAACGGATCCTGCGCCACCTCGGCGAGCTCGGCCCGGGACCGCCCGACGAGCCGGTGCTCCGGCCCGACGAGGAGGCGCAGCGGCTCGGCCACGAGCGCCCGCCAGCGTGGCTGGTCCTCGCCCGGGTGCGGGCGCAGGGTGGACAGCTCCAGGTCGACCGCGCTGTGCGCCCCGACCGCCGCGAGCGTCTCGTCCTCCTTGGACCGCAGGTCGAGCCGCACGTCCGGGTGCTCGGCGCGGAAGCTCGTGACGAGGTCGGGGACGAGCCACGTCCCGAGCGAGGGTTGGAAGGCGACGGTGACGGTGCCCGTCTCTGGGTCGAGGAGCTGGTGGACTGCGGCGAGCCCGTCGTCGAGCTGGTGCAGCACCCCGTCGACGTGCCGCTTGAAGACGGTGCCGGCGTGGGTCATCCGCAGCACCCGCCCCTCGCGGCGCAGCAGCGGAGCCCCCACCTCCTGCTCCAGCCGGCCGAGGGCTCGCGAGACCGCGGGTTGGGAGACCATCTCGATCTCGCTCACCTCGGTGACGGTCACCCCGTCGGCGACGAGTTGGAACCAACGCAGGGAAGCGACGTCCATACCTATGACGCTAGCGCATGATTTGGGCTCACGACCGACATTGGACGTATGGGTGGCTGCTGCCGGATCGTAGAGGCATGGCCAAGTTCCTGCTCTCGCTCATGGTCGCCGGCTCCCGCCACGACATCCGTTCTCTCCCCGCGACGCGCAGCGCCGCCGTGGTCGCCTGGCCGACCGCCGCGCGGCGCAGCACCCGCTGAGCCCGGCTCGGCGCCTCGCCTGCTGAGGTCCTAGGACCCCCAGCAGGTCCGCACCCCGAACTCGACCCGGCGCGACTCCACGCCCTCTGCGGGGTGGTCGCTGATCAGCTCGGTCCCGGTGTCGAGGTAGCCGGTCGGCTCATCGCCCTCGCGCACCGCGTCGACGATGGCCTCCACGCCCTCGCGCGCCATGTTCTGCGGGTACTGCGACGCGGTCGCGTCGATCAGCCCGGGGCGCACGCCCTCCCGCATCGTGCGGCAGCCTCCGTCGACCGACACCAGGACGATCTCGTCCATGTCGGCACCGGCGTCCTCGAGCGCGGCCAGCGCCCCGAGCGCTGCCGGCTCGTTCACCGTGTAGACCACGTTGACGTCCGGGTTGTCGGCGAGCACCTGCGTCATCGCGACGGCGGCGTTGTCGCGGTCGCCCTCGGTGTCGACCGAGGCCACGATCGCGTCGTCGCCCTCCTCGATGCCGAAGCCGGACAGGAAGCCGGTATGCCGCTCCTCACCCGTGCTGACGCCTGGCGTGAGGTCGAGGGTGACGATCTGGGGGTCGAGCCCGAGCTCCTCGGCCTTGGCCGCGGCATACTCTCCGATCAGCTCACCGGCCCGCTCGTTGTCCGTGGCGAAGGTCGCGTCGACCGCCTCCGGGGGATCGGTCGGGGTGTCCACGGCGATGACGAGCACCCCCGCCTCCCGCGCGGCGGTGATGGCCGGGTCGAGCGCCTCGCGTCGGTGGGCGCGATGAGGATGCCGTCGGCGCCCCGCTCCACCATGTCCGCGATCGCGGCTTCCTGGGAGGCCACGTCGGTGTCGCTGGTGCCGGTCGCGGTGAGCAGCTCGGCGTCGAGCTCCTCGGCCGTCTCCTCCGCGACCTCGCGCATCTCGACCCAGTAGGGGTTCTCCTCCTGCTTGGTGATGAGCCCGACGGTGACCGGCTCCTGCTCCTCACCGGTGCAGCCGGCGAGCCCGATCCCGGCCAGCAGTGCCGCTGCCGTCGTCCATGTCCGCGTCCGCATGGTCGTCATCACCTCACGCCTCCATCGTCTGCTCGCCCACGGCTGGTCGGGTGTTGCGCAGGTCGAAGACCGCGTACCCCGCGACCAGGAGCAGGCATACCCCCGGCACGACGTAGCCCGCCGAGGAGCCGTAGCCGTCCATGACTGCCGCCTGGATCATCGGCACCAGTGCCCCGCCGAGGATCGCCATGACCAGCCCGGCCGAGCCGAACTTCGCGTCCGGCCCGAGCCCCTGCAGCGCGAGCCCGTAGATCGTCGGGAACATCAGCGACAGCCCGGCCGAGATCGCCACCACCGCGACCAGGCCCACGATGTTGAGGACGAACATCGAGGTGAGGCAGCAGGCGGCGCCGAAGAGCGCCATGACGAGCAGCAGCTTGGCCGGCCGGAAGATGCCCAGCAGCCAGGTCATGACGAAGCGCGAGACCAGGAAGATCAGCAGGCTGGCCTGCAGCCACCAGCCCGCGGCGTCCTGGCTGAGCCCCACGACGTCCTGGGCGTAGAGGATCGTGAACGTCCAGGTGCAGGTCTGGGCCGCGACGTTGAAGAACTGCGCGACCACGCCGTAGCGGTAGTGCCGGTTGGCCCACAGTCGGGCGAAGGTCCCGCCCCCGCCGGAGGTGAGGTCGACCGCCTCCGGCTGCGTGGGCAGGTGCATCTTGCGGAAGGCGATGAGCAGCCAGATGAGCACGAGCACGCTGGCGATGAAGACGTAGGGGCGCAGCACCTGGAAGAGGTCCGCCTCCTGCGCGGCGAGGAGCTCGGCCTCGCTCATGATCGTCTTGCTCTCCTCCGGCGTGAGGTTGGGCAGGATGAGCACCGCACCCATGAGCACGCCGAGGTTGGCCCCGACCGGGTTGAAGGACTGCGCCAGGTTGAGCCGCTGGGTCGAGCTCGCCTCGTCGCCCATGGCGATGACGAAGGGGTTGGCCGAGGTCTCCAGGATCGACAGCCCCGCGGCCAGCACGAAGAGCGCCAGGAGGAACATGTTGTAGGCGAGCATCTGGCTCGCCGGGATGAAGAGGAAGCCGCCGAGAGCCGCGAGCCCCAGGCCTACCAGCACGCCGGCCTTGAAGCCGAAGCGGGAGTTGATGAAGGCCGCCGGGATGGCCAGCAGGAAGTAGGCGCCGTAGTAGGCGAACTGCACCAGTGAGGACTGGAAGTTCGACATGTCGAAGATGCCGCGGAAGACCCCGACGAGGACGTCGGTCAGGTTGGCGGCCATCCCCCAGGCCGCGAAGCACAGCAGCAGCAGGATGAACGGCACCCGCAGGTGCTTGGCCACCAGCGGTGCTGCGCGCTCATCCGTGCTCGTCTCGGTCGGCACCGTCGCCATACCGTCCCTCCTGACGCAACGTCAACTCTGTCGTGCGGCTGACTGTAACCCAGTGACGACGCGCGCACTACCCTGAGCCCTCTAGCCAGCGACGAGACGGAGCACCCGTGCAGATCTCCCACCAGACCTTCGTCGTGACCGGCGCCGGCAACGGCATCGGGCGCGAGATCGCCCTCGAGCTGCTGCGCCGGGACGCCCGGGTCGCGGGGGTCGACCTGCGGGAGGAGGCACTCGCCGAGACCGCCCGGCTCGCGGCGGCGGGGGAGCGGCTGTCGGTGCACACGCTCGACATCACCGATCGCGAGGCAGTGGCGGCGCTGCCCGAGGCCGTGGTCGCCCACCACGGCCACCTGGACGGCCTGCTCAACGTCGCCGGCGTGATCCAGGAGTTCGTCCCCTTCGCCGAGCTCTCGCCCGAGGCCATGCACCGGGTCGTGGACGTCAACCTCTGGGGCACGGTCCACACCACCCAGGTCTGCCTGCCGCACCTGGTCGAGCGGCCCGAGGCCTGCGTCGTCAACGTCTCCAGCATGGGCGGCCTGGTCCCGGTGCCCGGGCAGACGCTCTACGGCGTGAGCAAGGCCGCCGTCCGGCTGCTGACCGAGGGCCTGTATGCCGAGCTGCGCGGCACAGCGGTCGCGGTGAGCGTGGTCTTCCCCGGCGCGATCGGCACCGAGATTACGACGAACTCCGGCGTGACCGTCCCCGGTGGTGATGCCGAGGCGCGCCGGGAGCAGGGCGGTCACCGGACGCTGTCGCCCGCGAAGGCCGCGAGCATCATCGTCGACAAGGCGGTGGGCCAGGGTGGCTTCCACGTGAGCGTCGGCTCCGACGCCGCGCTGCTGGGTCGCCTGTCACGGCTCTCGCCGCAACGGGCGACCGACCTCGTCGCGAGGCGTATGGCCGACCTGCTCGGCTGAGCCGCGCTGTCGTGCCGACCCGGCTCAGGCGGCCGGGTCGAGGCGGTAGCCGCGCCCCCGCACGGTCTGCAGCGACCGGCGGCCGAAGGGGGTGTCGATGCGTCGACGCAGGGCCGCGACCGACTGCTCGACGACGTTGGAGGTCGGGTCGTGGGCCGGGTCCCACACCGCCTCGACGAGCACCGCGCGGGTGAGCACCTGGCCGGGGTGCCGGGCGAAGGTCTCCAGCAGGGTGAACAGGTGCGGCGACAGCTCGATGGTGTCCTCGCCCCGACTCACCCGCTGTGCGCCGAGGTCCAGCGTCAGGTCCCCGACGACGAGCCGAGGCGTCGGCACGACCGGCTCGCGCCGGGCCAGGGCCCGCAGCCGGGCGACGATCTCCGGGAGCCGGACCGGTCGGCAGACCACGTCGTCGGCACCGCTGTCGAGGGCCGCGACGACATCGTCGGTGGCAGCGCGCCCGGCCACCACGAGCAGCGGGGTGGCGATCCCGGCCGCGCGCAGGCGCAGCGACAGGTCGCGCTCGACCCGGCCCGTGGTCGGCACGCAGGCCACGGCCACCGCGATGCCCCCTGGGCTCTGCGGGGGCGACTGGCCGCAGACCCATACCGCCTCGGCGATGCCGCCGAGCACGTCGACCACGCACCCCTCGGCATGCAGAGCACGAGCCAACCGCTGCGACCCCTCGTCGCCCAGATCGATCAGCAGGATCCTCATGTCTCCCACCGTCCCGGCGCTCGCTGTGCCCGTCCTGTGCTGCGCGCCGGTCCGAGATGTGGATCCGGCACACGGACGGCACATCGACGGCACACCTGTGCGGGTGAGCCTGACAGCGCAACCCCGATCGAAGGAGTGACAGATGAAGCTCATCACCCGCACCCTGGGCACCGCTGGTGCCACCGTGGCGCTCGCGGGCGCCGGCGTCGTGATCGCCGGCTCCGCCTCGGCCGCCGACACCGGGATCCCGGTGCTCGAGGCCATCAAGCAGTGCGAGAGCGGCGGCAGCTACACCGCGCAGAACCCGACGTCCACGGCGTCCGGCGCCTACCAGTTCCTCGACAGCACCTGGCAGGGCATGGACGCCGCCGCCGGCTATGCCCGCGCCGTCGACGCGCCGGAGTCGGTCCAGGACGCCGCCGCGATCGAGCTCTACACCGAGCAGGGCACCACCCCGTGGCTGGCCTCCGCCTCTTGCTGGCAGGGCATGGGCTTCGAGTCGACCAGCGGCTCGGGCGAGATGGCGACCGCGACGGACACGACGTCGGCCGACACGGGCACGGCGGCCACCGTGGGCGACACGAGCACGACGACCGCCGCGGGCGACGCGGGCGGCGCGCCGAGCTCAGCAGCAGACCCGGCATCCCGGAACGGCGGGGCCGAGGGCGCGGCCCCGCAGGGCCCGCGCGAGGGCGGACCGGGCGCGCAGGGCGCGGCCGGGGCCCACGGCGCGGGCCGCGGTGGCGGAGCGGCGGGCGACTGCTCCCGCTGACGCCACCGCATACCCGGCCGGGCCACCGACTCCCCTGCGGTGGCCCGGCCGGTGCGCGTGGAATATCTCGGGCGGTCCTGCGTTGATATAGTTGATTCGTCAATCAGACGTCGATCAGCCGCTCCACCTCCGGAAGGGTGAGTCAGATGCAGTTCGGGATCTTCAGCGTCGGTGACGTCACGCAGGACCCGACGACCGGCCGCACGCCGAGCGAGGGTGAGCGCATCTCCGCGATGAGCGCGTATGCCCTCAAGGCCGAGGAGGTCGGGCTCGACGTCTTCGCGACGGGCGAGCACCACAACCCGCCCTTCGTGACCTCCGCCCCGACGACGCACCTCGCGTGGATCGCGGCGCAGACGCAGCGGCTGCAGCTGTCCACCTCGACCACCCTCATCACGACGACCGACCCAGTCCGGATCGCGGAGGACTACGCCTTCCTCCAGCACCTGTCCGGCGGCCGCGTCGACCTCATGACGGGCCGCGGCAACACCGGCCCGGTCTACCCGTGGTTCGGCAAGGACATCCGCCAGGGCATCCCGCTGGCGATCGAGAACTATCACCTGCTGCGTCGGCTGTGGCGCGAGGAGGTCGTGGACTGGAAGGGGAAGTTCCGCACCCCGCTGCAGGGCTTCACCGCCACCCCGCGACCGCTGGACGGCACCCCGCCCTTCGTCTGGCACGGGTCGATCCGGTCCACCGAGATCGCGGAGCAGGCCGCTTACTACGGCGACGGCTTCTTCCACAACCACATCTTCTGGAACATCGAGCACACCGCGCAGATGGTCGACCTCTACCGCCGCCGGTTCGAGCACTACGGGCACGGGTCGGCCGACCAGGCGATCGTCGGGCTCGGCGGGCAGGTCTTCATGGCCGGCTCCGAGGCGGAGGCGAAGAAGGCCTTCCGGCCCTACTTCGACGAGGCCCCGGTCTACGGCCACGGCCCCAGCCTGGAGGAGTTCACCCGGATGACCCCGCTCACCGTGGGCACGCCGGAGATGGTCATCGAGCGCACCCTCGGCTTCGCCGACGCGGTCGGCGACTACCAGCGGCAGATGTTCCTCATCGACCACGCGGGCCTGCCGCAGGACGTCGTCCTGGAGCAGATCGAGATTCTCGGCCGGGAGGTCGTGCCGGTGCTGCGCCGCGAGTTCGAGGCGCGTCGCCCGGCCCACGTGCCCAGCGACCCGCCCACGCACGCCTCGCTCGTCGCCGACGGCCCGGGCGCGCCGCACCACCTGGTCGCTCCGGCGGCCAAGGTCGACCTCACCGTCCCCACCACCGGGGCGCGCGCCACCGCCTGAGCGGCGCGCGGCATACCGAAGGGAGCACGCCCATGACCAGGCGCATCGTCGTCCTCACCGCGGGCCTGTCGCAGCCCAGCTCCACCCGGCTGCTCGCCGACCGCCTCGCCGACGCCGTGACCACGCAGGTCTCGGCACGCGGCGAGGCCGCGAGCGTCGAGGTGATCGAGCTGCGCGAGCTCGCCCACGACCTCGCGACCACCATGACCACCGGCGGGCTGCCGACGCCGGCCGTGGAGGCGGCGCGTGAGACCGTCGCCGCAGCCGACGCGGTCATCGCCGTGACCCCGGTCTTCGCTGCGAGCTACTCCGGGCTGTTCAAGATGTTCATCGACGTGCTCGACCCCGAGTCGATCACCGGTATGCCGGTCCTCATCGCGGCGACCGCGGGCACCGCCCGGCACCAGCTCGTGCTGGACCACGCGCTGCGGCCGCTGTTCAGCTACCTGCGCGCGGCAGTCGTCCCGACCGGCGTCTTCGCGGCCACCGACGACTTCGGTGGGCCGGGCTCGCCGGACCTGGGGCACCGGATCAGCCGCGCCGCGGGGGAGCTGGCCACCGCCGTCGTCTCGGCTGGGGTCGAGGGCTTCGGCCAGGAGGCGCGACGTCGCTCGGTCCGCAGCGTGACCGACGGCGAGGTCACCGACTTCGAGGACCTCCTCGCCGGGCTCGGTCAGTAGGACCGCGTCCGCCCCGGCACACTGGAACCATGAGCGAGCGGCGCGGCGGCGGGTGCACGAGCGTGCTGAGCCTGCTCCTCGTCCTCGGCCTGGTCATCAGCATGGTGGTCTACGTCTCGCCCGGCCTCGACCTCGGCAACGTCCGCCGGGCCGTCTCTCCCGACCGCGCCGCGGGCGTGCCGGGATCCGGTGGCGAGGGCTACACCTTCATGGAGGTCACCGACGGAGGTGGCCCGGTCACCTGGGAGTGCGGCGCGGTCATCGAGCTCGAGGTGAACCCGCAGGGGGCGCCAGAGGGGTATGCCGACCTCGTCGCGGCCGCCGTCGCGCAGGTCGACGAGGTCTCGGGCTTCACCTTCGAGGTGATCGGCGAGACCGACGACCGCGAGTTCACCGGCCGCGGCAGGGGGCCGGTCCTGCTGGGCTGGGCGGACGAGGGTGAGGTGCCTGAGCTCACCGGGCCGACCGCCGGCCTGGGCGGGGCGTCCTACGTCATCGGCCCCGGTGGCGGGGCCAGGTCGGTCGGCGGCATGGTCGTTCTCGACACCGACCAGCCCGGCGGGTGGCTCGGGGGCCTGGACGACCAGACCGTGCTGGTGCACGAGCTCATCCACGTCCTGGGGCTGGGCCACTCCGAGGACCCGGACCAGCTCATGGCGGCCGAGAACTCGGGGCAGGACGAGCTCGGCGAGGGCGACCTGGCCGGTCTCGCGGCGCTGGACGACGCGGCCTGCGGCTGATCCCCGCCACCGGCGGCACCCGGATGCGACAAGAGCCGCCCTCGGACCAGGTCCGGGGCGGCTCTCGCGGGTGCTGAAGGGTCAGCCGCGCAGGTGCTCGATCGGGCGCCAGGAGCGACCGATCTCGAGGATCACGTGGGTGCTGCTGCGGAGAGCCTTGGACAGAGCGGTCATGATGGCCACCTTTCTTCGTGTCGGGGTCTGACAGGTACTACTCTGACAGGATTTTTCTGTTAGGACAAGCGAACATTTCTTACGAGTATGTGTCAGACTTGCTACATGTTTTCTCCCGAGCAGCTGGTCAGTCTGAAGGCCGTCGTCGAGGAGGGCACGGTGCTCGCCGCGGCCGACCGGCTGGGGCTCACCGCCTCGGCTGTCAGCCAGCAGCTGAGCCGCCTGCAGCAGGAGGCCGGGCAGCCCGTGCTCGTGCGCCGCGGACGCAACGTGGTGCCTACGGACGCCGCCGAGGTCCTGGTCCGGCTCGCCACCCAGGTCGAGCAGCTCGACGAGGCCGCGCGGGCCGAGCTGGAGCACCTGACCAGCGACGTCTCCGGGCCGCTGGTGCTGTCCTCCTTCGCGACCGGGGTCGTCGGGCTGCTGTCGCAGGCGCTCCCCGGACTGCTGCAGACCTACCCGCTGCTGCGTCTCACCGTCCGTGAGCTGGCGCCCGAGGCCTCGCTCGGGGCCGTGCGACGCGGCGAGGTCGACCTCGCCCTCGTCCACGACTGGACCGACCACCACATGACCTTCCCCGGCGGGCTCACGCGACCGAGCTCGGGCACGACGTCGTCGACCTCATCGCGCGCGAGGACCACGGCCTGCGACTGAGCCGCAGCGGCGCGGTGAACCTCGCCGACCTCGACGGCCGGGAGTGGGTGGACGACTCCCCGGGCGTCTTCAGCGAGTGGCTGCTCTCGGCGCTGCACCAGCGGAGCCTGGACTACCGGATCGCCGCGACGGCCGACAGCTTCCCCAGCAAGATCGCGCTCGTGGCCGCTGGCTTCGGCATCGGCCTCATCCCCCGCCTCGGCCGCCCCCCGCTGCCGGACGGGCTCGTGTCCCTCCCGGTGCGCAACCCTCCCACCCGTCGCATCATGCTCGTCCACCGCGACTCCAGCGTGCGCCGCCCCGCGGTCGTCGCCGTCGGGCGCGAGATCCGGCGCATCTGGTCGGACCAAGAGGGCTGAACCTGCATACACATGAGCATGCGCATGCCGCCTGCTACCCTGGATCGATGTCGGTCATGGATCGTCGGTTGCAGCTTCTGCTGGACGCGGAGCGGTATGCCCGGGTGTCCCAGGAGGCGGCGGCCTCTGGCCGGAGCGTGGCGGCGGTGATCCGCGAAGCCATCGACGCCCGCTTCGCCCCGGACGACGACGCGGCTCTCCGCACGGCCGGGAGCGAGCTTCTGGAGCGCGCTCGTCTCGCCCGGGCAGACGCGCCACATCCTGGCGAGGGTCCGGATGATCTCAAGCGGGCCTACGCGACGTCGGTAGACGCCAAGCTGGCTCGTCGATGAAGGCCATCTTCGTCGACTCCTCCGTCCTGCTCCTCCCCTTCGGTGGCGAGCACCCGGACCGCGCGGCCTGCTCCCGGCTCCTCGAGCTGGCCGCGACGGGGCGGGTCCGGCTGCACGCCAGCGTCGAGGCCGGGCAGGAGTTCCTCTTCCACCGCCTCCGGCGTGGTGCGACCGCCGTGGCCGTCGAGGACTTCGACGCCCTCGATCGGCTGGTTGTCTGGTATGACTTCGACTCCGCCGTCCTGCGCCGGAGCCGGGATCTCGTCGAGGCGGAGGAGGCCCGAGGCCGTGACGCGGTCCACGCGGGCACGGCGCTGTGCGCGGGATTCGCCCAGATCGTCACCACCGATCAGGACTTCGAGGGAATCACCGGTCTGGATCGCGTCGATCCACGTGACCTCGGGCCGGCGGACGCGACGAGCTGACGCCGGCAGGAGGCCGCCCGTGCCGTCAGGACTCGCGCGGCTGCATCCCGGTCTGGCCCTGGAGCCGGTCGATGTGCTCGGAGGCCTGCGCCTTGGTGAGGCCGTCGGCGGGGATCTGCTCGCCGGCAGCACTGGCCAACCGGTCGAGGTAGGACTTCTGCGCCTCGGTGGCGGGGTCGTCACCGGTGGCCCAGTCCTCGGGGTCGCGCTCGACCTGCTCCTGCGGCGACTGCGGGCTGCTCGCACCGAGCATCTCGGCCCCACCAGGCTGCTGGTCGGGCTGGGCTCCGTGGTCGGGGTCGGTCGTGGGGGTCGTGTCGTCCGTGGGGTTCGTCATGCCCCCGACTGTAGGTGCGGGGTCCGACAGCGTCGCGACGAAGCCGTCGGCCGATCGGGCCCGGGCCCGGCTGGCAGGCATCCGGGCGCGGGTGTAGGCATGGGGTCATGACGCCGACGTCCACGGACCAGCCGACCACCGCGGCCTACCGGGCCGCCCGCGACCAGCTCGTCGACCTGCACGGAGACCCCGAGCGCGCCCGCGCGGAGTTCCGCTACCCCGACGTGGGGGAGCGCTTCAACTGGGCGGTCGACTGGTTCGACGCGATCGCCCGCGGCAACGACCAGCCCGCGCTGATCGTGGTCGAGGAGGACGGCAGCGAGGTCACGCTGACCTTCGACGAGGTCGCCACCCGCTCCGACCAGGTCGCCGCGCGGCTGGCCCACCTCGGCATCGGCAAGGGGGACAGCGTCATGGTCATGCTCGGCAACCAGGTCGAGCTGTGGGACACCATGCTCGGCGTGATGAAGCTGGGCGCGGTCATCATGCCGACGACGACCGCCGCCGGGCCGGCCGACCTGCGCGACCGGCTCGAGCGCGGGGCTGCCCGTGCCGTCGTCGTCAACGCCGCCGAGGTCGACAAGTTCGACGACGTGCCGGGTGACTACCTGCGGGTGAGCGTCGGCGAGGCATACGGCTGGGAGGACCTGCGCGCGGCCTACCGCGAGCACGTCGAGCCGGTCGAGCATCCGGGCACCGCACCGCAGGACCGGCTGCTGCTCTACTTCACCTCCGGCACCACCAACCGGCCCAAGCTGGTCGAGCACACCCAGGTGAGCTACCCGGTGGGGCACCTGTCGACGACCTACTGGCTGGGCCTGCGGCCCGGCGACGTGCACCTCAACATCTCCAGCCCCGGCTGGGCCAAGCACGCGTGGAGCTGCTTCTTCGCGCCGTGGATCGCCGAGGCGACGATCCTCGTCTACAACTACTCCCGCTTCGATCCTGCTGCCCTGCTGCAGGTCATCCGCAGCCACCGGGTCACGACCTTCTGCGCCCCGCCCACGGTCTGGCGGATGCTCATCAACGCCGACCTGTCCGGTGGGCCGGGCGCGCTGCGGGAGGTCATCGGCGCCGGGGAGCCGCTCAATCCCGAGGTCATCGCGCAGGTCCAGAAGCAGTGGGGGCTCACCCTGCGCGACGGCTACGGCCAGACCGAGACCACCGCGCAGATCGGCAACTGCCCGGGCGGGCGGGTCAAGCCCGGGTCGATGGGTATGCCGCTGCCCGGCGTCCCCTCGGTGCTCGTCGACGTCGAGAGCGGGCAGGTGCTCGACGGCCCGGGCGAGGGTGAGATCTGCCTGGACCTGTCCGCCTCGCCGGTGGCGCTGATGACCGGCTACCAGGGTGACGAGGGGCGCAACGCCGAGGCGATGGCCGGCGGTTTCTACCACACCGGCGACGTCGCGGAGCGGGACGCGAACGGTCTCATCACCTACGTCGGGCGCACCGACGACGTCTTCAAGGCCAGCGACTACAAGATCAGCCCCTTCGAGCTGGAGTCGGTGCTCATCGAGCACCCGGCGGTGGCCGAGGCGGCCGTCGTGCCCGCCCCGGACGAGGTCCGGCTGGCCGTGCCGAAGGCCTACGTCGCGCTGGTCGAGGGTCACGAGCCGACCGCCGAGACCGCCCGCACGATCCTGGCCCACGCGCGCGAGCACCTGCAGCCCTGGCAGCGGGTGCGCCGGGTCGAGTTCTACGAGCTGCCCAAGACGATCAGCGGCAAGATCCGCCGGGTCGAGCTGCGGGCCCGTGAGGAGGAGCTGGCCGGCGGCTCCGGCGAGGCAGCGGGTGGCGCGTCCGGTGGTGGTGCGCAGGCTCAGACCGAGTGGCGCGACAGCGACTTCCCGGACCTCAAGGGCTGATCAGGCCAGCAATCGAGGGAGCACCGCGGCCACCCGCTCGCCGAGCTGGTCCGCGGCCGCCTGCGGGTCGTCAGCCGCGGCGACCAGGGCCTGCTCGAAGAGTCCGTCCAGGAGGGCATACACGCTGGGGGCGTCCAACAGCGCCGTCGTCCCGGCGAGCGCGGCGTAGCGCGACACGATCCGCCAGGTCATCGCCTCGAGCAGCTCGTCGATGGCGCGCACGTCATCGCGCAGCGCCCCCCTCGAAGAGGCTCTGCGTCCGTAGGTCGTACCAGTGCCGGTGCATCGGCGTCTCCTCGACCAGGGTCCGGGTCATCCGCTCCAGGAAGCCCGCGGCCAGCTCCTCCGGCGTGACGGCCGACTCCACGACCTCGTCGTAGCGGCGCGAGCAGATCGTCTTGTAGTGCCGGACGCAGTAGGAGATGAGCTCCACCTTGTCGCGGAAGTAGTAGTGGACGACGCCGTGGCTGAACTCGGAGTTGCTCGCGATCTCGCGCAGCGACGTCCGGGCATACCCGAGCTCGCCCAGCGTCTTGAGGGCCGACTCGGCGAGCTCGAGCCGACGCCGCCCGACCTTGTCCAGGGGTGCGGGTGTCCCCTCGGTGGTCGCGATCCCCATACCGGCCTCCTTCGCCGACACTCCAGCCTAGCCCTCCACCGCGCCGGAGCCGTTCCTTGACGATCGTCGACCGGGCCAGGGACATGATCATCAGCCGCGGCTCCAACGCGTCGCCGCCCATCGCCGACTCGTGGCGCCTTGGTGTTCTCGTGCCCAGATGCAGCCGGCCATAGGAACACGAAGGCGCCACGAGTGCGGGGCCTCACCGTCGTTCGGCCGCGTCAGCGGCCCGGGAGCTCCACGGGGCACGTGCCGAGAGCGTATGTCGGGTAGCCGGTCCCGTCGATGGTGGTCAGGCTCACCGCGCCGGCCGCCTCGGCCCTGGCCCGGCCGAGGTTCCAGCTCAGCGCGTCCTCGGTCAGCTCGTCGTCCGGGCGCCAGCCGACGGCGCAGTCGGCCAGCATCACGCCGTCGTCGTCAGCCACCGTCCGGCCGACGACCTGCTCGTCCCCCAGGCCCTCGCGGATCGTCGGCACCGCGTCGGCCCCGAGGGTCTGCAGGTAGGTCAGGTCGAGGCGACCGGATTCGGCATACCGGTCGATGTTGCGCTGCGCCACCCACGCCTCGGGGTTGGCCAGGCCGATGACGAGCAGGAAGGTCGCGCCCGAGGCGAGCGCCGCACGCGGCACCCAGCCGCCGCGCAGCCGCCAGCCCGCCACCATGACCAGCACGACCAGCAGCCCGAGCCACAGCTCGAAGGCGTCGACGAGCACGCGCAGCACGGTGAAGCCGTAGGCCTCCTGATAGACGTGCATCCGGTAGAGCGCCGAGCCGACCACGACGAGCGTGAGGCCGCAGAGGACGCCGAGCACGCTGCGCAGCAGCACCCGGTCGCGCGCTGTCTCCCGCGAGGCCCGGCGGCCGACGATCGCGACCGTCACCAGCGTCAGCGCGGTCGCGAGCGTCAGCTGGCCGAAGCCCTGGTGGACGGACTCGGCATACGTCATGCCGGTGGTGCGCTGCACGAAGTCGTGCCCGCCGAACATCGCGGCACCCTGCGCGAGCAGGAAGACCACGAAGGTCGCGATCACCACGCCGACCGGCACGACCCACTCCCACGCGCGGGCCAGCCGGCGCCCTGCCGGCAGCTCGACCAGGTCGACCCTCGGCGGGTTGAGCGCGAGGTAGCACGCCGCCAGCACGATCCCGCCGACGACGAACCACGTGAAGCTGCGGAGCACGAGGGACTCGGCGATGTCGACCTCCGGGAGCAGGTCGCTCACCCAGGCCCCGACCACCGCGTCGCCGGAGGCGAAGAGCCCGCCGAAGACCACGAGCGCGACCAGCGAGATCGCGGCCGTGCGCACGACCGGCCAGAGCAGGGTGTGCCGGGACGTCGCCGTGATCGTGCGGCCCAGGAGCGGCAGCCCGCGCAGCCCGCTGAGCACCCACGCCGCGGCGCCGGCGACCATCGCGGGCATGCCGCGGGCGCCGGTCAGCGCGGTCGTGACGAGCAGGGCCGCGGTGAGCAGCGCCAGGACCGCGAGCCACTCGGCGGCCCGGAGCACGAGCAGGCTGGCGAGGCCGACGCAGAGCGCGGCCGAGGCGAGGGTCCACGGGTCACGCCGCCGCGGCGAGAGCCGCAGGACGAGGGCGCCCGCGGCGAGCAGGACGAGGGCATACGCGATCCCGATGCCGCGGTAGGGCAGGAGCACGGCGGCGAGCGCCCCGATCCCCACCGAGGCCCACAGTGCGACGGGTGCGGTCCGCAGGGGTGTCGGCTCCGGCCAGAGCCGGCCGAAGAGGGTGTCGAAGACCGACGGGGTCGGCACCGGGATGGGGGTGCCCGAGACCGGTGGCGCGGGCACGTGGGCAGGCCGGTCAGCGGCGTCGTCGGCGGTGCGCTGCGCCGGGAGCGGCGGGCTGTCATGCGTGGCCATCGGGCTCTCCTCGCGGTCGTCGGTCGTCTGAGCTGTCGTTCTGGACATCGCTTCCTGGGGAGGGGGTCCCACGTCCCGCTGTCCACGTCGGTATGCCGGGGGCGTGAGCGGCAGCTCGACCCGCACGACGGCTCCGGTCGCCGTCTGGCGCGGCTCCGCCTCGAGCGCCCGGACCGTGCCGCCGTGCAGCTCGCACACCCAGCGGACGATGGAGAGCCCGAGGCCGGTGCCGCCGCCGGCGTCGTCGCCGACGCCGAACCGGGCGAACATCTCCTCGCTGCGGCCGGGCGGGAAGCCCGGCCCCTCGTCGTGGACCTCGAGCGACCAGCCGGTGCCGGTGACGTCGGCCACCACGCGGACCGTCCCGCCTGCGGGGCTGTGCCGGACGGCGTTGTCGAGCAGGTTGGTGACCACCTGGGCCAGCCGGGCCCGGTCGGCCCGGACCCCCAGGTCCTCGGGGACGTCGACCTCGACGGACACCTCGTGGCCGCGGGCGGCGACCGTGGCCCGGGCCTCGTCGGCGCAGCGCGCCAGCAGGTCGGCGACCTGCACCGGCTCGACGTCCAGCGTCGCGACGCCGGCCTCCACCCGGCTGAGGTCGAGCAGGTCCTGCACCAGCGCGCTCAGCCGCTCCGACTGGTCCAGCGCGGTCTGCAGCGCGCGGTCGTCCGGGGTGACGACGCCGTCGACGAGGTTCTCCAGCAGCGCCCGCTGCGCCGCCAGCGGCGTCCGCAGCTCGTGCGAGACCGTGGCGAGCAGCTCGCGCCGCTGCCGGTCGGCGCCGTCCAGCTCGGCCGACATCGTGTTGAAGGCGGTGCCGAGCTGGCCCACCTCGTCGCTGGCGCTCGCGGTGACCCGGGTCGAGTAGTCCCCACCGGCCATCCGCCCGGCGGCCACGGTCATCTGCCGCAGCGGCGAGGTCATGCCCCGGGCCAGCCACTGGGTGACGAAGAGCGCTGCCGCGACGGACACCGGGATCGTCAGCCAGGCCGAGACCCCCGCGCGGTCACCGACCTCGGAGACGACGACGGCGGCCAGGATGCTCAGCGTGACGAGCACGCCGATCTTGACCGTGATCGAGCCGACGCCGTCGAGCGGGCGCTCGGGTGCCCGGCTCACCGGCCGCTCTCCAGGGCATACCCCACGCCGTGCACGGTGCGGACCCGGGCGCTGCCGATCTTGGCGCGCAGGGCCTTGACGTGGCTGTCGAGGGTGCGGGTGCCGTGCGCGTCCGACCAGCCCCATACCTGCGTCATCAGGTCCTCGCGGCCGCGCACGCTGCCCGGCCGCTCCGCGAGCGCACCGAGCAGGTCGAACTCCAGCGGCGTCAGGTGGATCTCCTCGCCGGCAACCCGCACCCGGCGCGCGGAGGCGTCGATCTTCAGGTCGCCGACGGTCTGCACCGGCAGGCGGGTGTCGGCGAGCTCGGTGGCCCGCTCGACGCGCCGGAGCAGCGCCTGCACCCGGGCGACGACCTCCCGCATCCGGAACGGCTTGGTGACGTAGTCGTCGGCGCCGGCGGCAAGGCCGACGAGGATGTCGGTCTCGTCGGTCTTCGCGGTGAGCATGAGGACCGGGACCGGGCGCTCGGTCTGCAGCCGACGGCAAACCTCCAGGCCGTCCAGGCCGGGCAGCATGAGGTCCAGCACGACCACGTCCGGGGTGTGCCGGGCCGCCTCGGTCAGGGCGGTCGGCCCGTCGACCGCCCGCGCGACCGCGAAACCCTCGGCGGTGAAGCGGTCGGCCAGCGCCTGGTTGATCGTGAGGTCGTCCTCGACCACCAGCACGGTGCGCGTCGTCTCGGTCATGGGTTGGAGCCTAGGTCTGCGCTGGTGGAGAGGGTGCTGGGCAGATGTGGAGGTTGTGTGAATGTCGCTGCCTGGCCCTAGGTTGGCGCCGTGAGCACCATCGTCTTCCTGCACGCGCACCCCGACGACGAGGCGAGCCAGACCGCGGCCACGATGCGGCTGGCCGCCGACGCCGGGCACCGGGTGGTGTGCGTCTACGCCACCAACGGCGACCACGGCACCGTGCCCGCGGACCTGCGGGAGGGGGAGACGGTGGCGGACCGGCGTCGCGCCGAGGCCCAGGCGTCGGCCGTCGCGCTCGGCACCGCGCGGGTCGTGTGGCTCGCTACGCCGACTCCGGCATGACCGGGTGGGAGCAGAACAGCCACGAGCAGTCCTTCCACGCCTGCAGCACCGACGAGGCCGCGGCGCGGCTGGCGCGGGTCCTGGACGAGGAGGACGCCGACGTGCTCGTCGGCTACGACTGGCACGGTGGCTACGGCCACCCCGACCACGTCAAGGTCCACGCCGTCGTGCACCGGGCGGCGGAGCTGGCGGCACGGCGACCACGGCTGCTCGAGGCGACGATGAACCGCGACCACATGCGGCGCATGTTCGAGGCGGCCACGGCGGCCGGGATGGCGCCCGAGGACGCGGACTGGGATCCGGACGCCCCGCCGACGACGGCAACCCGGTCGGCACCCCCGAGGCGGAGATCCACTGGCACGTCGACGCCCGGCCGGTGCTCGCGGCCAAGCGGGCGGCGCTGTCGGCCCACGCCAGCCAGGAGGACGTCGGCTGGATGCTGGGTATGCCGGAGGAGCAGTTCGCCGCGGCCTTCGGGGACGAGTGGTTCATCGAGCCCGGGCGGGATCCGGGGATGACCGACGGTCACCCGGTGGGCTGAGGGCGCGACCGGGGGAGGCCGCGCCTACCCTCGAAGGATGAGCGACGAGCCGCAGCCGATGCCCGAGTCCGACCGCGCGGTGCCGGACGGCGCCGACCTGGGTCGGTCCCTGGGCACGGACTTCATGCACCTGGACGACCTGCTCACCAATACCGAGCGCGAGCTGCGGGACGGCGTGCGCGCCTGGTGCGACGACGAGGTCGTCCCGGCGGCGCAGGAGTGGTGGGAGGCGGCGCGATACCCCGTCGAGATGGTGCCGGGGTATGCCGCGACCCGGGTCGCCGGTGCCTCGATCGAGGGCTACGGCTGCGCCGGGGTCTCCACCCTCGCCGACGGGATGATGTGCGCCGAGCTGGCCCGGGGGGACGGCTCGATCGCGACCTTCAACGCGGTCCACTCCGGGTTGGCGATGACCTCGGTGCACCTGCTGGGCAGCGAGGAGCAACGGGAGCGATGGCTGCCGGGGATGGCCCGGGTGGAGACGGTCGGCGCGGTGGCGCTGACCGAGCCCACGCACGGGTCCGACGTCGTGAGCATGGAGACCCGCGCCCACCGCGACGGCGACCACTGGGTGCTCGACGGCGCGAAGCGGTGGATCGGCAACGGGTCGGTGGCCGACCTCGTCGTGGTCTGGGCGCGCGACGACGACGGCGACGTGGGTGGCTTCGTCGTCGAGTCCCCGCAGCAGCTCGACGGCTGGGACGCCCAGGTCATCCAGGGCAAGATCAGCAACCGCGGGGTATGGCAGGCGCACATCCGCCTCGACGGCGTGCGGATCCCGGCCGACAACCGGCTCCCCCAGGCGCGCACCTTCGCCGACACCAACCGGGTGCTGGCCCGGTCGCGGCAGGCGGTGGCCTGGGAGGCCATCGGCCACGCGGTCGCGGCCTACGAGGGCGCGCTGACCTATGCCCTGCGCCGCGAGCAGTTCGGTCGTCCGCTGGCCAAGAACCAGCTCATCCAGGACGATCTGGCCCGCATGGTCACGCTCATCACCACGATGCAGCTCACCTGCATGCGGATGAGCCAGCTCGAGGACGAGGGCCGCTGCACCATCGAGCACGCGGCGATGGCCAAGCTGCACACGACCACGGCGGCGCGGGAGGTCGTCGGCATCGCCCGCGACATGCTCGGGGGCAACGGGATCCTGCTGGACCACCACGTCGCCCGGCACTTCGCCGACCTCGAGGCGACCTACACCTACGAGGGGAGCCGCACCGTGCAGTCGCTGCTCGTGGGCCGCTCGGTGACCGGCACCAGCGCCTTCCGCTGAGCCGCCCCCGACCCCATGCCGACCGGGCGTCGTGAGTGGTTGGCTCCGGTCCGACCGGGCGTCGCATCTGGTGACGGCTGTCATGTCCAGCGGTCACGCGGCCTGACTAGGGTGACGGTATGCCCGATCCCGCCGCGCCCGACCCCTCCGCCCAGGGACCCTCGGACGTGCCGCCCGACTGGCGGCCCGACATACCGGTCCCGGGGCAGCGCCCCGCACCTCGCGAGGAGCTGCCGGCGCAGTGGCGCGGCAACCACCCCGCCGCCGCTGCGGACCGGGACGCGCCGGTGCCCATGCGCGCGCCGACCCAGACGCTGGGGACCCTCATGGGAGACGTCGTGCGGACCGGCGCGTGGGACGCGGCGGAGCGCACGACCACGATGCTGCTTGTCGGCGATGTCAAGCTCGACCTGCGCGAGGTGGTCCGTCCCGGCGAGACGCTGGAGATCTCCTCCTTCACCGGGATGGGCGACATCCGGATCGCGGTGCCCCCCGGCACCCGGGTCGAGCTGTCGGGCTTCAACCTTCTCGGCGACCTGCGGCACGACGTCGACCCCCAGGCCCAGTCCTCGGCCGACACGGGTGCCTGCGTCCGCATCAACGCCACGAGCCTGCTCGGTGACGTCTCGGTGCGCACGATGCCGCCCGACGACGGCACCAAGCCTCCCCGCGGCTGGCGCTGGACCCGGAAGCGCTGAGCGCCGGTGGGTCGGGTCTCTACCAGAGCGGCAACATGCCCCAGCGGCCGAATACCAGGATCGGCACCAGGAAGACGACGACGAGTAGGCCGAAGAGGACGAGCAGCCGTGGGCGAAGGGCCGAGCCGGTCACGGTCTGCACCGAGACGATGAGGAGACCGATCACGCCCAGCGCCACCCCGAGCGCAGGGGCCAGTGCACCGGCGAGGAGGGCGGCTACCGCGAGCGCGGCAAGGCTACCCGTAGATGTGGCAGGTTCCGCTGCTGTTGTACGCCGCATTTGCGTACCCCTTTGCCCGGATGCAGAGGTGCCTGTGCTCATCGACGGGACCTCTAGCGACGAACTGTCTTTGATACAAGGCTCTAGCGATGTTGTTGGACAGGACATGGTGGTTGTTGAGCGTCACGCCTGCATCACACGTGAGGTGAGCATCTTGCGACTGTCCGCTCATCCACGGTGAGTAGACTCGTGGTCCCATTCCGGACGCCCTCGCGCTCATATCACTGAACACAGGCCCACGATGTTCGAGTCAGCCCAGGGGCACGTGCCGGCGGAACCACTCCAGGCTCGCCGCCCACGGGCCACGCCGCTCGGCGAGATCCTCCAGCAACGGCGTCAACTCCGCGGAGAAGCTGATCGAGGACTCCAGCGGCAGCAGCGACGGGAGGTTGTCGATGGCGATGACGTCGAGCGGGGCGTCGGCGGTGCCGACCTGACGCACCGGCTCGGCCCATGTGGTGACCGCGGTGTTGACGGGGAGCAGGTTGTTGTCGGAGGTGACGTCGCAGGTCACGTCACCGATCGTGCGCAGGCGACGGGTGGCCGCCACGTCCTCGCCGCCGACGAAGGGCTCGCGCGGGGTGCTGCTCACGACGCAGTTCACGAGGATGTCGTGGTCCAGCAGCGCTGCCTTGTCCAGCTCGACGGTGTCGGCCCGGTCCCAGCGGGTGACCGCGCAGCCGGCCAGCTCCAGCGCCTCGACCGCGCCGCGGCCGGAACGCCCGCGGGAGCCGATGACCAGCGCGCGCTCCGGCTCGTGACCGGCCGCGCTCTCGCGCAGCTGGCCGTCCAGCTCCTCGCGGCCCATCGGTGCGACCCCGCCGGTCAGCAGGCCGCGGTGCCGGAGCACGGCGAGCGCGGCACCGACATACCCCGCCCAGAAACCGAACGCGACGACCCGCTTGCCGTCGAGCGTGAGGTACTCCACGTCCAGCAGCTCGCCACCACCGCGACGGAATCGCTCGAGCGTGACGTCCGCGCCCTCCTGCCCCTTGTAGGCGTGGGCGAAGAAGACGTGCGTGTGCGCCAGGTCGGGCGGGTCCTGCGGCAGCTCTTTGATCCCGACGACGACGGCGCCCTCGGGGGCGTCGGTCCACGAGCCGTAGGGCGCGACCGAGCACCCGGCCGCGACGTAGTCCTCGAGGTCGACGACGCGGCTCGGTGACTCCTCGACGGTGACGACATAGCCGTCGGCGACGAGGCGCTGCGCGTCGGCGGGGACGATCGGCACGCGCTGCTCGCCGGGGCGGGCCTCGGCGCGGATCCACAGGTGCGGTCGGGTCATGGAGCCAGGGTATGCGCCCGCGCAGGTTGTCCTTGCGTTAGGTTGAGCCGATCACACACCGGAGTGGAGGGGTTGCGAGATGAGCGGCGAGGTCGTGCGCGAGCAGGGCGAGTTCGACAACGAGCCCAGCGACCGGGAGCCACCACGCGCCGCCGGTCGCACTTGGGCCTTCCGGCTGGGTGGGCTGGCGCTGGCCGTCGTGGTCTACCTCCTCCTGGGTGGCGCCGAGATGTCCGGCGACGCCCGCTTCGTCGCTGCCATCGCGGTGCTCATGGCCGTCTGGTGGATGACCGAGGCGATCCCCCTCGCGGCGACCTCGCTGCTGCCGATCGTGCTCATCCCGCCGCTCACCGGGTTGGGCGTCTCCGACGCGACGGCGCCCTACGCCAACTCGATCGTCTTCCTCTTCCTCGGCGGCTTCCTCATCGCCATCGCCATGCAGAAGTGGAACCTGCACCGCCGGATCGCGCTGCTCACGCTGCGCCGCGTCGGCACCCACCCGCGCCGGATCATCCTCGGGATGATGATCTCGACGGCCTTCCTGTCGATGTGGGTCTCCAACACGGCCACCACGCTGATGATGCTGCCCATCGCGATCTCGGTGCTGGCGCTCGTCGTGGAGAACAGCCAGCGTGGCGTGGCCGCCGCCGACGGCGACGTGGCCGAGGAGGTCTCCAGCGGGCGGGCGGTGAGCGACGTCGTCGACGACCCGGACGTTCGCATCTTCGGCGTCGCCTGGTGCTGTCCATCGCGTGGGCCGCCTCGATCGGCGGGCTCGGCACGCTGCTCGGCAGCCCGCCCAACGCCATCGTCGCCGGATATCTCGCCGACGAGGTCGGCCAGGACGTGGGCTTCCTCGCCTGGATGGTGCTGGGCGTGCCGATCGTCGTCGTCTTCATCGGGATCGCCTGGCTGCTCATCACGCGGCTGATGTTCCGCTTCACGCTCGAGGAGATCCCCGGCGGCCGCCAGCTCATCGACACCGAGGTCGATGAGCTGGGCCCGATGAGCCAGGGGGAGAAGGTCGTGCTCGCGGTCTTCTGCGGCGCCGCCTTCCTGTGGATCGTCCCGGGCCTGCTGTCCAACATCCCCGCCCTCGGCGAGGCGCTGCCCTGGCTCGGGGAGCTGGACGACACCGCCATCGCCATCGGCGCGGGCATCGTGCTCTTCCTCATCCCCGGCGACCGCGAGGGCCGGATGACGCTGGAGTGGGACGACGCGGAGGAGGGCCTGCCCTGGGGCGTGCTGCTGCTCTTCGGTGGTGGCCTCAGCCTGGCCGCCGCGGTCGCCGGCACCGGCCTGGACGAGTGGTTCGGCCAGCAGGTCACCGGGCTGGGCTCGCTGCCGATCGTGCTGCTGCTCGCCGCTGTCGTGACGATCGTGCTCTTCCTCACCGAGGTCACGAGCAACACCGCGACCGCGGCGACCTTCATCCCGGTCCTGGGCGGTGTCGCCGTCGGCATCGGTGTCGACCCGATGACGCTGCTCATCCCGGCCGCCCTGGCGGCGACCTGCGCCTTCATGCTGCCGGTCGGCACCCCGCCCAACGCGATCGTCTTCGGCACCGGGGCGGTGAAGATTCAGGAGATGGCCCGTGGTGGAATCGTCCTGAACGTCGTCGGGGTGGTGCTCATCACCCTCTTCACCGTCCTCATCGGTCCCTTCGCCCTGGGGCTCGTGCTGTAACGGCCGGCGGCGGGTCCGGATCACGGGAGGAGGACGCGGCATCGCATGTCCCCTGCCCCCCGCCGTGGCCGGTCCGCCCTGGTGATGGCGGTCGCCTCCGCCGTCACCACGCTGGGCGCCCTCCCGCCGTTCCTACTGGGGGCTCAGGCGGTGGCGATCCGCGACGACCTCGGCTTCGGGCTCGGAGCCTTCGGTGTCGCGGTCAGCCTGTTCTTCGCCACGGCGGCGGTGGCCACGCTGTCCACCTCGACGTTGGTCGACCGGATGAGCCGCGGCCTGCTGCTGCTCCTGGCCGGAGGTGTCGTGACCGCCGGTGGCCTCGCCATGAGCCTGCTCGTCTCCGGGTGGTGGTCGCTCATGGCGGTCATGGTGGTGCTCGGCCTCGGCAACGCCGCCTGCCAGGCCACCGCGAACTCGTTGATGGCGCGCACCCTCCCGCCCGGTCGGCGCGGGCTCGGCTTCGGCGTCAAGCAGTCCGCCGTGCCGCTGGCGATCATGCTGGGCGGGCTCGCGGTCCCGACGACCGGGGCGCTGTGGGGGTGGCGCTCGACCTTCGTCGTGACCTGCTGCCTCGGGGTCGTGGTCATGCTCGGCGCGGTCGGGCTGCTGCTGCGGGGCCGGCGTCGCGGATCGCGCAGAGCCGCTGCGTCCAACGCCGACCTGCTCGAGTCCCCGCCGACCCTGCCGCTCGTGCTCGCCGCCCTGGCGATCACGCTGGCCAGCGCGGCCGCCAACTACGTGGGCGCCTTCGCGGCCTCCTGGGGCTTCGAGGTCGGGCTGACACCCTCCCAGACCGGTGTGCTCATGGCGGTCGGCTCGGGTGGCTCGATCGCGATCCGGGTCTTCTCCGGGTGGCGCGCCGACCACCGGCACGGGGCGAACCTGCCCGTCGTCGCCACCCAGATGTGGGTCGGCGCGCTCGGGTGCCTGGGCCTGATGATCGACGCACCCTGGGCGGTCTGGGTCTTCGGGCTGCTCGCCTTCAGCATCGGGTGGTCCTGGCCCGGTCTGCTGCTGTATGCCGTCGCCCGGCTCGGGCGCGACAACCCGGCCCAGGCGTCGGCTGCGATCCAGGCGGGCGCCTTCGCGGGCGGGGCGCTGGGCCCGGCGGTCCTCGGTGGGCTCTCGGGAGCCGCCGGCTTCCCCGTGACCTGGGCTGTGGCCGCGGGCTGCTTCGCGCTCGCCGGCGCCCTCATCCTGCTCTCCCGCCGGCTCTTCACCGCCGACCTGCTGGCCCGGCCTCCCCGCGAGCCCTTCACCTACGGACGCTCCAAGGTCACGCCGCCGCGCGAGCCGTGAGCCAGGAGGTCGCGCGTTCCGGCGACACGCCGACCGCGACCGGCTCAGCCGCACACGTGAACGCCTGAGTCGCTCTCCTCCGGCGTGTCGTCAGCACGTCAGTGCAGGGCCTCCGCCATCCGGCGGACCGCCTCGCCCATGAGCTCGGCGCTCGTGCCGATGTTGAGCCGGGCGAAGCCCTCGCCGGTGGCCCCGAACGCCGGCCCCGGCGACAGCAGCACCCGGCCCCGCTCCAGGAAGGCCTGCGACGGGTCGTCGCCGAGGCCGAGGGCGCGGCAGTCCAGCCAGGCGAGGTAGGACGCGTGCCCCGGATGGAAGCGCACCTGCGGCAGGTGCTCCTGGAGCAGGGCGGGCAGCTCCTGGGTGCGCGCCTGCAGCTCGGCCACCGTGCCGGCGAGCCACTCGCGGCCCTCGGTGTAGGCGGCGATCGCGGCATACTGCCCGAGGATGCTGGGTGCCCAGTCGGTCTCGGCCTGCGCCTGCGGCCAGCGTCCCTCCACCGCCGTGAGGCCCAGGGCGAGCTTGAGGCCCGCGGTGTTCCACGCCTTGGAGGGCGAGTGCAGGGCGATGCCGACCTCGCGGGCCGCCTCGCTCACGGTGAGGAAGGGCACGAAGGGCCGCGGGCTGCCGGGGTGCACGAGCGGGGCGTGGATCTCGTCCGAGATCACCACGGCGTCGTGCTCGGCGGCCATCTCGGCCAGCGCGGCCAGCTCCTCGCGCGAGTAGACGTAGCCGAGCGGGTTGTGCGGGGTGCACAGCAGGACCACCTTCGCCCCGTCGGCGAGCGCCGCGCGCATGCCGTCCAGGTCGAGGCGGCCACCGGAGGCGACGTCGAGCATCGGCACCTCGAGCGGCTCCAGGCGCAGGTCGCGCAGCCAGGGGTAGAAGGAGAGGTAGACCGGGGGGTTGAGGACGACCCGGTCGCCGGGTGAGGTGAGCGCGCGCAGCGTCTCCTTGGCCCCCTGGCCGACGTCGGCGAAGAGCCGGGTCCGCCCCGGCATGCCCTGCGGGTCCCAGCCCCAGGTGTCGCGGGCGAAGCCGGCGAAGGCATCGATCACGGCAGAGGGCTCACCGGCATACCCGAAGTCGGAGCGCTCGATCGCCGTCTGCAGCGCCTGCGCGATAGCGGGGGCGGTGCTGACGTCCATCTCCGCCGTCCAGGCGGGGAGCACGTCGTCCGGGACCCGGCTCCACTTGGCGCTGCGGTGGGTGCGCATCTGCTCCAGGGACAGGTCGAAGGGTGAGTTCATCCGCCCAGCCTGCCCTACCCGTCACAATCATCGGTATGCCCCCCGCGACCCCCGGCCACGCAGTTCACTCCACGCCTGGCTCCACACCGCTCGTACCCGAAGCTGGGCCGGGTGCGACGACGACCTTCCACCTGCGCCCGGCGCAGGGCTGGCTCAACGACCCCAACGGCATGGTCCGGCACGAGGGGCGCTGGCACGCCTTCTTCCAGCACAACCCGGACGCGCCCCGGCACGACGCCATCGCGTGGGGCCACTGCAGCAGCGCCGACCTCGTGACCTGGCGCGGGCACCCGGTCGCCTTCACCCCCACGCCGGGAGGTCCGGACGGCTCCGGCTGCTGGTCCGGGGTCTTCGTGCCCGGGTTGTCGCGCCCGGCCGTCGTCTACTCCGGGCTCGCCGGGCCGGGCTTGACCAGCACGGTCTGCCTGCGCTGGGGGTCCGGTGCCGACCTCGACGAGTGGTCGGCACCCGTGGTGGTGGCCCGCCAGCCGCAGGCTGACGGTGTCGCGGTCATGCGCGACCCCTTCGTGCTCACGCACGAGGGTCATCGGTTCGCCCTCGTGGGCGCCGGCCTCGACGACGGGACGCCCGCGGTGCTGCTCTACTCCTGCGACGACATCGAGGCGTGGGACTACCTCGGCGTCTGGCTGCGCGGCGCGGACCTGCCGTCGCCGGGAGCGGCCCGGCCGACGTGTGGGAGTGCCCGCAGCTCGCGGTCGAGGGTGAGCGTGCCGCCCTGCTGCTCTCACTGCACGACGACGGCGTGCTCGGCGACGTGGTCGCCTGCGCGGGCCGGCTCGTCGACGACGACGGGCGTCCACGTCTGGAGGTCGAGGACGTGGGGGTGCTGGACCGGGGTGACGCGTTCTACGCACCGCAGATCGCCGACGACGGCGGCGAGGGGTGGTGGCTCATGGGATGGGTCCGCGAGGACGGCCAGCAACCCGGCGGCAGGGACCAGGCGGGCTGCCTGACGCTGCCGCGACGGCTGACGGTCGACCCGTCGGGGGTCCGGCTCGAGCTGGACCTCGCGGTCGGCGAGACGCTGCCCCTCGGCCCGGCCTGTGCCGCGGAGGGCGAGCTCCCGCCCGCGGCGGTGGTCGAGGTCGGGCCAGGCGAAGCCGTGCTCGTGCACCCTGAGCTCGGCGCCCGGCCCATGCCCGAGGGGACCAGGGCCGTCGTCGACGGGGACGTGCTGGAGGTCTACCGGCCCGACGGCGTCCCGGCGACCTTCCGGCACCCGGTCGCTTGGCAGGTGCGGGGCGACGCCGAGCTGCGGCCGGTGCTCAGGCCGTGAAGGCCCAGCGGTCGAGGACGCGCTGCAGCTCGTCGACGTGCCACCGGGGGACGTAGGCGACGGTGATCCGCTGCCCGTGGCGGACGTGCGCGCTGGCCTGGCCGGGCAGGCATACCGCGTCGACGAGCCAGGGCAGGACCTCGAGGTCGGCGCGGTCGTGGTCGAGGCGGGGGTGCAGCTCGCGGGTGACGCGACCCACGCGGAAGCGCACCACCCACCGGTTGCGCTCGCGGTCCTGGCTGCCGCGGACCTCGCTCAGCTGCGGGGTCGAGCCCGCCGCGGCCGCGAGCTTGCGCACCAGGTCGGGATAGGAGTCCGGTCCCACCACGTGTTCCAGGTCCACGGTGGTCACCCGCGGGTGGTGGGTGAGGTTGCCCTCGGGGTCACGGGCGAGGCAGTGCATCGCCGCGACGAAGGGGTGGTCGTGCAGCGCCTGGGCGATCTCCCGGTCGGCGCGCAGCTCCTCGGCCGTCACCCCGTCCTGCGCCTCGAGCCCGAGGCGTTCCAAGGTGGTGAGCTGGTCACGGGGTGTCGGCCGCCGTGCGGGAGTGACCAGCGCCGTGCGGTCCGGGCTGCCGTCGCTGCGCCGGGCGAACACCTCCGTGATGTTCATGCTCCCGAGTCTGCCACCGGCGCCGGCCGCGCACAACGGTGCGGCCGGCACCGGCCGTGAGCTCAGGCGACGCGGGTCTGGGGCGCGTTCGCCGCGGTCTTGCCGGCGTCCATCTCCGCGACCCCGCCGATGACGTCGTCGATCTTGGCCATGAGGTCGGCGTCGAGCTTCACGCCGGCGGCCTTGACGTTGTCCTCGACCTGGGAGGGCTTGGAGGCGCCGACCAGCGCGGCGGCGACGTTGGGGTTCTGCAGCACCCAGGCGACCGCGAGCTGCGGCATCGTGAGGCCTGCTTCCTCCGCCAGCGGCTTGAGCCCCTGGACGGCGGTGAGCACCTCCTCGCGCATGAAGCCCTGCATTCCCTTGCCCATCGACTCGTCCGCGGCGCGGCCCTCGGTCGGGGCCTGGCCCGGCTGGTATTTCCCGGACAGCACGCCCTGCGCCATCGGGCTCCACACGATCTGCGAGATCCCGAGCTCCTCGCAGACGGGGACGACCTCGGGCTCGATGACCCGCCACAGCATGGAGTACTGCGGCTGGGAGGAGATGAGCTGGATGCCGAGGTCCTTCGCCAGGGCGTGCCCGGCGCGGATCTGGTCGGCGGTCCACTCGCTCACGCCGATGTAGTGCGCCTTGCCCTGCCGGACGACGTCGGCGAAGGCCTGCATCGTCTCCTCCAGCGGCGTCTCGGTGTCGTAGCGGTGCGCCTGGTAGAGGTCGACGTAGTCGGTCTGCAGCCGCTGCAGGCTGCCGTCGATCGACTCCATGATGTGCTTGCGGGACAGGCCGGTGTCGTTCTTGCCGCCGGGGCCGGTTGGCCAGTAGACCTTGGTGAAGATCTCCAGGCTCTCGCGCCGCTCTCCCTTGAGCGCGTCCCCGAGCACGCTCTCGGCCTTGGTGTTGGCGTAGACGTCCGCGGTGTCGAAGGTGCTGATGCCGGCATCGAGCGCCGCGCGCACGCACTGGTGGGCCACGTCGTTCTCGACCTGGCTGCCGTGCGTCAGCCAGTTGCCGTAGGTGATCTCGCTGATCTTGAGGCCGCTGTTGCCGAGGTATCGAAACTCCATGGCGGCACCGTATGCCTCGCGTCCGACAGGCCCGACCCTCGGGGGTGTCAGTCCGACCCGGCACGGGTCGTGGGAGGCGGACCCGCGACGGCTGGGCCCACGTCATACCGGGGGATGACGGGGTGGACGTGAGGTCGCCCCCGCCGTCGGACGCGGGCGGTCCGAAGGACAGCCGGAAGACCACCTCACCGATGCCCTCGTCGGCGATGTTCTCGATGATGCCGTTCGAGGTGAAGCCGAGGTGGCGGTGCCAGGCCTGCGGCTCCGGCTCGTCGGTCTGCGACGAACTGAGCAGCGCGACGTAGCCCTGCTCCCGCAACCGGGCGACCAGGTCGTCGACGAGCACCCGCGACAGCCCGCGGCCGCGGGCGTCCTCGGCCAGGACGATGAGGCTGAGGAAGGGCACCGTCGCCCACGGGATCGTGTAGTGCAGCAACCCCACGACCGTGCCGTCCTCCTCGACGACGAAGCGGTTTTCGGCGCCGACCGGTCGCGCGGGAATCGCCGGGCGTGCCCCGGCGTTGCGGTGGACCCACCCCGAGGAGGACCGTGCCCGTTCCCGCGCTGCCCGACCTGCCCGCCCAGCACCGTCGTCTCACCGACCTCGGCCTCACGCTGCCCGCGCTGCCCGAGGACCTCGACGGCGACCTGCTCGTCGTGCACCCCCGCCTGGTGTCGACCGCCCGCCTCGTGCCGCTCCTGGCCCTCGGCGACCGTCGAGGGTTCGTCGTGGAGGACCTCACCGACCTCGACGAGTTCGGCGCCGCCCCGGGAGTCCAGGTGCCGGAGGCAGACCTCTACGCGGTGGACACGCCCGACCGCGGTGACGAGCACGCCGACCGCAGCCCGGACGAGGTGGACCCGCGGATCAGGGCGGCGGGTCGGGACCTCATGACGGTCGCCGAGGGCGTCTGCTGGGCACTGCAGAGCCCGGAGGTGATCGAGCGCAACCACTGCTTCATGACGACGGGCTCCCGCCGGCCCAAGGCGTCTGGACTGGACGCACGGGTCCCCGCGCTGTGGATCAGCAACGGCACCGGCCGCGACGGTCGGGACCGCAAGGACGCGCCCAAGCTGGGGTGGTGCTGGGCCGGCAACCGGCATACCTGGCTCGGCATCGCCTCCGTCGGCGGTCGCTCCTGAGCTCAGCCGGCCGCGGGCAGCTGCTCGGGCAGCCCGGCGTGCGCGAAGGCGTCACCGTCGAAGAAGCCGACCACGCCGGTGATCACCCCGTCGCGGAGGTCGACCACGCACAGCTGGAACTGCTGGTATGCCCCGTCCGGGCCGCGGAGGTACATCCCGACCGCGGGCTGCCCGTTGGCGACCACCGGCAGCATCCGCAGGTCGCCACCCACGCGGGCGGGGCACTGGTGCTCGATGAGAGCGGCGATGTCCTCGCGGCCGACGTAGTAGCGGTCGAAGGGCGGCATCTGCCACACGGCCTGCTCGGTCATGACCCCCACGACGCGTCGATGTCGTGCCGCTCGAAGGCGTCGCAGAAGGCGGCGAAGACCTCGCGGTCGTGCGCGGTCAGCTCGCTCACCCGACGGCCCGCCCGGTCCAGTCCCTCGCCGATGGTCGCCCGGGAGCGCTGCAGCGCGGAGTTGACCGAGGCGACGGTGGTATCGAGGGCGGCGGCGGTCTCGGCGGCGGAGAACTGCAGCACGTCGCGCAGCACGAGCACCGCCCGCTGCAGCGGCGGCAGCTCCTGCAGCGCGGCCATGAACGCGAGCTGGGTGCCCTCGGCCGCCTCGGTCGCGTCGGCCGGGTCCACCGGCACCGCGTCCCGCCCCCAGACGAGCTGGTCCGGCAGCGGCTCCAGCCAGTCGTGGGAGCGGTCCTCGACCACCGGCTGGCGGGGGTCGCCGGGCGGGCCGCCGAGCCCGCTGGGCAGCGGGCGCCGACCCTGCTGCTTCAGCGCGGTGAGGCAGGCGTTGGTGGCGATGGTGTACATCCACGTCCGCACCGTGGAGCGCCCCTCGAAGCGGTGGTAGGCCTTCCACGCGCGTAGGTAGGTCTCCTGCACCAGGTCCTCGGCCTCGCTGGCCGACCCCAGCATCCGGTAGCAGTGGGCGATGAGCTCCCCGCGCAGCGGCGCGGTGGTCTCCTCGAAGTCGGCCTGCCCGGTCTGCTCCAGCTGCGTGCTCATGCTCGCTCCCTCGTCGCGCCACGGTCCGTCCAGTCGCGATCCATCCACATGACCTCCCACACGTGCCCGTCCAGGTCCGCGTAGGTCCTGCCGTACATCATGCCGTGGTCCGCCCGGCGCACGTCGGTGCCGCCGGCCGCGACGGCCCGGTCGACCACGGCGTCCACCGCCTCCCGGCTCGCGGCGGACAGGCACACCAGCGTCTCGACGGTGCCCGGCTCGGCGACGCGCGAGTCGTGGAACGAGGCGAAGTGCTCCCGGTCGAGCAGCATCGCGTGAAGGGTCGGACCGAGCTCGAGGCAGAGCGCCGAGCCGTCGCAGAAGTCGTCGTTGAAGGTGTAGCCGACCTCGGTGAAGAAGGAGCGGGAGCGCCCCAGGTCCTCCACCGGCAGGTTGACGAACATCAGCTGGTGCACGCGCGGTCCTCTCCCTCGGTATGCCCCATGCCGGCCGGCCCGGTCGGCGGGTCGTGCGAGGTGTGACGACCGACGGGGACAGAACTCATCGGTGCTATGATGTGTGCAGCATGCAACTATCTGATGAGCTGGCCCGCACCTTCACCGCGATGGGCCGTCTGCTGCGCGAGCGCGAGGGGGAGCTGTCGCGCAGCGACGTCGGGGTGCTCGTCCGGTTGGCCGGGCAGGAGTGCACCCGCTCCCGGGACCTGGCCCGGGCCGAGGGGCTGGACCCCTCGACGATGAGCCGCCGGCTCGCCTCGCTCGCCGAGCGCGGTCTCGTGCAGCGGCACCCGGATCCGGAGGACCGCCGCGCCCAGGTGCTCGGCCTCACCGCGGCGGGCCGCGCCGCCCTCGCAGCCGAGCGCTCCCGCCGCGTCGAGCTCGTGACCGCGACCCTCGCCGACTGGCCGGCGCACGACCAGCAGCGCCTCGCCGACATGCTCGCGCGCCTCGCCGACTCGATCGAGCAGGCGCAGGAGCACGCCACCCCGCCACGCACCACCCCCTGACCGCACCACCCCCTGACCGCAGCACTCCCTGACCGCAACCCCCCAGCACACCCGAGCAAGGAACCAGATGGCCACCCCCAGCACCACCGCGCCCACCAGCCGCAGCACCGGCGGCGACACCGCCGCCACCCCGTTCCGGCTGGGGCGGGAGCACAAGATCGTCTTCGCCAGCCTCATGCTCGGCATGTTCGTGGCCTCGATCAGCCAGACGATCGTGGGCCCGGCGCTGCCGCAGATCGTCGCCGACCTCGGCGGCATGGACCACTACTCCTGGGTGGCGACCGCGGCGATGCTCGTCTCGGCCGTGGTCGTGCCGGTGGTCGGCAAGCTGTCCGACCTCTACGGGCGCAAGACCTTCTACCTGGCCGGCCTCGTGATCTTCATGGTCGGCTCGGTCGTCTCCGGTCTCGCGGGCAGCTTCTGGGTGCTGGTCGCCGGACGCGCCATCCAGGGCGCGGGCATGGGCACCCTCATGCCGCTGTCGCAGACGATCATCGGCGACATCATCCCTGCCCGGCAGCGCGGGAAGTACCAAGGCCTCATGGGTGCCGTCTTCGGCGTCACCTCCGTCGCGGGACCGCTGGCCGGCGGGCTCATCACCGACCACCTGGGCTGGCGCTGGCTGTTCTTCGCCACCCTCCCCGTCGGCCTGGTCGCGCTGGCCTTCGTCGCCCGCTACATGCGGCTGCCGCACCAGCGCCGGGAGGCGCGGATCGACGTCGCGGGGATCGTCACGCTCTCGGTGGCGATGGTCGCGATCCTGCTCGCGACGAGCTGGGGCGGGACGGCATACCCCTGGGTCTCGGCGCAGGTCCTCGGTCTGTATGCCCTCGGCCTGGCCTTCGCGCTCGCCTTCGTCGTCGTCGAGCTGCGGGCGGCCGAGCCGCTGCTGCCGCTGCGGCTGTTCCGCAACAGCATCTTCAGCTGGGCCAACCTCGCCGGGCTCGGGCTGGCCATGGTGATGTTCGGCTCAATCATCTACATCCCGGTCTTCGCGCAGGGGGTCATCGGCGTCGACGCCACGCAGTCCGGCCTGATCCTCATGCCGATGATGCTCGGCCTCATCGTCATGGGCATCCTCACCGGGCTGCTGGTCACCCGCACCGGGCACTACAAGCCCTTCATGCTCACCGGCGTCGCGTGATGGCCCTCGGTGTGTGGCTGCTCACGCTGCTCTCCGAGACCTCGACGGCCTGGCAGCTCTTCGGCGCGATGGCCGTGGTGGGCGTCGGGCTGGGCATGGCGATGCAGCAGTTCACCCTCGTGGTGCAGAACGCCGTCGCCCGCCGCGACCTCGGCGTCGCCACCGCCACGACACAGTTCAGCCGCAACATCGGCTCCACGGTGGGGATCGCGGTCTACGGCTCGATCATGACCGGTGGGCTCGGCGCGGCGGTGGCCGCGCACCTGCCGGCGTCGATGCGGGACGCGGCGGCCGAGCGGGCCGCCGACCTCGACGTGGGCGCGGTGCTGGACCCCTCCGCGCTGGGTGACGTGCCGCCGGTCGTCGAGCAGGCGCTGCGGGCGGGTCTGGCCGACCAGCTCCACGACGCCTTCCTCGTCGGCCTGCCGATCCTCGCTGTCGTCTTCGTCGCCACCGCGATGATCCGGCACGTGCCGCTGCGCGAGACCCTCGAGGACGCCCCGCGCGACCACGGCTGAGCCCGGCCACCGGTCGAGCGGCGCGTGCCGCTGACGCGGCGCGTCAGTCGGTCGCCGTCGCGGGCACCCGCAGGAAGGCCGCGAGCAGGAACAGGCAGCATCCCGCCGCACTGGTTGCCGGCGAGGTCCCCACGATGGCGGGCTCAGCCAGCGGAGAAGTCCGCGGCGAGCTGGTCGGCCGCCTCGTGCAGACGGGGGAGCGCCCGGCCGATGAGCGCATCGGTCATCCGCGTGGCCGGCCCGGACATCGACAGCGCGAGGTTGAGGCGGGCCTCGGGCAGCGGCACGGCGACGCAGCGCACGCCCAGCTCCATCTCCTCGTTGTCCAGGGCGTGGCCGACACGACGCGCCTCGCGCACCTTCTCGAGGAAGCCTCCGGCGTGGTGATGGTGTGGGGGGTGCGGGCGGGCATACCGGTCCGGCGGAGCAGCGCCAGCACCTGGTCGTCGGGCAGCCGGCCGAGCAGGGCCTTGCCTACGCCCGTGGCGTGCGGCTTGATGCGGCGGCCGATCTCGGTGAACATCCGCACCGCGTGCGGGGAGGGCGACTGGCCGATGTAGACCACGTCGTCCCCGTCGAGCACGGCGAGGTTGACGGTCTCGCCGAACTCGCCGACCAGCTCGTGCAGGACCGGCGTGCTCCAGCTGCCGAAGGAGGAGCGCGCGGCCTGGCCCAGCACGATGAGCTCGGTGCCGAGGGCATACCGGCGGTTGGGGAGCTGGCGCAGGAAGCCGCGGTCGAGCAGGGTGCGCACGAGCCGGTGCACGGTGGGCATCGGCTGCCCGGTCGCGGCGGTGATGTCGCTCAGGGACAGCTCGCCGGTGGGGGAGGTGGTGAGGATCTCGAGCACGTCGATGGCCTTGCCGACCGACTGCACACCCGTGGCGCGCTTGGGGGCGGGGGACTCGCTGTCTGGGCTCACGGGGAGGAGTCTATCGGGCGCGTTCTCGCGATGCGGAAACACCACTCCGCACGAACTTTCGCAGATTGAGAGGTGTACTCCGCATCATAGAAGTGCAAGAGTATGCCTCGCACCCTGCCCCGACGTCACCCAGGAGCGCCCATGGCGACACCCAGCCCCGGATACTCCATCACCCTGCGGGTGGACGGCCCGCCCGACTTCGGCGCGACGACCCGGCTGGCCCACGTCGTCGCCGAGGCCGGTGCCGCCGTCCAGGCGCTCGACGTCGCCGAGTCCAGCGGCGACCACGTCACGGTGGACGTCACCGTCCATGGGACGAGCGAGGAGCACGGGGAGCAGATCCGGGCGGCGGTGGACGCCGCGGAGGGCTTCACCGTCCGGCACGTCTCCGACCGGACCTTCCTGCTGCACCTCGGCGGCAAGCTCGAGGTCGTGCCCAAGGTGCCGCTGGTGCACCGCGACGACCTCAGCCGGGCCTACACCCCCGGCGTCGCCCGGATCAGCCGGGCCATCGCCGCCGACGTCAGCGACGCCCGCCGGCTCACCATCAAGCGCAACACCGTCGCGGTCGTCACCGACGGCTCGGCCGTGCTCGGCCTGGGCAACATCGGCCCGGAGGCGGCGCTGCCCGTCATGGAGGGCAAGGCCGCGCTCTTCAAGCAGTTCGCCGGCGTGGACGCCTGGCCGGTCTGCCTCGCCACGCAGGACACCGAGGAGATCATCTCGGTGGTCAAGGCGATCGCGCCGGTGTATGCCGGGGTCAACCTCGAGGACATCGCTGCGCCGCAGTGTTTCGAGATCGAGCGCCGGCTGCGGGACGAGCTCGACATCCCGGTCTTCCACGACGACCAGCACGGCACGGCGATCGTCGTCTACGCCGCGCTCATCAACGCGCTGCGGATCATCGACAAGGAGATGGCCGACCTGCGGGTCGTCGTCTCCGGGGTCGGCGCCGCCGGCAGCGCCATCATCCGGCTGCTGCTGCGGGCCGGGGTGACCGACATCGTCGGCGTGGGGCGGACCGGGCCCGTGCACCGCGGCGCGGAGCTGCCCGACCCCATGCGGGTCTGGCTCGCCGAGCACACCAACCCGCGGCAGGTCACCGGCTCGCTCCAGGACGTGCTCGCGGGCGCCGACGTCTTCATCGGGGTCTCCGCCCCGGGCATCCTCACCGGGGACGACATCGCCACCATGGCCGACCGGGCCATCGTCTTCGCGCTGGCCAACCCCGACCCGGAGGTGGACCCGGTCGAGGCCCTGGCGCATGCCGCGATCGTCGCCACCGGACGCAGCGACTACCCCAACCAGATCAACAACGTGCTGGCCTTCCCCGGCTTCTTCCGCGGGCTCCTGGACGCCCAGACGACGTCGATCTCGGACGCCATGCTCAGCGCGGCGGCCGAGGCGATCGCCGGGTGCGTCGCCGACGGCGAGCTCAACTCCAGCTTCATCATCCCCAGCGTCTTCCACCCCGACGTCGCGCCTGCCGTGGCCCAGGCCGTGGCGCGGGTGGCCGAGGAGGAGCGGTGAGCGCCGGCCTGGCGCAGCTCGTCGCCGCGGTGCAGGCGGAGGCGGACGAGCGGCTCGCGTTGGCCGACGCCGACCTGGCCCGCCTCTACCCGGGCGACCCGGCCACGCGGCAGCCGGTGCACACCGTCTACGTCCCGGCCGACGCCTTCGAGCAGCAGACGCCCTGGCGCTGGGGGGCCACCGCGCTGGAGCTCATGGACGACCACCTCCCCGACGCCGCCGCGGTCACCCGGGTCACCGGGATGGACGCGGCGCTCGCCGACGAGGTCCTCCCGCGCGACCGGGGGCTGCGCGCGCTCGTCGACGCGGTCGCCGGGATGGCCAGCGGGCCGGCGCTGCCGCCAGGGCTGGTCGTGACGCTGCCCAAGGTCACCTCGACCGACCAGGTCGAGGCCATGGTCGCCGCCTGCGCGCGCATCGAGGAGGCGCTCCGGCTAGCGGAGCGCGCTCGGGTTCGAGATCCAGGTCGAGACGCCGCAGGCGATCCTCGGGGCCGACGGGCGGGCCACCGTCGCCCCTCTCGTGCACGCCTCCGCGGGCAGGTGCACCGGCCTGCACTAGGGCACCTTCGACTACTCCGCGGGGCTCGGCATCGCGGCCGCGCACCAGACGCTGGAGCACCCGGCCTCCGACCACGCCAAGGCCACGATGCAGCTCGCCGCGGCGCAGACCGGGGTGCGTTGCTCGGACGGCTCGACCAACGTCGTCGCCTTCGGCAGCGCGGACAACGCGGCGTCGACCTGGGCGCTGCACCACCGGCTGGTCGCCCGGGCGCTGGAGCGCGGCTACTACCAGGGTTGGGACATGCACCCCGGGCACCTGCCGACCCGCTACCTCGCGACATATGTCTTCTTCCGGGCGGCCCTGCCCGCGTCGGCCAGGCGGCTGCGCGCCTACGTCGACCAGGCGGGCGGCGACGTCATGGACGAGCCGGCCACCGCCCGCATGCTCGCCTCGGCGGTGTTGCGCGGGCTGCACTGCGGGGCGCTCGACGAGGCCGAGGTGCGCTCCGCCTCGGGGCTGGACCGGGACGGGCTGGTCACGCTACTGGGCTGACGGCCCGATCTCATGACAGGTGTTGACGCCTCGCCGGGTGGCGGCCGGACGTATCGCATAACGGAATAAAACTACCAACATACGGAATTGCGAGGAGGCGACATGGGTCACGACCTGCCCTACCTGGTCAACTGCTCGATCCTGTTCACCGAGGTGCCGCTGCTGGAGCGTCCGGCGGCCGCACGCGCTGCGGGCTTCGACGCCGTCGAGTTCTGGTGGCCCTTCGCCACCGCGGTGCCCACGGACCGGGAGGCCGAGGACTTCGTCTCGGCCGTCCGGGACGCGGGCGTGCAGCTGGTCGGCCTCAACTTCTTCGCTGGCGACATGCCGGGCGGGGACCGCGGTCTGGTGTGCTGGACCGAGCGGCGCCAGGAGTTCCTCGACACCATCGACGCCACCGTCGGGATCGGCGAGCAGCTCGGCTGCCGCGCCTTCAACGCGCTCTACGGCAACCGCCCGGAGGGCGCCGACGTGGAGCAGTCGGAGGAGGTCGCCACGGAGAACCTCGCGTCCGCCGGTCGGGCCGCCGCGAGGATCGGCGGCACCGTGCTGATCGAGCCGGTCAGCGGCGCACCGGCATACCCCCTCACGACCGCCGCCGACGCGGTCGCCGTCATTGACCGCGTCGCCGAGGAGACCGGTGTCACCAACCTCGGCCTGCTGCTCGACCTCTACCACCTCGCCGCCAACGGCGACGACCCCGCAGCGGCGGTGGAGGTCTACACCGACCGGACCGCCCACGTGCAGATCGCCGACCACCCCGGCCGCGGCGAGCCGGGCACCGGTGACCTGCCCCTGGACACCTGGCTGGAGCGGATCCAGGATCTCGGCTACCGCGGCCACGTGGGGCTGGAGTACAAGACCGCCGCCCAGGACACCGTCACCGGCCTCGACGGCTGGCTGCCGCGCGAGCGGCGCGCCGGCACACCCTGACCTCACCCCCTGACACCCTCCCCGGACATCGACACCAAGGAGACACGATGAGCACCATCGCCTTCATCGGCCTGGGCATCATGGGCAGCCCGATGGCCGTCCACCTCGCCACCGCCGGCCACCAGGTGGTCGGCTTCAACCGCTCGCCGGACGCCTACGGCCCGCTCGAGGAGGCCGGTGGACGCTCCGCCGGCAGCCTGGCGGAGGCCGTGGCCGAGGCGGACGTCATCTGCGTCATGGTCCCGGACAGCCCGGACGTGGAGCAGGTCCTCACCGCCGAGGACGGCGTGCTGGCGCACGCCCGCCGCGGCGCCCTGGTCATCGACTTCTCCTCGATCCGCCCCGACGTCGCGCGCTCGCTCGCCGAGCGGGCCACCGACGCCGGGCTGCGGATGATCGACGCCCCGGTGTCCGGTGGTCAGAAGGGCGCGGTCGACGCCGTGCTGTCGATCATGGTCGGCGGCGAGGCGGAGGACGTCGAGCGCGCCCGCCCGGTCCTGGAGACCGTCGGCCGCACCGTCGTGCACGTCGGTCCGGCCGGTGCGGGGCAGACGGTCAAGGCGGCCAACCAGCTCATCGTCGCCGGCAATATCCAGCTCGTCGCCGAGGCGCTCGTCTTCCTCGAGGCCTACGGCGTCGACACCGCCGCCGCGATGGAGGTCCTCGGCGGCGGCCTGGCCGGGTCCAAGGTGCTGGAGCAGAAGCGGGACAACATGCTGAACCGCTCCTTCGACCCCGGCTTCCGCATCGACCTGCACCACAAGGACCTCGGCATCGTCACCTCCGCCGCCCGCGAGGCCGGGGTCGTCATCCCGCTCGGTGCGGTCGTGGCCCAGCTCATGGCCTCCGCCCGCGCCCAGGGCGACGGCGGCCTGGACCACTCCGCGCTGCTGCGCGGCGTCGAGCGCCTGTCCGGCCGCGGCGACGCCTCCCCGGAAAGAAACTGACATGGCACGCATGCGCGCGGCCGACGCCGCCGTCCTCATCCTGGAGAAGGAGGGGGCGACCCAGACCTTCGGGGTCCCCGGCGCCGCGATCAACCCGTTCTGCCGACCGCATCGGTGACAAGCAGCTGCTCCGGGGCGGTTTCGCCGTGGTCGGGCTCGGCGCCCTCCTGCTCCTCTGCCCGTCGGGACGAACCTGCTGGCACTCGTCGGCCTCGACGTCGCGGGGCTCGGATGCGCGCCCATCTACCCGGCGATCATCCACTCCACGCCGGCCAACTTCGGGCACCGCAACTCGCAGGCCATCATCGGCATCCAGATGGCCGCCGCCTACACCGGCTCCACCCTGGCCCCACCTCTCTTCGGCCTGCTCTCGACGTGGGTCGGCACCTGGACCCTCCCGCTGTTCCTCCTCGCGCTGGTCGCCCTCGGCCTGCTCATGTCCGAGCGCCTCAACCGGCTCATGGCTCACCGGGCACGAGCGGACCGGCTGGCCGCGCTCGTAGCCCGCGGGGACCATCCGCCCGAGCGCCGGGTCCTGACTAGCGCCGGACCCGGTACTTCAGATGGGTGACGCCGACCCCTTCGAGCGTCCGCACGGGCTCCAGCTCGATCGGCAGGTCCCCGATGTCCTCCCACAGCCAGCGCCCCTGCGTCAGCAGGACAGGGACGACGTGCAGCTGCAGCTCGTCGAGGACGCCGGCGCGCAGGCCCTGCTGGATCGACGTGCCGCCGTGCAGCATGACGTCCTTCTCGCCTGCCGCTGCGCGTGCTCGTTCGATGGCAGCGTCGAACCCGTCGGTCACGAAGGTGAAGGTCGAGCCCTCGCGGACATCGTCCTCCGTGGGTCGGTGCGTGAGCACGAAGATCGGGTTCTCGAACGGCGGATGCGGCCCCCATGCGGCCTCCGCGGTCTCGTAGCTGTCGCGGCCCATGACGAGGGCGCCGGCGCGCTCGAGCTCCGGACGGAGCACGTCTGCAGCGCTGAGCTGGTCCCGGTCGGCGACGTCGTGGGCGAACCATCCGTGGAGCACCTCCCCGCCCTGGCCCAGGGTCTGCTGCGGCCCGGCTCCCGGGCCGGTGAAGTAGCCATCGACCGAGACGCTGAGGTTTGCTGCGATCATCGTGCTGCCTCCAGAGGTTGCATCGAGAAGGTCTCTGTCGTGGAGGTAGACCCGTCCGGGTCCACCAACTCATCTCGCCACCCGCAGGCCGCCTCAGGTCGGCTCCGGTCCGCAGATCAGCGCGACGACCTCGTCCGTGCTCGGTCCGGCGGCGATCTGGTCGGCGAGCTCCCGGGCCTTGCTGCGGTATGCCGTGCCCGCCAGGACGCGGTCGACCGCGCGGCGGGCGGCGCGCGGGCTCAGCGCGGGTCGGGAGATGCCGACGCCCACCCCGGACCAGGTGACCCGGGCCGCGACGTCGCGCTTGTCCTCCGAGGCGCCCACGCAGACGAGGGGCACGGCATACCGCAGGGCGTGGTTGACCCCGCCGTAGCCGCCGTTGGTGACCATGACGTCGCAGCGCGGCAGCAGCTCGTCGTAGGGGAGGAAGTCGGCGACGCGGACGTTGTCGGGCAACGGGTCCATCTGCACCGTGCCGCCGCAGGTGGTGGCGACGACCAGGACGTCTGCGTCGGCGAGGCCGGCGATGGTGGGCTCGAGCAGCTGCCCGAGGTCGGCGTTGGCGATGGTGCCCTGGGTGACGTGGACGACGGGCCGGTCGCGTCGAGGTCCTCCCACCACGCGGGCAGCGGGTGGTCGGTGACGGCGCTGGTCGTGGTGGGACCGATGAAGTGGATCGGGGCGGAGACCTCGGCCGTGGTCCGCGGGTACTCGAAGCCGTGGGCAGTCATCTGCAGGATGCCCTCGCTCCTTGCCGGCCAGTCGAAGGGGATCAGGTCGGTGCTGACGCCGGTCAGCGTGCGCACCTGCTCGTGCGCCAGGCGGGTGATCGGCCGCAGGAAGCGGCGCGCCATGCGCCGGATCGCCGCGTTGCGCGCGGAGGCCAGCGGGTTGGTCGCTGGGGGAAGCGCAGGTAGCGGGGCCATGAGCGGCAGGAACCCCAGGGCCAGGGCCCGTGGCCGCTCGGTGCGCGGTCGCAGGACCAGAGGCATACCGGCGAGGAAGAGGGGGTCGCAGAGCACGACGTCGACCGGGCTGGCGTCGAGCTCCTCGTCCACGACCCGCAGCTGGTGCGGCATGGCCTCGACGAACCGGGTGAGGTCGAAGCGTGCGAGTTTGAGGCCGGACAGACCCGCGCGGCCGGGAATGGAGTCGTCGAGGTCGGTGTCGTCGAAATCGACCTCGGGTGGCAGGGGCGTCGTGCGCGCACCGAGCGAGTCGAAGGTATGCCGGTACCGCTGCCCCGTGATGACGGTGACCTCGTGACCACGATCCACCAAGGCACCGACCAGCGGTGCCGTCGGGCCCACGTGACCACGAGCGGGCTGGACACAGACGAGGATGCGAGACATGACGGCCTTTCGTCACCCTCGATGCTGCCACGCCGGCGCGAGCGCGGCCGTCACGGCTGCGTCGGTCCCGCCCCGCGCACACGGTCATACCCGTGTGTCTGCCCGCGATGCGTGCAAGGAAGTCGTGGCTCGGTGACCACCCCTTTCGAGCAGCCGGCAGGCGGGGTCATCTGCAGTTCTTTGCCTGATCTTGTCGCGTCTCAAACTTCTTGGCAGACCGTTTATGAGGGCATGATCGGCGTGACGGAGGAGGAGATGGCCTATGGGTCGACCACCTGTGATCCCGGCGGAGAAGAAGACCAGGATCGTGCTGAGTGTCCTGGCGGGCGAGATGAGCATCGCCGAAGCGGCGCGCAAGGAGAAGGTCTCCGAGCAGTCGATCGGCCGCTGGAAGGCTGAGTTCCTGGAGGCGGGACGAACCGCGCTGGCCTCGGGCCGAACCGGTCCCTCGACCCGGGAGGAGCAGCTGGAGGCGGAGATCGCCGAGCTGACCACCGCATTGGGTGAGGCCCATCTTGAGGCGCGGGTGTGGAAGAAGAGCGCTGAGGGCCGCCTGGGCCCTTCGAGGACCTCGAGGTAATCCGTACCGAGGCGGGGATGCCGACCACGAGGTTCTGCGCACTGGTCGGCATCCCCGAACGGACCTACCGTCGCTGGCAGGCACACGCCCGCGCCGGGCGCCCCGCCAAGGGCCCTGGCCGCAGCCGGCCCGCGAGGCATCCCGGGAGGTGATCACAGGCCTGGCGGCCAAGCACGCCGCGTGGGGGCACCGCAAGATCTGGGCCATGGCCCGCCACGGCGGCCACCGGGTGTCGATGTCGACCATGGCGCGGATCCTGGACGACGCCGGGTTGTTGCTGAAGGTGGACTACCAGCGGGAACGTCGTGACCTCGCCCAGCAGCGCAAGGCCGCGTTCGCCAAGACCCCGACGGGGTCCGAACATGGTCTGGCAGTTCGACTTCTCCGAGTACGAGACCGCCAAGGGCGGGACCTGGCGGGTCGCGGGGATCGCGGACTACTGGTCCAAGTACGAGTTCGGGTGGCACTGGTCACCGACCGCGAACAAGCACGACGCGGTCGCCGCGGTCGAGCTCGCGCTGGCGGAGGCGGCCTCGATGCTGCCCGAGGGCTTGGATTTGCTGGAGTACCTCACCGACCCCGTCACCGGGGAAGTCGTGCCCATCACGTTGGTGACCGACAAGGTGGCCCGTTCCGCTCAGCCACCTTCGCGGCCCTGATCGAGAACACCCCAGAGCTGGACCACGTCCGCACCCGGGTCCGCACTCCGGGCCAGAACGGGGTGCGCGAGCGGGCGTTCCAGTCGCTGAAGTACGAGCGGCTCTACCGCGAGCAGATCGACGACATCCACGACCTAGTCGAGCACGGAGTGGACTTCCGCGCCGAGTTCAACACCGTCCGGCCCCACGAGGCCCTGTCCTGGAACCGGCCCCGGGACGTGCACCTGCGCCAGGCCGACCCGTGCTCACCCAACTTTCCCGAGCCCGAAAACCTGCCAAGAACTTGACACGGGAAAATAAGCGGTGCCATCGTGACTGGGGCAGTTGGTGCATTCACGGGAGCCATCGGCTTTGCCGCCGTGTCTGCTGGTACGACGTGGTGGGCAGGTGCCCTCGCGGGTGTAGCAGTGGGAGCTATCGGTGGTCTCGCCTTTGGTGCTACCGGGGGTCTGATCACCTCGATGTGGAGATGCTGATGAGTGAAAGGTCCGGGAGGATCTCTTTCCTGCATGTTTTCTTGCTCTGGCTCCTTCCGGTATTAATTGCGATGATAGTCTACTTCATCCTTTTGAATCCCGAGTGGCCCAATTTGCTTCGTGCAACTGTTTCAGCGGCGCTGGCCTTGATTTTTAGTGGGGCTATGTTGGTTTTGCTGCGCGGGTTCGGGCAGTTCCCAACCAAACACCGCGACAGCTAGAGAGAATCAGCATGATCGATCAAACCCATTGTTTCCTGCGCCTCACGCGCTGTGGTGTCGGCGGCAGAGGGCCGCTCAGTGACGACCGTTCTCGAGCCACCGCCCTTCGCCGCTCGGAGCCCCGCGGCGGAACCTCTGTATGTCCACCACCGCCGACTTTCGGGCGGGGTCTTTGGCCCTTAGTGGGTGATTGCCTTGAGGCCCGCTTTGCTGGTCCCACGACACGGCCGTCCTCGCTTTTTTGCACCAAGCGTGCGCTGCGATAGATACTTGACGTAGCCACCGACATGGTCATTGCCGACTGGAGGGAGCTTGTCATGTCGAACCGTTCTAAGCTGTGGGGTGCCGCGGCTGCCGGATGCTTCGTGGTGCTCCTCATTGCCATCCTGGTTCAGCAGCGCTGGCTCGCCATTGTCGCGATGGTGCCGTTCCTTCCCCTCGCTGGCATGGCGGGCTGGACTGCCGGAGTGGACAGGCGTCAGGAAGTCAAACGCTCAAGCTAGTCTCAGCACAGTTGGTCCGTCACCACCTTCGCCGGAGATCCCATGAGCTAACGGACCGTCCGGGGTCCGGGATGGCTCGAGGGGCCTCATAGACTCCTTTCGATGACTCAGATTCGAGCCGTCATCTTCGACCTCGACGGCACCCTCATCGACCACGTTGGGTCCGCGACCAAGGCGCTCGAAGGGTGGCTCCCCGAGCTCGGCGCGGCTCTCACCCAAGAGCTGAGGGCCGCTTGGTTCGTCGCCGAGGAGAAGCACTTCCCCGCTTGGCGTGCCCGTGAGATCACGTTCGCGGAGCAGCGCCGCCGTCGCTTGCGCGACTTTCTGCCTCTCATCGACAGCCCGGTCGGAATTGACGCGGAACTGGATGACGTCTTCGCCCGCTACCTAAGTCATTACGAGGCTGCCTGGACGTGTTTCGACGACGCGCAGGAGACATTGGAGGAGATCTCCCGGCTGCCGATCAAGACAGCAGTCCTCACCAACGGCACAGATGAACAGCAGCACGCGAAGCTCAGAAAGGTCGGCCTGACGGGGCGCTTCAGTCACGTTTTCACGGCAGAAAGCCTGGGGGCGGCCAAGCCTGATCTATCTACGTATCGCAGCGTCTGCGAGGCCCTCAACGTCGAGGTCCATCGCGCGCTCCACGTGGGCGACGTGTACGCGCTGGACGTCACGGCTCCACGAGAGGCCGGTCTCCAGGCCGTTTACCTTGATCGTGATGACGCTGGTCCGTTGGATGAACCCGCACGAATTCGGTCTCTTCGCGAGTTACCCGCGCTTCTACGCTCCAGATAGCAGGAGGTGGTAGGACGCGGTTGTCGGCAGAGTCGGTCTGTCACGGACTCCGCGCCTCGGAGCAGTGCGCTGATCGGGCCATAACGTCCAGTTTCCGACGCCCGGGAGCCGAAAACGGCTCGGCACGGTGACGACCGTTTTCGAGTCACGCCCAGCACACCTTCTACATTGCCCGCACCAGCATCCTGAGCATGGATCCGGAGATCGAGCCGTGACGCAGCCCGGCCGTCACCGCTGGTGAGATGCGTCGTGTGGCTTGGTGGAGCGGGGCGTCCTCGAGCGTCGGTTGAGTTACGGGGTGGAGGAGTCCCACACCGGCATCCAGGTGGGTGATCCGCCGGACTCTGCGGCACCGTTCTAGATCTGGGTGGCCAACGCCGAACCCCCTCTTGACGAGGGCAGCACGCAGTCCGACTGTGGTGGCCTGTGGGTCGAGGTCTCCGACGTCCTCACGGGCATGGTGATCACCTCGCTGCTGAACCTGGACCCGCATGACCTGAGCGCCTGGCGCTGGAAACGCGACACCTACCAAGGAGCCGCCCTCTATGCCTGGCGCGCCCGGTCGTCCGTCTCGTCCGACGAACGCAGAGCTGGCGCCTCACCGGGGTCCACTTCCTGCCCTCCTCGCCTGCTGTGACACGAGCAACCCGAGTGAAGGCGTTATCGACAGGTTGGCCAGGTCCCTTGATGTGCCTCCGCCCACGCTGGGCCATATACAGTGGCGACGTGGACGCGACGACTTTGGTAACCATCGGCATTATTGGCTTGGTGGTGGGTATGGGATTGATAATCTTTTCTTTCAAAAGAAGACGCGGCGGGGGTGACTCCAAGGCTACAGCTATTCCCTTGTTTCTTGCCGCGGGCTGCCTATTCTTGGCTTCCATCCCTTTTCTCGTGGCGGCTTTTCAGTACTAGGCAAACAAATTTTCCGGCCAGCTTTCCTTGCGTCTCGGATTGACCCGTGCGAATTCAAGATCGTGCCGTGCCCAGAACACCGGCGGCTCGTAGTGCCACAACCGCAAGCTCCTGTTCGGCCCGGACGGTCTGCTCGTGACCGAGTGCGGCGTGAGCCGGAGTTGCTCACCGTGACCTTCCATTCGGCGTCGCGCCTGACCGGGAGTCCGACCTGCGGGACGGCGATCCCGACTCAAAGTCGACGCGCGGACGCGTCGGACGCCTTGCCGGCGGTGCTGGCCCAGTGACGACCGTTTTCGAGTCACGCCCAGCACACCTTCTACATTGCCCCGCACCAGCATCCTGAGCATGGATCCGGAGATCGAGCCGTGACGCAGCCTGGACGTCACCGCGTGGGATGCGTCGTGTGGCTTGGTGGAGCCGGGGCGTCCTCGAGCGTCGGTTCCCCTCTTGACGAGGGCAGCACGCAGTCCGACTGTGGTGGCCTGTGGGTCGAGGTCTCCGACGTCGTCACGGGCATGGTGATCACCTTGCTGCTGAACCTGGACCCGCATGACATGAGCGCCTGGCACTGGAAACGCGACACCTACCAAGGTGCCGCCCTCTATGCCTGGCGCGCCCGGTCGTCCGTCTCGTCCGACGAACACAGAGCTGGCGGCTCACCGGGGTCCACTTCCTGCCCTCCTCGCCCGCTGTGACACGAGCAACCCGAGTGAAGGCGTTATCGACAGGTTGGCCAGGTCCCTTGATGTGCCTCCGCCCACGCTGGGCCATATACGGCTCTTCGTCTTTGAGGGTGGGGTCATAGGTTCAGGCCTCCGCCGATGAGGAGCATGCGGAGGCGGTAGTTCTCGAAGTTGGTGAGTCCGCGGGCGATGCGGCGGTGGAGCTCGATGAGGCCGTTGATGGCCTCGGCGCCGCCGTTGGTGGCGCCGGTGTCGAAGTAGGCCAGGAACGCCTCCTTCCCCGTGTGCAGGGTCCGGCCGAGGCGGGCGATCTCGGGGATCGGGCAGGACGGGAACGACGCGACGATGCGCTCTGCGATCTTGCGGCCCTCTGCCTTGTCGGCCTGCTTGTACGCGGAGCGCAGCTGCTGGGCGCACTGCCAGGCCAGGTCGACGACCTCGTGCTCGGCGCGGGCCGCGAACGCCCGCTCGATCCGGGCGCGTTGCTTGTCGGTGAGGTTCTCCGCCCCGGCGCGCAGGATGGTCTGGATGCCGTACAGGGGGTCGCCCTTGCGGCCGCGGTGGCCGGTGGTGTTCTGCTGCACCCGCCGGCGGACCTCGTCCACGCACCGGGTGCCGAGCAGAGTCGCGGTGGAAGATATACGCCACTTTACCCATTCGTCATCTGAGTAACGATTGGGTAAGAACCCGCACTAGGGCTGTTGACAGACTGAACCTAGCGAGGTGACATGGGTTACCTCAAGGCCATCCCAGGGGGCGAGCAGCGCCCCCGAAGGCCATCTCAGGAAGGGAAACATGTTGAGGAGAAAAAAGGCCGAAGCGCCATCGCTCATCCGCTTGCCAGTTTGGGACTAGTTGCCGCGCTAGTGCTTTCGGGCGCTTCAGCTGCGCTCGCGGAAGGCAGCAGTGGCTGGCGGGGATTCTCGGGAATCACTCCTGGGTTCGACGCTAGCAATTTCTACGACAACGATTTCGACAACGCCGCTACCAGGTTCAGTCTCGACAACTGTTACCAAGACAACGGGAACTCTCATGGTGGGCTGCAGTGGAGGTTGATACGCCACCGTACAGCGCTTCCTGGCGTGGGTGTCGCCACGAACACACTTGCGTGCGGCTCGTCCGCAGCTACGACATCCTACGGAGCTCAAGGTCGGTCGTGGTATCACTTTGAGTTCCGCGGTGCGGCCAGTGGTACCGACTACTACTACTCGGGTCTCGCCAGGTGGCAGTGGTAAGTCAGCGTGTCTTCGCCAGGTGAGCAGCGTCTGGGCACAGAATGGAGTAGTGCTGACAGACCTCAGTTTCGCTTATCGACGCTCATCCCGGGCGCTGTTCACTGGCCTAAGTTGGGAGCCTCCCATAGGGACAACGCTGCTACTCGGTCCCAACGGTGCAGGGAAGAGCACGCTGCTTCGTCTCATCGGCGGCCTGCTTACTCCGACCTCCGGAACGGTTGACCTGTCCCAAGGGAAGCGTGCAGTGGGTTTCCTGCCACAGGCCACGCCACGTCTGCGAGGCTTCACCGCGCTAGAGCAAGTGGAGTACGCAGCGTGGCTGGCAGGTGTTTCCGCTGATCGGGCTGCCGCGGCGCAACGGGCGCTGAGCATGGTGAATATGCACCATCGTGCGAGAACCAAGATGCAGATTCTCAGCGGGGGCGAGGCTAGACGGGTGGCGCTTGCATGCGCCCTCGCGCATGGGCCAGCTGTACTCCTGCTGGATGAGCCCACGACCGGTTTGGACCCGGTGGAGAAGGAGAGTTTGGCTCAACTTATCGCCAGCGGACTGGGAACAGAGACGATCATCCTGGCCACCCATGAGGCGGACGCTCTGATCACGGTAGTCGACACGGTGGCGATCCTGGTTGCCGGTCAGATCCGTGACCAGTTCGTGGCCGGGGCCGGGGAGCAGACCAGGTGGATGAAGCGGTATAGGGCCGCGCTCATACAGGATGAGCTATGACTCCCAGAACCCTGCTACACCTCAGTGGATTGCCCTGGGTGTTTCCATTTCTGCTAATTGCTGTCGCGCTTACCTGGTCAACCACGTTCCCTGTTGAGCCGGGTTATCCACTGGCGGCACAAGTGCGAGCCAGCGAGTCAATGATACTCGTCTACCCCGTTCTCGCCTTGGGTGCGTGCGTAAGCGCTCGTCGTCTGCACATTTCCGGCATTCTCGATCGGCCACTTGGTCGGTCCCGCTTCGTCGCCGTCAGTGTTGGCCCTGCTGTCCTGGGTGGTGCGGCCCTAATCCTTGCGGGAGTTCTTCAACTAGTAGGGGCCGGTGGTGTCGGCCAATTCTCTTGGAGCCTTTTCGGAGTTGCGGTCGCCTGGGCCTCATTCTCGACCATTTTCGGATCTGTTGTTGGTCGACTGGGGCCTTTGCGAGGCACCGCACCACTGTCAGTTGTCGTCCCTTACGTCCTGGTCGGTTTCCCGCCGGCGTTCGACCCACCGTGGTTGAGGCACTTGTTCGGGCTGACCTCAGGATGCTGCCGCATTGACCAAGTGCTCGACCCCCGAATGGTCGTGAGTTCCCTGATGCTTATGCTAGCCCTGACACTACTCGTCCTGGCAGCCGGCGGGTCATTAACGGGTCACGCCCGCCTTGCGTTGGGAAGCAGCCTTGTCGCCCTGGTCCTAGGTGGCCTTTCGGTGGTGACGGTGGATTCGCTTGGATATGAGGCGACTCGCGCAAGAGGGGGGGACCCGGCCTGTCGAAATCTTGAGACAACCAATGTATGCGTGTGGCCGGAACACGAGGCGGCACTTCAAGACGCGATCCCCGCCGTGGAGGCGGTGCTAGCGGCAGCAGAGGATGCCGGCTTTGTACTACCGACTAGGTTCGTTGAGACCTCGGAAACTACGTCTTGGCCACTGGTGCCGCTAAACGTCCGTTCGGACCTGCCAAGCACTGCGCTTGCTTACTCGCTGGCCTCAAGCATCACGCCTGAGCCGACCTCCGAATGCCTCCGCAGAATCAGCGGCGACCTTGATGATGATGGCGCCTTGTTGCTCTACGAACTGCGGCCGGTTACGACCGCATGGCTCATGGAGCGAGCTAACGTCGGTGCGGCACCAATTGGCCCCGGGCCGGAGGCTGATAAGATCCTCGCTAAGCTTGAAGGGCTTGAGGACGGCGGGGAAGGCATTCTCCGACAGTGGCAGCGGGACCTGATCTCTTGTGAACCTCCTCGAACGTTGGTTGATTAGCCAATGGGTTTCTTGATCCGCGTCCGGCTCACGTCGGCAGTCGTTGCGTTATGGTGTGTTTCGATCCTGGCGGTGCAGTTTGCTGGAAACCTGGTGGCTCCATTGCCAAACCTGGCGGACGCGTCTCCTGCAGTGGCTTTAGTGGCCCCCAGCTTCGCTGCTGGAGCCATCACGGCGCTGGTCCGCGCGCCCCTGCTCGACTGGGAAGCTATGTCTTGGCGCCGTGTTTCGCTTCGCGCACATCTGATTGGCCTGGTGGTCTTGACTACGACAGCCGCAATCTTTCTGGGTGGCATCTGGTGGCATCCGGATGCAGCAATCTCAGCGGTCCGCAACCTTGCCGCCTACACGGGCATCGGACTGATCCTCGGGTCCGTGTTGGGATCCGCAGCCAGCGCAGCTCCAGTGGTTGCGTCGCTCGCTCTCGGAGCAGTCGTGACTCCCGCAAGTTCACCGTTGCTGGCATGGTCCGTGCTGATGTCGGCCGAGGCCGTGCTCTGGATAGGCCCTGTGCTGCTACTAGGCGGCGGTGCCATCCTATCCGCCAAAAAGGTGCCATAGTGGACGCTATAGCGATGGGCAGCGGCAACTGTTGGCCGCGCGGAAAGTTCCACTCAACGTATCAATACCAGCGGAGCCTTAGAGCAGTAGTGAGGCGCCCCGGGTTTCATGTCGCGTCCTCGTGACTTGGAAGGATGCAGTTTATGTTGAAAGAAGATCGATCCGAAGGTCAACGAACGGTGCGTGCGTCTGGTGCAGAAGCACCAGGCGCGTGGTCCTCGCTCATCGCTACCGCTGAGGCCGTCGCCCGCCGAGAAAGACTGGGGAAAGAGACCGTGCGCCGCTGGGTGGTCCAGGCCTCGTCAGTCCCTTGGGGTGCGTGCGTAGGCGCAGGTAGCCGGCGTCCCCGCTGGCGGCATCAACCCCGGTGGATCCATGCATAGGTCGGCGGATGACCTGGGTAGCCCTCCCATCGAGTTGCCCGGGATCGACTCATAACCTCTCGTTTACTCGCATGACGGATTCAAGTTCTGGCGGCGCGGTGACGACCGTTTTCGAGTCAGGCAACCCCGGTCCCGATCGGACGTCTTGTCTGTGAGCCGGTTCGTCAACGGACGGTCTGTCGAGTGACGAAGGGGCTCTCAGTTGACGAGTCGGCTCAGAGTGTCCCCGCTGCCGGCGTCGTGGACCGGCGCGCGGCTCAGCCGCGTGCTCCCGTCCCGCGACGACAGCATGTGCTCGAAAGCCCGGCCCGAAAGGGTCAGCGGCTCGGTACCCGTGAGCGGGGCGACTTTTGAGCAGCCCAACCGACCGCGCGACTCCACATGACGGAAAAGGATTTTCACAGACTTCTGTCCGTCAGGTCTTGAAAGGGCCGTTAGGAGTGCGCCCTCCCGGAGGAGGCCCGGCTGGCCGACCGCGACTACGCCGCGGCCGTCGCCGGTGAGTTCCTCGACGGGCTCGCGATGGCCGGGACGACCACCGCGCTCGTCTTCGGCTCGCACTTCGCGCCCGCCGTCGAAGCGCTCTTCGAGCGGGCTGAGCGCTCAGGGCTGCGGATCACCGCAGGCCAGGTGCTCTCCGACCGGCTCCTGCGCCCGGAGCTGCACACCGACCCCGCGACCGCCGCCGCCGAGGGCGCCGCCCTCATCGAGCGCTGGCACGGCGCGGGGCAGGGCCGGCTGCGGTATGCCGTGACCCCCCGCTTCTCGCTGTCCACCAGCGAGGCGATCCTGAGCGTCTGCGAGGACCTGCTGCGCAGCCGGGACGATCTGTGGTTCACCAGCCACATCAACGAGAACCTGCGCGAGATCAGCACCGTCGCCGAGCTCTTCCCGACCTGTCAGCACTACCTCGACACGTATGCCCGGCACGGGCTGGTCGGTCCCCGCTCGGTGCTGGCGCACAACGTCATCCCGGGCGAGGACGAGCTGCGTCTCCTGGCCGCCAGCGGTGCCGCGGTGTCGCACTGCCCGACGAGCAACGCCGCCCTCGGCAGCGGGATGTTCCCGCTGCGGCGCCACCTCGACGCCAGGGTGGCCGTCGCGCTGGGGTCCGACGTCGGTGCCGGTGCCGGGTTCAACATGCTCAAGGAGGGCCTGCAGGCCTTTTACCTCCAGCAGCTGCTCGGCGCCGACGGGGTGCCGCTCACCCCCGCGCACCTGCTCTACCTCGCCACCGCCGCCGGGGCCGGCGCGCTCGGTCTCGGGAAGCAGGTCGGCGACTTCGGCGTCGGCAAGGAGTTCGACGCGGCCTGGCTCGCACCGCCCGCCGGCAGCACGCTGGACACGGCACTGCGGCACGCGCCCGGAGACTCTGAGAGGCTGGCCCGGATCTTCGTCCTGGGCACCCCGGGAGACGTCGCCGCCACCTGGGTGGGGGGCCGGCTCGTGGCCGGCCACGCACCTGCCAGCACCACGCATACCCCAAGGAGCAGCCATGTCCACGCACGACCCTGACCGTCCGCCCACCGAGGGCGGCTCGCTGGCCGATCCGCACTCGGCCACCCCCGACCAGCTCGACACCGGCACCCACGACACCTCGCGGGCCGAGGTCGCCGCGCAGCAGGCCGACCACCGCGGCGGGCTCGTCCGGGGCAGCGACGCAGCACGTGCCGGCGCGCCCACCGAGCCCAAGAACGGGCTCGACCGCTTCTTCGGCATCAGCTCCTCGGGTTCCACCGTGCCGATCGAGCTGCGGGCGGGGCTGACGACCTTCCTGACGATGAGCTACATCATCTTCGTCAACCCCAACGTGCTCGGCAACGCCATCGACGTGGGCCCGACCACCTTCGTCCAGCTCCTCTCGGTGACCTGCATCGCCGCGATGTTCGGCTCGCTCGTCATGGGGCTTATCGCGCGCTACCCCTTCGCGCAGGCTCCCGGGATGGGGCTCAATGCCTTCTTCGCCTTCACCGTCGTCCTCGGGATGGGAGTGGCCTGGCAGACCGCGCTCGGCGCCGTCTTCATCTCCGGCGTCCTCTTCGTCATGCTCAGCGTGCTCGGTGTGCGGAAGGCGATCGTCCAGGGCATACCCATGGGGCTCAAGCTGGCGATCACCGCCGGCATCGGCTCCTTCCTGGCCCTGCTGGGGCTGCGCAGCGCCGGCATCGTCGTCGCCAACGAGGCCACCCTCGTCGGGCTCGGCGACCTGGGAGCCCCGAGCGCCTGGCTGGCGGTCATCGGCCTCATCTTCACCGCGGTGCTGCTGCAGCTGCGGGTCAAGGGCGCGATCCTCTGGGGCATCCTCGTGACCTCGCTGCTGGCGATCGTCACCCGGGCCGAGGTCTACACGGGAGCGGACGGGTCCCCGGCGGCCTTCGGCGGGTTCACCGACGGCATCGTCGGTGCGCCGGTGTGGCCCTCGGACCTCGTCGGTCAGATGGACATCATGGGCGCGCTCGGCCTCGGCCTGCTCAGCGTCGTCTTCACCTTCTTCTTCGTGGACTTCTTCGACGCCACCGGCACGCTGACCGGCCTGGCCCAGCGCTCGGGCTACCTGGACGAGAAGGGTGACATGCCGCGCGCCAAGACGGTCTTCTCCATGGACGGCCTGGCCTGCACATTCGGCGCCGCGATGGGGACGTCGACGACCACGGCGTACGTCGAGAGCGCGTCCGGCATCGAGGAGGGCGGGCGCACCGGCCTCACCGCCACCGTGACCGGGCTGCTCTTCGGCCTCTCGCTGTTCCTGTGGCCGCTCGCCGGGGTGGTCCCGGGGGCCGCGACGGCACCGGCCCTGGTGCTCGTCGGCGCGCTGATGATGGACGGTATCCGGCACATCGAGTGGGACCAGGTGGCCGAGGGCGTGCCTGCCTTCCTCACGATCATGGTGATGCCGCTGACCTTCTCCATCGCCAACGGCGTCTCGATGGGCATCATCAGCTACTGCGCGATCAAGGCCCTGACCGGCAAGGCCAAGGAGGTCCACTGGATCCTCTACATCGTCGCGGCGCTGCTGCTGGCCCGTTACGTCTGGCTCGGCGAGTAGCCCTCGTCGATGCCCGGCCGGGCGCAGCGGCGACCTGGCAGGCCCTGTGACCGGACCCTGCCGCCGATCCCTCGGCGAGTAGGTCCGGCCATGCCCGGCGACCTGCACCTGCCCACCGCCCTGCTGGTGCTCGCCGTGGTCGTGCTGGTGCACCTGGTCGCGTGGTGGTGGCGGCGCCGCACGGCCCGCGGCTTTCTCTCCGAGACCGACCAGCAGACCTACGAGACGCTGCGCTCCGGTGCCCAGGCCGGCCGAAGCCTGCGCGCCGGCTTCACCGAGAGCCACGCCGACCCCGCCGCCCGGCACCTGCGCACCATGCTCGGCGCGACCGCGCTCGCGGTCTGCGACAGCCAGCAGGCGCTGGCCTGGTCCGGCCTCGGGGACCATCACCGCGAGCAGGCCGCGGGTCACGCCGCCCGGGTCCTCGCCAGCGGTGACGTGGCCGTCCTGACCCGGGCCGACCTGCCGTGTGAGGTGCCGGAGTGCCCGGTCCGCGCCGGGGTCGTCGCCCCGCTCGTGGTCGACGACCGCGTCATCGGCGCGCTCGCGGCATACTCCCCGCGCCCTTCCGCGGGCCTGGCCCGGGCGACCGAGCAGCTCGCCACCTGGGTGAGCGGCCAGCTCGAGCTGGGCGAGCTCGACCGCGAGCGGACCCGGGCGATGGAGGCCGAGCTGCGCAGCCTGCGCGCCCAGATCAGCCCCCACTTCATCTACAACTCGCTCGGCGCGATCGCCTCCTTCGTGCGCACCGACCCCGACCGCGCGCGCGAGCTGCTGCTCGAGTTCGCCGACTTCACCCGGTATGCCCTGCGCCGCGGCGGCGTCTACACGACCCTCGCCGACGAGCTGCGCAACGTCGAGCGCTACCTCGTGCTGGAGCAGGCGCGCTTCGGTGAGCGGCTGCGGGTCAATCTGCTCATCGCTCCGGAGGTGCTGCCGGTCGCGGTGCCCTATCTCGCGGTGCAGCCGCTGGTGGAGAACGCCGTGCGGCACGGGTTGGCCGGCAAGGAGGGGGTCGGCACGGTGACGATCACCGGCACCGACCTCGGCGACCTGGCCGAGATCGCCGTGGAGGACGACGGCGTCGGCTCCGACCCCGAGCTGGTCCGGCGCGCCCTGGACGGGGAGTCCGCGGCGGCGGACGGCAGCGGCGGCGAGGGGATGGGCCTGGGCAACGTCGACGCCCGGCTGCGCCAGGTCTACGGCGACGACCACGGCCTCGTCGTCGAGACCGCTCCCGGCCTGGGCACCAAGGTGACGTTCCGGGTGCCGAAGTATGCCCCCGGCGTCCACCCGGACGCATGAGCTCTTGACCACGTTGACCAGACCAACCAGACTAGAAGCATGAAGACTGTCAATGTCCAAGAGGCCAAGACGCATCTGTCGCGGCTCCTGGCCCGAGTGGAGGCGGGAGAGCGGGTGACCATCTCCCGGGCGGGAGTCCCGATCGCCGAGCTGCGACCGGTCGTCGCTGCGCCGCCGCGCGCTCGGCCCCATGGAGATCACCGTTCCGGCGGACTTCGATGACTCGCTCCCTGAGGAGGAGCTCGACCGGTGGGAGTGACGTACCTGCTGGACACCCACGTACTGCTGTGGCTGATCGGGGATCCTGGACAGCTGGACGAGGAGCAGCGAAGCCACCTCGCCGACCGTCGCAACGTCCTGCTCGTCTCCGCAGTGTCGGCCCTGGAGGTAGCGACGAAGGTGCGACTCGGCAAGCTGGTCGCCCCGGGGCTGGTGGACGCCTGGGCGCGCCGCCTGGCCGACATCGGTGCCGAAGAGCTTCCCATCACCGGGACGCATGCATTGCTGGCGGGGTCCATGAGCTGGCAGCACCGTGACCCATTCGATCGGCTGCTCGTGGCCCAGGGCATCGTCGAGTCCGCGACCCTGGTGACCCGGGACAGCGCGATGAGGCAACTGCCCGCACCCCGCCTCTGGATGGTGTGACCCGACGCCGCCCCGTGTGCGCCGCCCTACGATGGCCGGCATGCGCGCTCTCGTCGTCGACGACGAACCGCCTGCCCTCTCCGAGCTGACCTTCCTGCTCGAGCGGGACGGGCGGTGCGAGAGCGTGCAGCCGGTCGGCTCCGGTGCCGACGCTCTGCGGGTGCTGGAGGGCGGGAAGGTCGAGGTCGTCTTCTCCGACATCTCCATGCCGGGTCTCGACGGCATGGAGCTGGCCCGGGTGGTCGCCCGGTCCGAGCACCCGCCCCTCGTCGTCTTCGTCACCGCCCACGAGGAGCACGCCGTGGACGCCTTCGCGGTGCAGGCGGTCGACTACGTCATGAAGCCGGTCCCCCCGGCGCGGCTCGCGCAGGCGGTCGACCGGGTCGTCGCGGCGCTGGCCCAGCGCAGCGCGACCGGATCCGCGCAGGCTCCCGACCCCGCGTCAGGCGGGCCCGGTGATCCGGCCGAGGAGCGGATCGCGGTCGAGCTCGGTGGCGTCACGCGGTTCGTCCGCCGCTCCGCGGTCCGCTACGTCCAGGCCCAGGGCGACTACGTGCGGCTCTTCACCGGCTCAGCCTCGCACCTGCTCCGGGTGCCGCTCACCACGCTGGAGACCCGCTGGGCCGACGCCGGCTTCGTCCGCATCCACCGCTCCACCCTCGTCAACCTCGCCCACGTCGGGCAGGTCCGCCAGGGGCAGGGCCGGCTCGCGCTCCGGTTGCTGCCCGACGGCCCCGAGCTGCCGGTCGCCCGCCGGCACGCACGGGCGGTGCGCGAGCGGGTGCTCGCGACCGGCGGATGAGCGGGCAGCACGGCGCGCGGGTCCGCGTCACCTCCTCCCGCCGGGGCGCCACCACCGCACGCCGCCGTCCGCTCGCCGCGTCCCTCGTCGAGCAGACCGGGGCCGGTGAGCTCTACCTGCGTGGTCTGCTGCGGGCCCAGCTCCGGCTCGCGCTGCTCGTGCTGGCCGGGCTCGCGCTGGTCCTGGGAGGCATACCCGTCCTGTATGCCGTCCTGCCTGCCGCGCGGGACGTCCGGCTCGCCGGGGTCCCCGTCGTCTGGCCGGTGCTCGCGGTCCTCGTCTATCCCGTCCTCGTCGCGCTCGCCGCGTGGTACACCCGGGCGGCGACCCGGGTCGAGCGCCGGCTCTCCGCGACCGCGCAGGAGCGCTGAGCCGTGGCCGCCAGCCTCGCCGGTGGCGCCGTGCTGCTCGTCTGCCTGGTCACGGTCGCGCTGAGCGCTTTCGCGCTGCGGCTGTCTCGGCGGACCAGCGACTTCTACGTCGCCGGCCGCGCGGTCTCGCCGCAGCGCAACGCCGCCGCGATCGGCGGGGAGTACCTCTCCGCCGCCAGCTTCCTCGGCGTCGCCGGGCTGATCTACGACCAGGGCGTGGACGCGTTGTGGTACCCGATCGGCTACACCGTCGGCTACCTCGTGCTGCTCGTGCTCGTCGCCGCCCCGCTGCGCCGCTCGGGGGCCTACACGCTGCCCGACTTCGCCGAGGCCCGGCTCGAGTCCCGCCTGGTGCGCCACCTGTGCTCGGTCCTGGTCGTCTTCATCGGCTGGCTCTACCTCGTGCCGCAGCTGCAGGGCGCCGGCTTCACGCTCCGGCTGGTGTCCGGCGCGCCGCTGTGGCTGGGTCCGGTCGTCGTCGTGGTCGTCGTGGTGCTGTCCGTCGCGGCAGGGGGTATGCGCTCGATCACCCTGGTGCAGGCGGTGCAGTACTGGATCAAGCTCACCGCGCTCGCGGTCCCCGCGGGCATCCTGCTCGCCGTGTGGTGGGGCAGCCAGGGGCCCGGCCTGGACGTCGCGCAGAGCTGGGTGCTGCCGGGCGGCGGCCCCGCGGGCGGTGGGCACGCGCTCTACCGCACCCTGTCGCTGGTGCTCGCGCTGGCGCTCGGGACGATGGGGCTGCCGCACGTCGTCGTGCGCTACTACACCAACCCCGACGGCACCGCCGCCCGCCGCACCACGGTGCGGGTGCTCGTGCTGCTCGGCCTGTTCTACGTCGTCACCGTCGTGTATGCCCTCCTCGGGCGGGCCTACCTGCCCACCCTGGGAGCGGGGGAGCGGCCGGACACGGTGGTGCTGCGGCTCCCCGCGGAGGTGCTGCCCGGGCTGGGCGCGGAGCTCCTCCTCGCCGCCCTGGCCGGCGGGGCCTTCGCGGCCTTCCTCTCCACCTCCTCCGGGCTGGCTCTCGCCGTGACCGGCGTGCTCAACCAGGACGTCGTGCGGCCGGTCCTGGCCCGGGTGGTGCCGGGCGACGCCTCGGAGGTCGCCGGCTTCCGGATCGCCGCGGTGCTGGCCGTGCTCGTGCCGGTGGCCGGGGTCGGGGTCTTCCCCGAGGTGCCGCTGGCGGCCTTCGTGACGCTGGCCTTCGTCATCGCGGCCTCGACGTTCTTCCCGCTCCTGGCGCTCGGCGTGTGGTGGCCCCGGCTGTCGGTGCAGGGTGCGACCGCCGGGCTCGTGACGGGCACGGTGCTGGCGACCGGTGCGGTCGCCAGCACCGTGCTGGCCGAGGGGTCGCAGGGGTGGGCCTCGGCCCTGCTGGCCCAGCCGGCGGCCTGGATCGTGCCGCTGGTCTGCGGGGTGATGGTCGGGGTCTCGCTGCTCACCCCGTCCGGGATCCCCCCGGGAGCGGCGCGCACGCTGGTGCGGCTGCACACCCCGGAGGACCTCACGGTCTGACCTGGCGGGTCAGAGGTGGCTGGTGATCTCCGCGTCCTCGCGCAGGGCCGCGATGAGCTCGTCGGTGGCGGCGGCCTGCTCCTCGGCCCGGAGCTGCTCGGCGAGCTGGTCCTTGACCTCGTCGAACTCGGGGATCTCGGGCTCCGGGGCAGCGGTGCCGCTCGCGCCCGACTCACCCTCGGGGGCCGCCTCCTCCTGCTGGGCGACGAGCTCGTCGTAGTAGTCCCGCAGCTCCTCATCCGAGGGGTCCTCGACCTGCGCCTCCTCCTCGACGTAGGCCTGGATCGCGAGCTGGGCGCTGGCCTCCCGGCGCGCCGTCTCCTCGTCCATGCCCTGCTCCTCGAGGACGCCGAGGAACTCCTCGACGGACTCCAGGCCGTTGCCGGTCGCGAGCTCCTCGAGCAGCCCGTCGACCTCCTCCTCGGTGGGCTCGAGGCCGGCCTCCTCCGCCGCCTGCCGCAGCAGCACGCTGTCGACGACGGTGTCGAGGGTGTCGGCCTGGAGCTGCTCGGTGTCCAGCTCCTCGCCGCTCATCTGCGCCTGCCCGGAGGCGCTGGCGAACTGGCTCTCGTAGTAGGTGGCGAACTCGTCCTTGGCCACGTCCTCCCCGTTGACCGTGGCGACCGGGTCCGGGACCTCGCTCAGGTCCGGCTCGGGCATGGCCTCTGGGAGCTCCGGCGCTGCGCTGCTGCTGGCGGCGTCGTCCGGCGCGGGGCTGCTGCTGCTCGCGGCGGCAGCGTCGCCGTCGCCACCGCCGTCGGTGCTGCACGCGGTGAGGCCGGCGAGGCTGATGGTCAGGCCTAGGCTGATCGTGGCGAGCTTCCGTCGAGCGGACATCGTCCATCTCCCTGGTCGGGTGCGGGTGTGCAAGCCGCGGAAACTAGCACGCCCGCATGGGTGACCCACCCGGGATTCTCCCAGGCTTCACGCAGGTGCGGAGGATGCCGGCCGCCGGGCGCGCGTCGGGCGCCGCTCGCCGCAGGATCAGCACCCGGTGACCGGCCGGACCTGCGCCCCGGGGGTGGGGCACGGCATACTCGGGACCGACCCCGAGCGCGAGGAGCACCGATGTCCGACGAGGGACTGTCCAACCTGCTGCACGAGGAGCGCACCTTCGCCCCGAGCGATGAGTTCGCCGCCCAGGCCAACGGCTCGAGCGAGCTGTTCGACCGGGCCCGGGAGGACCGGGAGGGCTTCTGGGCCGAGCAGGCGCGGACCTACCTGGACTGGGAGACCGACTTCGACCAGGTGCTCGACTGGTCCGAGGCGCCCTTCGCCAAGTGGTTCGTCGGCGGCCGGCTCAACGCCTGCGTCAACGCGGTCGACCGGCACGTCGAGGCCGGGCACGGCGACCGGGTCGCGATCCACTGGGTCGGCGAGCCCGAGGACGACACCCGCGACATCACGTATGCCGAGCTGCACGAGCAGGTGCAGCGGGCCGCCAACGCGCTCACCGACCTCGGCGTGGGCGAGGGCGACACGGTGATGATCTACCTGCCGATGGTGCCCGAGGCCGCCGTCGCCATGCTGGCCTGCGCCCGGCTCGGCGCGCCGCACTCCGTCGTCTTCGGCGGCTTCTCCTCCGACGCCCTGCGCAGCCGCATCGCCGACGCCGACAGCAAGGTCGTCATCACCGCCGACGGCGGCTACCGCCGCGGCACGCCCTCCGGGCTCAAGTCCGTGGTCGACGGCGCGCTGGAGGGGGACACCCCCGTCGAGCACGTCCTCGTGGTGCGACGCACCGAGCAGGACGTCGAGTGGACCGAGGGCCGCGACGTCTGGTGGCACGAGGCGCTCGAGGCGGCCGACGCGACCCACGAGGCGCAGGCCTTCGACGCCGAGCACCCGCTGTTCATCCTCTACACCTCCGGCACGACCGGGAAGCCCAAGGGCATCGTGCACACCACCGGGGGTTACCTGCTGCAGACGGCCTACACCTCGCACGTCGTGCACGACATCCACCCGGAGACCGACGTCTACTGGTGCACCGCCGACGTCGGCTGGGTGACGGGGCACTCCTACATCGTCTACGGGCCGATGACGCTGGGCGCGACCCAGGTGATGTACGAGGGCACGCCGGACACCCCGCACCAGGGCCGGTTCTGGGAGATCGTCCAGGACAAGAAGGTGACGATCCTCTACACCGCGCCCACGGCCATCCGGACCTTCATGAAGTGGGGCAAGGAGATCCCGGAGAAGTTCGACCTCTCCAGCCTCAAGCTGCTCGGGTCGGTCGGTGAGCCGATCAACCCCGAGGCGTGGATGTGGTACCGGGAGGTCATCGGCGGGGGCCGCTGCCCGATCGTCGACACGTGGTGGCAGACCGAGACCGGCGGCATCATGATCTCCCCGATCCCCGGCGTCACCGAGACCCGGCCCGGCTCGGCCCAGCACCCCATCCCGGGCATCAACGCCGTGGTCGTCGACGACATGGGGCAGCCGGTGGAGAAGGGGTCCGGCGGCTACCTCGTGGTCACCGACCCCTGGCCGTCGATGCTGCGCGGGATCTGGGGCGACCCGGAGCGCTACAAGGAGACCTACTGGAGCCGGTTCGAGGACATGTACTTCGCCGGGGACGGTGCCAAGCTGGACGAGGACGGCAACATCTGGGTGCTCGGCCGGGTCGACGACGTCATGAACGTCTCCGGCCACCGGATGTCGACCGCTGAGATCGAGTCGGCGCTGGTCAGCCACCCGAAGGTCGCCGAGGCGGCGGTCGTCGGTGCGGCGGACGAGACGACCGGTCAGGCGATCTGCGCCTTCGTCATCCTGCGGCAGGAGGCTGTCGAGGAGGCCGACGAGGCCGGCGAGGGGCAGGACCTCGTGGCCGAGCTGCGCCAGCACGTCGCCAAGGAGATCGGCGCCATCGCCAAGCCGCGTCAGATCATGGTCGTGCCCGAGCTGCCCAAGACCCGCTCGGGCAAGATCATGCGCCGCTTGCTCAAGGACGTCGCCGAGAACCGCGAGGTGGGCGACGTCACCACGTTGGCCGACTCCTCGGTCATGGACCTCATCAGCAAGGGCATGGACTCCGGCGACTGAGGAGCCTCGCACGCACTGAGCGCCGGCATGACACAGGAGAGCCTCCGCGAGGAGGCTCTCCCGTGACGTGGAGGCTCCCGGTCGCCGCGCCTCAGCGGCTCTCCCAGGCGTCCGGCTGGTCCAGCAGCGCGGACACCGGGGGAGCGAACGTGCCGTCGACGGCGCGGATGACGTCGCCGACGGCGATCTGGTCGGCGGCCGGGGCCAGCCGTTGCGCCGTCGCTTCCTCGCCTCGCTCGGGCTCGTCGCCGGCTTCCCCGACGCCACCGGAGGGGGCGGGTGGGGTCCGGCCGGTGGTCGTCGCGGTCTGGCTGGGCGCGGTGAGCTACGTCGTGGCGGCGCTGCGCGTCAGCCGTGCCGCCGCAGATGCCTCCACGGCCGGCTCAGAGCGAAGCTGCGCCCGCTGACCTCCGTCACGGTGATCGCGACGACGTTGAACTTCTCCGTGCCGACCCACGGCCGCAGCCGCAGGTTGTCGACCTCGCGGGCCTCCTGCCCCTCGAGGATGCCCGCGGTGCCGCGGGCGACGACGCTCCAGGCGGTCTCCGCGTCGTCGTCGACCTGGTCGATCTCGAAGGCGACGTCGGAGTCCATCACCACACCGAGCAGCTTGGAGCCCTCCGCGGTGCGGAAGACGAGGCGGTCCCGGTCGACGGCGTAGTTGACCGGGGCGATGTGCACCTCGTCGGTGAGGTGGTGGGCCAGGCGGCCGAACTCGTGCTGGCCGAGGAGGTCCCAGCACTCCCGCTCGGAGAGGGTGGTCGTGGGCGAGTCGCTCATCATCTGCTCCTGTCGTCCGACTACGACCATGCTACTACTTGAGGTCGTACATCGCCCCGGCCGTAGGTCCCGGACCTCACACCCTGGCCGGGCCCCCGGCCGGCGACCGGACGGCCCCCCGGCCGGTCGCTTGCGGGGTCACCCTCCGAGGGCCCGTTCGACGGCGCCCTGCACCTGGGTGACCGCGAGCCAGGCGAACAGCAGGGCGCAGACGCCCATGAGGACGTTGACGACCGGGCCGTTGCGCCACTCCTTCGGGGTCCGGGCCGTGTTGAGGATCCAGAGCAGGGTGACGGCGAGGAACGGCATGAAGAAGGCGCCGAGCACGCCGTACGCCAGGATGAGCCACACCGGGCGGCCGAGGAAGAGCATGATCATCGGCGGGAAGGTCAGCCAGAGGATGTAGGCCTTGTACCAGGTCCCGCCGAGGCGCACGCTCGGGTCGTCCTTGGGCAGCTTGCGCGCGTGGCCGACGAAGTCGGCGAACATCATCGAGACGCCGTTCCACACGCCGACCAGCGAGCTCATCGCGGCGGCCCAGAAGCCGACGAGGAAGACGGTGCCGGCCCACGCGCCATAGCGGTCCCGGAGCACCTCGGAGAGGTCGAGCAGACCCTCGTCGCCGGTCTCGACCGCGATGCCGGCGGAGTAGAGCAGCTCGGCGCCGACGATCAGGGTCGAGATGACGAAGATGCCGGTCACGGTGTAGGCGACGGCGTTGTCGAGCCGCATGACCCGCATGTGCCCCGGGGTGGTCCACCCCTTCTCCCGGATCCAGTAGCCGTAGGCGGCCAGCGTGATCGTGCCGCCCACCCCGCCCGCGACGGACAGGACGTTGATGAGCCCGCCCTCGGGGATCCGGGGGACGAGGCCGGTCACGAGCTCGGGGATGTTGGGGAGCGTGAGCAGCGCGGCGACGAACATCGTCACGAACATCAGGCCGACCAGCGCCGCACAGACCTTCTCGAAGAGGGCATACCGGCCGAACCACACCAGCGCCGCACCGACGAGGCCGGACAGGATGCCCCACCAGGTGACGGACAGCGCCGGGAAGAGGCTCGCGAGCGGCAGTCCCGTCCCTGCCATGGCGGCGGCGCCGTAGACGAAGCCCCAGATGACGATGTAGGGCGCGAAGTACCACGTCGTCCAGCGGCCGAGCGTCGCCCAGCCCTCGTAGATCGTGTTGCCGGTGGCGAGCGAGTAGCGGCCGGCGCCCTCCACCAGGACCACCTTCATCAGGCAGCCGACGATGACCGCCCAGAGGAGGGCATACCCGAACCGCTGCCCGGCGATGACCGTCGCCACCAGGTCGGCGGCGCCGACACCGGTCGCGGCGACGATGAGGCCGGGGCCGACCAGGCTCCACCCGGCGCGGGAGTCGGGGGCGGTCTGAGACTGCGTCGTCATGGGTCCTGTACACCGGGTGCGCGTCGACCAGCGCAGGACGGGCGCGTGGCAGGCTGAGGTATGCGCGTGACCGAGCTGTGGAGGTATCCCGTCAAGTCCTTCGCCGGGGAGGCGGTGGACACCTCGGGCGTCGAGCCGTGGGGGCTGGCGGGGGACCGGCGCTGGGGCGTGGTTGGTCCCGACGGCTTCCCGGTGACCGCGCGCGAGTGCCACGGGCTGCTGGGGCTGACCGCGCGACAGGTCGACGAGGAGACGATCCGGATCGCCGCGCGTGACGGTGACTCGATCCTGGTGGAGACCCCGCTCGGGGTGCCGGTGGTGGCGGTCGGCCACTCGCGGCAGGGCTTCGCGCCGCCCGCGGACGCGGACGTCAGCGAGTGGATCTCCGAGAAGGTCGGGCGGGAGCTGCGGCTGGTCTGGCAGGAGGACCCGGCCGTGCGGCGCATCTCCGGCGCGCACGGTGGGCAGGAGGGTGAGGCCATGTCGCTCGCCGACGCCGGGCCGATCCTGCTGACCAGCGAGGTGTCGCTGACGCGGGTGGGCGACTGGATCCTCGGGGGAGGTGGCGAGCCGGTGCCGATGTCGCGGTTCCGGCCCAACGTCGTGATCGACGGGGAGAGCGCCTTCGCCGAGGACGACTGGGAGTTCGTGACGATCGGGGAGGTCCGCTACCGCCGCACCGAGCTGTGCGACCGGTGCGTCATGACGCAGATCGACGGCGAGACGCTGGAGACCGGCAAGGAGCCGATCCGGACGCTGGCCCAGCACCGCCGGTGGGACGGCAAGACGTGGTTCGGCATCAGGCTCGTGCCGGTCGGGCTGGACGACGCGCCGGCGCAGGTGACGGTCGGCGACGAGGTCGCTCCCGGCTGAGTCGTCGCGGGACGCCGTCCCGCAGCGTCACCGTCAGGCTCGCCCGCTCCGCTCCTGCCCCGGCGCCATGAGCTCGATCCGGTTGTCGAAACCGTCCCGGCAGTGGAACCGCTCGTAGCCCTCGAAGCTGTGGCGCTCGGACCAGTCCACCTCGAAGCGGGCACTCCGAAGATTCGCGGCGGAAAGGGAAGGCATCACACGGATTCATGAGAGCTTTGGCGCGCCCGCCTGCGCTGATGACCAGCCAGAGTGCCCACGCGGAGGCCCCCGTCCAGAGGACTATCCCGACGCCAAGACACATCGTGGGTCCAGCTCGACTACCGAACGCTCTCTTGTCGATCCGGTTCTCAGTGACGTGGACGGTGCGGGCGTCTCGGCCGTTTGTGGCACGCCAGGAACGAGGCGACGTAGAGTTGGGGCATACCCAACGACGGGAGGCACGACGTGCCACGTGCTGGTCGGCAGCAGACCGAGGAGATGACGCCCCGGTCGGCCCGGGCGGAGTCAGTCCGGGAGATCGCGGCGCGACAGGCGGGGGAGCGGGGGCCGCTCCTGGAGATCCTGCACGCCGTGCAGGCCGCGCACGGCTACGTCGCGACGAGGACGTCGCCGAGATCGCCGACGTCCTCAACCTCTCGGTCGCCGAGGTCCACGGGACGGTGAGCTTCTACCACGACTTCCGGCGCACCCCACCGCCCGAGCACACCGTGCAGGTATGCCGTGCCGAGGCCTGTCAGGCGGTCGGTGCCGCGGACCTCTACACCGCGGCGCAGGAGCGCTTCGCCGGGCGGGACGACGTCGAGGTGCGCGAGGTCTTCTGCTTCGGCAACTGCGCGCTCGGACCCAGCGCCAGCGTCGACGGGCGCCTCCGGGGTCGTGTCACCGCCGACGACCTGGCCGCCGCGGAGTCGGGGTGGTCCCCATGACCACCGTCTGGGTGCCGCAGGATTCCTCGGCCCGCGCCGTCGGTGCCGACGAGGTCGCCGCGGCCCTCGCGCAGGTCGAGGGAGTCACCGTCCGGCGCAACGGCACCCGGGGCATGCTCTGGCGCGAGCCGCTCGTCGAGGTCGAGACCGAGCGCGGGCGGGTGGCTACGCCGCGGTCACGGCCGACGGCATACCCGACCTGGTCGGGGCGGGGATGCTCACCGGCGCCGATCACGAGACCTGCATCGGGGTGGTCGACGACGACCCGTGGCTCACCGGGCAGGACCGGGTGAGCCTGGCGCGGATCGGGCTGGCCGAGCCGACCGACCTCGGCGCCTACGAGGCCCAGGGCGGCTGGGCCGGGCTCCGGCGGGCGCTCGAGCTCGACCCGGCCGAGGTCGTCGAGGAAGTGCTCACCTCGGGCCTGCGCGGCCGCGGCGGCGCGGGCTTCCCCACCGGCATCAAGTGGCGCACCGTCCTGGAGGCGGACAGCGACCAGAAGTTCGTCGCCTGCAACCTCGACGAGGGCGACTCCGGCACCTTCGCCGACCGGATCCTCGCCGAAGCCGACCCGTTCACCCTCGTCGAGGGCATGACCATCGCGGCGGTCACGGTCGGCGCGACCGAGGGCTACATCTACTGCCGCAGCGAGTACCCCGACGCCATCGCCCGGCTCCGTGACGCCATCGCGGTCGCTGCCGAGCACGGCTACCTCGGCGACGACGTCGCCGGCAGCGGCCGGGCATTCCGCCTCCAGGTGCGCGTCGCGCCGGCGCCTACATCTGCGGCGAGGAGACCTCCATGCTGGAGTCCCTCGAGGGCCGTCGCGGCGAGGTCCGCGCCAAGCCGCCGATCCCCGCGCTGCACGGCCTCTGGGGCAGTCCGACCGTGGTCAACAACCTGCTCTCCTTCGCGGCGATCCCGACGATCCTCGCCGACGGCGGCAGGGCGTATGCCGACCGCGGTGTCGGCCGCTCGCGCGGCACCCAGATCTTCCAGCTGGCCGGCAACATCGCCCGCGGCGGCGTCTTCGAGGCGCCGCTCGGTATCACGCTGCGCGAGCTCGTCGAGGACATCGGCGGCGGCACCCGAACCGGCCGTCCGGTCCGCGCGGTGCAGGTCGGCGGGCCGCTGGGGGCCTACCTGCCGGCCGACAGGCTGGACGTCCCGATGGGCTACGAGGAGCTCGCCGAGGCCGGCGGCATGCTCGGCCACGGCGGCGTCGTCGTCTTCGACGCCACCGTCGACATGGGGCGGATGGCCCGCTTCGCCATGGAGTTCTGCGCCAAGGAGTCGTGCGGCAAGTGCACCCCCTGCCGGGTCGGCTCCACCCGCGGCGTCGAGACGATCGACAAGATCACCAGCACGCCCGCCGGCGCCGAGGGGCGCGACCAGCTCTTCGTCCTCCTCGAGGACCTCTGCGCCACCATGACCACCGGCTCGCTGTGCGCCATGGGCGGCCTCACGCCCGTCCCGGTCCGCAGCGCGCTCACCCACTTCCCGGAGGACTTCGGAGAGCCCGCGATGACCGCCACCATCCCCACCGCCGAGCAGGTCGCGAGCCGGCTCGGGCAGGCCAGCCGCGAGGGCGACATCACCGGTATGCCGGGGGTCACCCCTGGTGCCACCGACGGGGCGACGGGCGCGGCATACCTGCCCGAGCCCGACTTCGGCACCCCCGAAATGCGCAGCGGGACGACCGTCACCCTGACCATCGACGGCCGCGAGGTCACCGTGCCCCAGGGCACCTCGGTCATGCGCGCGGCCCGCGAGGCCGGCGTCGAGATCCCCAGCCTGTGCGCCACCGACTCGCTCAAGGCCTTCGGCTCGTGCCGCCTCTGCCTCGTCGACATCGAGGACGGCAAGGGCAAGCCCGCGTCCTGCACCACGCCGTGCTCCGACGGGGCCGTCGTCCGGACCGACACCGACGAGGTCCGCCAGCTGCGGCGCGGGGTCATGGAGCTCTATCTCTCCGACCACCCGACCGACTGCGCCGGCTGCGCCCGCGGCTCCTGCGAGGTCGCGGCGCTCGCCCGCCAGACCGGGGTCGCCGAGGTGCGCTACGGGCTGCCCGACCCGCTCGACCGCGGCGAGCGCGACACCTCCAACCCCTACTTCGACTACGAGCCGGACGCCTGCATCGCCTGCTCGCGCTGCGTGCGCGCCTGCTCCGACATCCAGGGCACCTTCGCGCTCACCGTGGAGGGCCGCGGGCCCGCCTCGCGCATCGCGCCCGGGCCGACCGACTTCTTCGGCTCGGAGTGCGTCTCCTGCGGCGCCTGCGTCCAGGCCTGCCCCACCGACGCGCTCACCGAGAAGTCGGTCATCTCCCTCGGTATGCCCAAGCGCGTCGTGGAGACGACCTGCGCCTACTGCGGGGTGGGCTGCTCCTTCCGCGCCGAGGTCACCGACTCGCGCGACCAGGAGACCGGCGAGACCCGCACCGAGGTCGTGCGGATGATGCCGCTCAAGGCGGGCAAGGCCAACGAGGGCCACTCCTGCGTCAAGGGCCGCTTCGCCTACGGCTACACCGACCACGCCGACCGGCAGATGTCGCCGATGGTCCGCGACACGATCGAGGACGAGTGGCGGGTGGTGAGCTGGGAGGAGGCGATCGCGCGGGTCGCCGACGGCTTCCGCGCGATCCAGGACCGTCATGGGGCCGGCAGCATCGGAGCCATCTCGTCCTCCCGTTGCACCAACGAGGAGGTCTACGTCGTCCAGAAGATGGTGCGTGCCGCCTTCGGCAACAACAACGTCGACACCTGCGCCCGGGTCTGCCACAGCCCGACCGGCTACGGCCTCAACCAGACCTTCGGCACCTCCGCCGGCACGCAGGACTTCGCCTCGGTCGAGGAGACCGACGTCGTCCTGCTCATCGGTGCCAACCCCACCGACGCGCACCCCGTCTTCGCCTCACGGATGAAGCAGCGGCTGCGCGAGGGCGCGCAGATCATCGTCGCCGACCCGCGCCAGATCGACCTCGTGCGCACCCCGCACGTCGAGGCGTCGGCACACCTGCCGCTGCGGCCCGGCTCCAACGTCGCCTTCGTCAACGCGATGGCGCACACCGTCGTCACCGAGGGCCTGCACGACAAGGGCTTCCTGGAGGAACGCTGCGAGGATGTCGAGGCCTACCTCGACTTCATCCGCTCGCCGGAGAACTCACCGGAGGCGACCGCCGAGGCGACCGGGCTGGACCCCGAGCAGGTCCGCGCCGCCGCGCGCCTCTACGCCGACGCCCCCAACGGCTCGATCTACTACGGCCTCGGCGTCACCGAGCACAGCCAGGGCTCGACGATGGTCATGGGCATGGCCAACCTCGCGATGGTCACCGGCAACATCGGCCGCCCCGGCGTCGGCATCAACCCGCTGCGCGGCCAGAACAACGTCCAGGGTTCCTGCGACATGGGCTCCTTCCCGCACGAGCTGCCCGGCTACCGGCACATCTCGCTGCCCGAGGTCCGCTCGATCTTCGAGGACCGGTGGGGCGTCACCCTCGACCCCGAGCCGGGGCTGCGGATCCCCAACATGTTCGACGCCGCGATCGGCGGCAGTTTCAAGGGGCTCTTCGTGCACGGCGAGGACATCGCCCAGTCCGACCCCAACCTGCAGCACGTCCGCGCCGCGCTGACCAGCATGGACATGGTCGTGGTCCAGGACCTCTTCCGCAACGAGACCGCGCGCTACGCCCACGTCTTCCTGCCGGGCTCGAGCTTCCTGGAGAAGGACGGCACGTTCACCAACGCCGAGCGGCGGCTCGGGCGGGTGCGTCCGGTCATGCCGAGCCGGGTCGGCAAGGACGAGTGGAAGGTCGTGTGCGAGATCGCGACGGCGATGGGCTATCCGATGGAGTATGCCTCCGCCTCGGAGATCATGGACGAGATCGCCTCGACGACACCCACCTTCGCCGGGGTCAGCTTCGCCCGGCTCGACGCCGAGGGCTCGATGCAGTGGCCGGTCAACGACAGCGCACCGCAGGGCACGCCCACGATGCACGTCGACGCCTTCGTGCGCGGCAAGGGCAAGCTCGTCCCGACCGTCTTCGTGCCCACGACCGAGACGACCAACCGGCGGTTCCCGCTCATCCTCACCACCGGGCGGATCCTGTCGCAGTACAACGTCGGGGCGCAGACCCGCCGCACCGCCAACTCCTCCTGGCACCCCGAGGACGTGCTCGAGGTGCACCCCGCGGACGCCGAGATGCGGGGGATCAGGACCGGCGACCGGGTCGAGCTCGCGAGCCGGGTCGGGGCGACGACGCTCACCGCGCTGGTGTCGGAGCGGATGCAGCCCGGTGTGGTCTACACGACCTTCCACCACCCGGTGACCGGCGCCAACGTCGTGACGACGGAGAACTCCGACTGGGCCACCAACTGCCCGGAGTACAAGGTGACGGCGGTGCAGGTCGGGGTCGCCAACGCGGGCCGGGAGCACGATGCGGCGGAGGCGGCCGAGGTCAGCGACGGGCACGAGCCGGTCGACCCGGCGGTCGACGTGGTGGGGGCGCGCCGGTGAGCCGGCGCGAGCCGGACCTCGACGCCCCGACCGACGCCGACCCGAGCCCGGACCAGGGCCCGCCGACAGGGGAAGACGTCGACGTGCATACCCGTCAGCACCAGCCCGCCGAGGTGCGGATGGGCGAGGACATCGCGCGGGCGATGGCGCACCACCCGCCGGAGCGCGCCGCCGAGGAGATCGCCACCCACATCCGCAAGTTCTGGGACCCGCGCATGCGGGCCTCGATCGTCGGGCGGATGGAGCGGGGCGAGTCGATGGACGAGCTGCTGCGCGCCGGCGTCGCGCTCTACCGCCAGGGTGAGATCGACCGCGGCGAGGTCGCCGAGCCCTCCGGCGGGTGATCCCGGTGCTGACACGGGCGCGCGGGCAGACTGCCCCATGACCGAAGCGGTGCGGCGGCAGTGGTTCGAGCCGAGATATGCCTTCGCCGGGCTGGGCTGGGGCGTCCTCGTAGGGATGGTCACCGGTGCCGTGCTGGCGATCCTCGTGCTGGTCGAGTCTCGCGGCGAGGACCCCGACGTCGGGCTGACCGTCTTCGGGATGCTGTACGGAGCGGCGGTGTATGCGCTGCTGGGGGCGATCTCGGGCCTGCTCTGTGCGGTCGTGCTGCCGGCCGTGTCGGGCCGGCGTGCCCACTGGTGGGCGGCGCTGGTGCTGACAGCCGGGATCTGGGCGCTCGCGACGGTCCTGCTCTTCACCTATCTGGTCCAGGCGGGGGGCGTAGAGGTCGCGGGCACGTCCTGGATGCTCGTCCCGCTGGCACTGGCTACCCTGCCCGGGCTGGCTGCCGGTGTGCTCGTGGCTCGGTCGACCCGGAACCTGCGCTGACTGGCAGCCGCTTCGTCCACTGACATCCTCTTCGTCGCATCAGAGCCTCCTCGAAGAGGCTCCGGTGTGACGAACCGGCTCTCAGTGCGAGAGGCCACCTCAGCCGGCGGGCGGACCCCCCGCCGTGGCGCGGCGGTGCCAGGCCCACAGGCCCGCGCCGAGCAGCGCGAAGCAGGTGCTGGTCACGGCGGTGCTGAGCAGGGTGCCCGTGACCAGCGGCGAGATCAGCCCGGCCAGCAGCGCGTTGAAGACCAGCGCCGCGAAGGAGGCCATCGACGCGGCGGCGCCGCGCTGCTCCGGGAAGAGGTCGAGCATCGCCAGTTGCTGCACCGGGAAGGCCACGCCGATCGCCGCGCCCATCAGCGCCGGCCCGACGACGGCCCACGGCAGGCCCGGCGCGAGCCAGCAGAGCACGACGTTGACCAGCGTCCCGCCGAGCAGGACCACCATCGTCACGTCCACCATCGGCCCGGGGTCCACCCGCCCGGCCAGCCGGTTGGTGAGCATCGAGCCGGTCACCATGCCGCCGATCATCGGCACGAAGAGCATCCAGAAGTCCTGCTCGCCGCGCCCCAGGAGGTCGACGACGATGATCGGGGCGGCGACGACATACAGGAAGTAGGAGGCGAAGACGAAGGCGGCCGAGAAGGCCAGCCGCTCAAAGCGTCCGGACCGTGCCACGCCCCACAGCGACCCGAGCACCGAGCCCACCCGCAGCGAACTGCGTCGCTCCGGCGGGTGCGTCTCCGGCAGCACCACCGCGGTGAGCACCGCCGCCGCGATCCCGTAGGCCGCGACGAACCAGAAGATCCAGTGCCACGGCCCGAAGCGCAGGATCTCGCCCCCGATGACCGGCGCGATCGCGGGCGCGATGGCGAAGATCATCATCACCCGCGCCATGAGCTTCTGCGCCTCGGCGCCGGAGAAGAGGTCGCGGATCACCGCCCGGCTCACGATGGTCGCCGCCCCGGCGAAGAGGCCCTGCATCACCCGGGCCGCGAGCAGCACCCCGAAGCTGGGCGCGAGCGCGCAGACGACGGAGGCGACGACATACCCGAGCAGCCCGCCGATCATCACCGGTTTGCGCCCGAGCGCGTCCGAGATCGGGCCGTGGAAGACGCTCATCACCGCGAAGCTGATGAGGTAGATCGAGGTGATCTGCTGCAGCGCGGTCGCGTCGACCTCGTAGTCCCGCCCGATCGCCTCGAAGCCGGGGAAGACCGTGTCGATGGTGAACGGACCGATCATCGCCAGCGCGGCGAGCGTCGTCGTGACCAAGAGCGTGGCGCGCCGAGGGTATGCCGTCGCGCCGGTCTGCGGCTGCGGCGGACTGGTGGTCACCCGGTCACGGTAGTGCCGGGACTGTGGACGGGTGTCGGCGGCACGGTCATGATGCCGCCGACGCCGCGATCGAGCGGGTCGCCGAGCTCGGCGGAGCCTCGTGCACGGCCCCGACGACATGCCCGGTGTCGGTCGTCTCGCCACGGTCGCCGACCCGCAGGGCGCCGCCTTCATGGTCATGCAGGCCGCCCCGCAGGAGGGGTCCGCGAGGGCCTGAGGGGTACCATCATGGCTCGAGGGCGCGGCCACGACGGCTCCGCGCCCTCTCGTCATGACCCCAGCAGCAAGGAGAGTCCGTGAGCGTCGCCGGCATGGGAGCCATCCCGATCGAGGGCGGCTACGCCTTCCGCGTCTGGGCACCGAACGCCACCGGCGTGAGCGTCATCGGTGACTTCAACGGGTGGGACCCCGAGGCTCACGGGATGGAGCACGAGGGCAACGGCCACTGGTATGCCGAGGTCCCGGGCGCGCAGATGTGGCAGGAGTACCAGCTGCTCGTGAGCAACGGCGAGCACAGCTTCCACCGCATCGACCCGCGGGCGCTGGCGGTGACGAACTCCGTCGGCAACGGCCTGCTCTACGACCACGGCGCCTTCGACTGGGAGGGCGACGACTTCACGCCGCCGCGTCAGCACGAGACGGTCATCTACGAGACCCACATCGGGTCCTTCGTCGCCACCGAGGACGGCCGGCCGGCGAACCTCGGCGACCTCATGGGCAAGCTCGACTACCTCGTCGGGCTCGGGGTCAACGCCATCGAGCTGATGCCGCTCATGGAGTTCGCCGGCGACTACTCCTGGGGCTACAACCCGGCCCACGTCTTCGCCGTCGAGTCCAGCTACGGCGGGCCCGAGGCCCTCAAGACCTTCGTGCGGGAGGCGCACAAGCGCGGCCTCGCGGTCTACGTCGACGTGGTCTACAACCACTTCGGCCCCTCGGACCTGCCGACCTGGCAGTTCGACGGCTGGTCCGAGAACGGCAAGGGCGGCATCTACTTCTACAACGACCACCGCTCCTCGACGCCGTGGGGCGACACCCGGCCCGACTACGGGCGGCAGGAGGTCCGCGACTTCATCCTCGACAACGCCCGCATGTGGCTGCGCGACTACCACGCGGACGGGCTGCGGCTGGACATGACGCCCTACATGCGTCGGGTCGACGGGACGCACGGCGACGAGATCCCCGAGGGCTGGGAGATGATGCGCCGGATCGGTGAGATGGTCCGCGCTGAGTTCCCCCGGCACCTCGTCATCGCCGAGGACCTCCACGGGGTCGCGGCGGTCACCTCCACCGAGCCCGGTGGCGCGGCCATGCACGCCCAGTGGGACACCAAGTTCGTGCACCCGGTGCGCGAGGCCCTCATCACCCAGGACGACGCGCACCGCTCGATCGCCGCGGTCGCGGCCGCCGTGACGCATACCTATCAGCACGCCTTCGACCGGGTGATCTACACCGAGTCGCACGACGAGGTGTCCAACGGCAAGGCGCGGATCACCTCCGAGGTCCAGGGCGACAACCCCAGCGGGTGGAACGCCCAGAAGCGCGCCACCCTCGGCGCGGCCCTGGTGCTCACCGCGCCGGGCCTGCCCATGCTGTTCCAGGGGCAGGAGTTCCTCGAGGACGAGTGGTTCCGCGACAACGTGCCGCTGGACTGGGAGCGAGCGTGGGCCTTCCGCGACATCACCCAGATGTTCCGGGACCTGATCCGGCTGCGGCTCGACGCCGACGGGGTCAGCGCCGGCCTCGCCGGACCGCACACCAACGTCGTCGCCGCCGACGAGGACGCCAACGTGCTGGCCTACGTCCGGTCCACGGGCGACGGGCAGCACGTCCTGGTCGCGATCAACCTCTCCGCGCACGCCGTCCAGCGCCCGGTCGAGCTGCCGGGCGGGCACTGGCGCGTGCGCTTCAACAGCGACGCCCGGGCCTACAGCCAGCTCTTCGGCGACCACGCGACACCGGACATCGACGCAGGTGACGGGCACGGCACACTGGACCTCGGGCCCTACTCGGTCGTGATCTACTCGCTCGCCTGAGGCCTGCTCAGGGCGACTGGTCGGGGACCTGGCGGCGCATCTCGTCCGGGGTCATCCCGTGCTCCAGGCCCCAGCGCACCGCCTGCGAGCGCCGGGTCACGCCCATCTTGCGGTAGGCCGTGCGGATGTAGGTCTTGACCGAGTTGATCGACAGATAGCTGCGCAGCGCGATGTCGTTGTTGGTCAGGCCCTGGGTGATGAGGCTGACGATCTCCGCCTCCCGGGCGGAGAGCCCCTCGGCCCGGCCGGGCCAGTCGCCGGGGGAGTGCGGCTCAGGCTCGGGCTGCTGGCTCGTGACCGGCTCGACCACGACCTCGCCGGACGCCACCCGCTCCAGGGCGGTGACCAGCTCGGCGCCGCTCACGGTCTTGCCGATGTATCCCCGGCACCCCTTGGCCATGGCGACCTCGATCAGTGCCGGGTCGAGGTGCCAGGTGTAGACGACGACGGCTCCCGGGTTGGGGCTCTCCAGGACGCCGTCGAAGTCCTCGCCGTCCACCTGGGGCTCGGAGAAGGTGTCGTAGAGCGTGACGTCGACGGACTGCCTCACGTCGACCTGGGCGCCGATCTCGACGACGGAGACCCGGTCCTCGAAGGGTGCCAGCATGGCCTGGAGGCCCCGGACGACCACCTCGAAGTCGTTCATCAGGGCCACCCGCAGCGGGGAACCGGCGACCATGGCCCAGACTGTACGCCGCCGCCCCCGGGCGGGCGCGGTGAGCCGTCACCGGGGCCCCCGTCGTCGGAGGTCAGCGCGCCTCCCGCGCATCTCACCCTTTCGGATGTGGTGGCTAGGTGGCGGCAATGCCTATGATTCGGCCGTGCCCGATACCGTTGCTGCACTGACGATGTCGCGCGGACATCACGACCACCTGCTGGCGCAGGTCGACGGACTCTCCGTCGGCACCACGCCACCTGCGGTGCACGTCGTGATCTCCATGGGGGACCGCGATCTCACCCGTGGACGACTGCCGCTGGGCACCGACCGGTGGCAGACCGTCGTCAAGCCTGTGCAGACCGACCGTCGCGCCCTGCCCTACGCGGCAGCACGCAACCTCGCGGCCGAGCTGGCCGTCGACGCGGGCGCGACATCCTCGTCTTCCTGCACTCCTCCGTCATCCCCGGCCCCCGGACCCTGGAGCGGTATGCCCGGGCCGTCGCCGAGCGCGACACCTCCGGCATACCCGACGGCCCGGTCGTCTGGTGCTCGCCGGTGCTCCGTCTGCCGCCGGTCGCCAACCCGGCCGTCGGCTACCCCTTGCAGAAGCTGGACGAGCTGAGCCGGCGGGCTCCCGGCGCGCCGGTGCTCGCTCCCGGCGAGATCCGGGTCGAGGAGCGGTCCCACCTGTTCTCCCCGGGCAGCTTCGCGATGAGCGCTGACGACTACGCCGAGGTCGGCGGGTTCTGCGCCGACTACGCCGGGCCCGGCCTGGAGACCGCGGACTTCGCCCGGGTCCTGGACCGGGCTGGCGGCTCGCTGGCATGGGTCGGCGGGGCCGAGTCCTACCGTCAGCCGACCGAGCCGCTCACCCCCGAGGAGGAGGCTCGGTATGCCCGCCGGCACGCCGCGACCTGGCGCGAGCGGTGGGACGAGGAGCCGGACCACCCGTGGCTGACCCGGCTGGTCGCCGAGGGCATCATCCAGCGGGACGGGTCGGGCCGCATCCCCGACCCGCCGCGCCGCTGAGACCGGCATCGGCCGTCCTGGCAGCAGCGGGCACACTGGAGCCATGACCAGCCTCCCGCCCCTCGTCGGGCCCGGTCCCGCGCTGCGGCCCGACCAGGTGTCGCGCTACTCCCGGCACCTGCTGGTGCCGGGGATGGGCATGGCGGCGCAGCGCCGGCTCCTCGCCGCACGGGTGGCGGTGGTCGGGGCCGGGGGGCTGGGCAGCCCGGTGCTGGCCTACCTCGCCGCCGCCGGGGTCGGTCACCTCACGATCATCGACGACGACGACGTCGACGCCACCAACCTGCAGCGGCAGGTCATCCACCGCGCCGACGCCGTCGGCACCCCCAAGGGCGAGTCCGCCGCCGCCTTCGTGCGGGGGCTGAACCCGGACGTCTCGGTGGAGGTCCGGCACACCCGCGTCGACGCGGACACCGCGGTGGACCTGCTGCGCGGCCACCACGTGGTGCTCGACGGCGCCGACAACTTCCCCACGCGGTATGCCGTCTCCGACGCCTGCGGCGCGCTCGGGATCCCCCTGGTCTGGGCAGCCGTCCTGCGCTTCGACGCGCAGGTGTCCACCTTCGTGCCGGGGATCGAGGACGCGGTCTCGTTGCGCGACCTCTTCCCGGTGCCGCCCCGGCCGCAGGACGTGCCGAGCTGCTCCGAGGCCGGCGTGCTGGGCGCGCTGGTGGGACAGGTGGGCTCGATCATGGCGGCCGAGGTGGTCAAGCTGCTCTGCGGCTTCGGTGAGCCGCTGGTCGGGCGGGTGCTGCTGATCGACGCGCTGTCCCAGCGCACCCGTGAGGTGCCGCTGCGCCCGGTCGGGGCGGTCGTGCAGCCGGTGGAGCGCGAGCACGTCCGCGAGATCGTGCCGCTGCCCGAGGTCTCGCCGCGCGAGGTCGAAGGCCTCCTCGCGCCGGATCTCCGCTCCGGCGCGCCGACCCTCCTCGACGTCCGCGAGCCTGCCGAGCACGAGCTGGGCACGCTGCCCGGCGCGCTCCTGGTGCCGGTGGGGGAGGTGCTCAACTGGGACGATCTCGACCACCACCTGCCGGAGGGCCCGGTCGTCGTCTACTGCAAGGCGGGCCCCCGCGCGCAGCGGGCCGCGGCGCACCTCGTCCGCCTCGGCCGGGAGGACGTCAGCGTCATGAGCGGCGGCATCCTCGGCTGGATCGAGCAGGTCGACCCGAGCCTGCCGAGCTATTGAGCGACATGCCCGCGCTGCCTCCCGTCGACCTCGTCGTCCTCGCCGGCGGTCGCGGGACCAGGATGGGCGGCCGGGACAAGGCCTCGATCGAGCTGGGCGGGCGGACCTTGCTCGAGCGCGTCCTGACGGCCGACCTGGGTGGCCGGGTCGTCGTGGTGGGGGAGACCGCCGTCCCGGACGGCGTGCGGCGCACCGTGGAGGACCCCCCGGGGGGAGGACCGGTCGCGGGCATCGGCGCGGGTCTCGACGCCCTGTCCTGGTCGCAGCGATCCTCTTCTGCGGCCGGTGACCCGTCGCGTCCGGACTGGGTCGCCGTGTGTGCCGTCGACCAGCCGGGCGCGGCGCAGGTCCTTGCGGCGCTGCGGCACACGCTCGCCGGGCTGGGGGAGGAGATCGACGCGGTATGCCCGCGCCACGACGGGCGGGTGCAGTGGCTGCTCGCGGTCTACCGCCGGGCCGCGCTCGACGCGGCGCGGGCGCGGCTGGCCGGGGTCGGCGAGACCGGGGCCTCGGTGCGCTCGCTGGTGGCGCCGTTGCGCTGGCAGGAGCTCGAGCTCGACGGGGTGCACCTGGGGGACGTCGACACCCCGGCGGACCTGGAGCGGTGGTCCTCAGCCCTCGACGGATGACCCCGGTGGCCACGGCGCGCCGGTCAGGGCGGCCCAGCCCGCGGCACACGTGCCGGACGACACGTCGCCGATGACCAGCCGCTGCAGCACGAAGCCGGGGATCGTGCCGAAGGTCGCCTGCGCCACCGCCACGGGGTCGGCCTCGGGGTCCAGCCGCCCCGCGTCCTGGAGGCGCTCGAGGTAGGCCACGAGGTGACCCCGGTGCTGCGGATCGCCCTGGCGATCAGCGCGCTGCTCGCCGTGCTGGTCACGGCCTTCGCGTGGCCGGCCGTCAGCCCGGCCCCCCGGGGTGACGTGCTCCTCGGCGTCCTCGCCCCCGCCCCGGCGCTCGCCCAGCTCGAGGGTCAAGCTGGTGGGCCAACTCCGGCGCGATGGCCCTGGGGATCGGCGCCATCGGCGCAAGTCTGGTGGGCCTGCAGCGTGGGTTCGTCACATCGGAGCCTGTTCGAGGAGGCTCTCAGATGACGAACCGGCTCTCGGTTGACCAACCGGCGGTCGGTGGCGCCGACCACGTCCGGGACGCTCTGGCAGGCTGGAGGTCGACGGTCTCGTCTGCGGCTGGGCGGTCGCCGGCCACTCCCGCGACCCGGAGCGGCCGCAGGACGGCGAGCTCTACGGGCTCTACGTCATCCCCCGACTCTGGTCGGCCGGGATCGGGCACCGGCTGATGGTCGCCGTCGAGGAGCACCTGCGTGCCCAGGGGTATACCCGTGCCCACCTCTGGGTGCTCGACGGCAACGAGCGGGCGGCCGAGTTCTACGACCAGCACGGGTGGGTCGAGGACGGCGGGACCCAGCTCGACCGGCGTGGTGAGCACGAGCTGCGGGAGAACCGTCGGGTGCGGGACCTGGCCCGGCCGGGGTGAGCGGCGAGCGGCGGCATACCCGATCGTCTGCGAGACTGGCGTCATGGCGACGGTGAGGTACTTCGCCGGGGCCGCCGAGGCCGCCGGCACCGAGAGCGAGCGGGTGGACGCCGACGATCTGGGCGCGCTGCTCGCCGACCTGCGGGAGCGGCACGGCGCCGAGCTGACGCGGGTCCTCGCGCTGAGCTCGGTGCTGCACGAGGGGCAGTACGTCTCCGACCCGCATCTGCCGCTCGCGCACGACGCCGTGCTCGACGTGCTGCCACCCTTCGCCGGGGGCTGAGCCCCGACCCTCTGATTGACGCCGCGTCAACCCTTGACAGGGCGCAGGCGGAGAGTTTCACTGGGACTCTCATATGTGCACCGACGCCGCGCTCGTTTGTGCGGCGAGCCCGACGGGGTGGGTGCCATGACGAAGGAGTCACACATGCGAGGAGTCCGGGTCACGCGGACGACGCCCCGACGGGGCGCACGCTCGAGGGCGGTGGCGCTCACCGGTGCCGGGGCGTTGCTCCTGCTCACCGGGTGCGGCGGGGGCGACGACGAGTCCGCGAGCGGTGACACGCTCACCATCGCCGTCGTCGACAACGGCGACCTCGACACGCTGCAGGAGATGAGCGACGCCTTCCTCGCCGAGCACCCCGAGGTCGAGATCGAGTGGGTGCGGGAGGGGGAGAACGAGCTCCGCGAGACCGTCACGACCGACGTCGGCACCGGTGCGGGCCGCTTCGACGTGGCCACGGTGGGGACCTACGAGGCCCAGGTGTGGGCCGACCAGGAGCTGCTGACCCCGCTCACCGACATGCCCGAGGGCTTCGACGCCGGCGCCTTCATCCCCGAGGTGGCCGACGCGCTGACCCACGAGGGCACCCTGCGGGCGGCGCCGTTCTACGGCGAGTCGACGTTCACGATGTACCGCACCGACCTGCTCGACGAGGTCGGCGCCGAGATGCCCGAACGACCCACCTGGGACGACGTCGTCGCGGCGGCGACCGCGATCGAGGAGCAGACCGACACCGCCGGCGCTGCGTGCGCGGCAAGCCGGGCTGGGGCGAGAACGCCGCCGTCGTCACCGCCATGGCGCACTCCTACGGCGCCCGGTGGTATGACGAGGAGTGGAGCCCCGAGCTCGACAGTGACGCCTGGCGGCAGGCGAGCGAGACCTACCTCGCGCTCGCCGGGATGGCGCCCGAGGGTGTCGCCGACGCCGGGTATGCCGAGAACCTCGCCCTCTTCCAGGACGGGCAGTGCGGCATCTGGGTCGACGCCACCACGGCCGCGAGCTTCGTCACCGACGGCGAGGCCTCGAGCGTCGCCGACGACGTGGACTTCGCCTTCGCGCCGGGCACCGAGTCCGGCCGCGCGAGCAACTGGCTGTGGGCCTGGGCGCTGGCGGTCCCCGCCAGCTCGGACCAGCCCGAGCTCGCCAAGGAGTTCGTCACCTGGGCGACCTCCTCGGAGTATGCCCAGCTCGTCGCCGACGAGCAGGGCTGGGCCGCGGTCCCCGCGGGCAACCGCACCGACCTCTACGAGAACCCCGACTACACCGAGGCCGCGCCCTTCGCCGACCTCGCGCTGGAGTCGATCCAGACCTCCCAGATCGGGGAGCCGACGACCCAGCCGGTGCCCTACGTCGGGATGCAGTACGTCGACGTGCCCGCCTTCCAGAGCCTCGGCAACGCCGTGGGGCAGCAGTACACCACCGCGATCGAGGGCGAGCTGAGCCTGGACGAGGTGCTCGAACGATCGCAGTGGGTCGCCGACCAGACGATCGAGCAGACCCGTCTGCTCGCCGAGCAGGACCAGGACTGAGGGAGATCGCCATGGCACGCAGCGTGGAGCAGATCGACAAGCAGATCGCCAACACCGACCCCGAGCTCCTCCCGGTCGGCGAGCACGAGAAGCACGGGGCCAAGCACTTCGCCGGCCTCTACGCCGCGGAGAACGTCGCGGGCACCGAGTTCGTCTTCGGCGCCACCTTCGTCATCCTCGGCGCCGGGATCTGGGACGTCCTCATCGGGCTGCTCATCGGCAACGCCCTGGCCGTCCTGACCTTCTGGCTGGTCACGACGCCGGTCGCGCGGGAGGTCGGGCTCAGCGTCTACACCTACCTGCTGCGCTTCGGCGGCAGCTCGATCTCCAAGATCTACAACCTCGCCAACGCGATCGTCTTCGCGGTGATCTCGGCGGCGATGCTCACCGTCTCGGCGACCGCCGTCCAACGGGTGATCGGCATCCCGACGCAGGAGCAGGCATACCCCACCCATCTCGGGTTCATCATCCTCGTGGTGGCCTTCAGCATCGTGGCGGTGCTCGTGGCGGTCTTCGGCTTCAACGCACTCGCCGAGTTCGCCACGATCTGCGGGCCGTGGCTGGCGACGATGTTCACCGTCGGCGGGCTGGTGCTGCTGCCGGCCGTGGCCGAGTCGGTCACCGGCGTCACCGAGATCGGCAGCTTCGGCGAGTTCGTCGACATCGCCGGTGCCACCGTCTTCACCGGGGTCACGCCCGGCGGCGAGGAGGGCATCGGGATGATCGAGGTCGCGGGTCTGGCGTGGGCCGCCAACAGCTTCGCGCACGCAGGGATGATCGACATGGCGCTGCTGCGGTATGCCAAGAAGGGCTGGCACGGTCTGATGACCTCGACCGGCATGCTCTTCGGCCACTACGTCGCGTGGTTCTCCGCCGGCCTCATGGGCGCCGCCACCGCCGCGCTGACGCTGACCAGCATCACGGTCCTCTCGCCCGGCGACGTCTCCTGGGTGGCTCTGGCTGGGCCGGCTACGTCACCGTCGTGGTCGCCGGGTGGACGACGGCCAACGCCAACCTCTACCGCGCCGGCTTGGCGACGCAGGGTGTCTTCCCCTCGATCTCGCGGGCGCGGGCCACGCTCATCGTCGGCGTGATCGTGGTGGTGGTCGCGTGCTTCCCGTTCGTCTACCGCAACTACGCCCCGCTCGTGACCTGGGCCGGCGTGCTGCTGGCCCCGGTCGGCGGCATCGTCTGGGCCGAGCACAAGCTGCTCCCGCGCTTCGGGCTGACGGAGTACTGGGCGCGCTTCAAGGGCGTCACCAACACGCCGGCCATCGTCGCCTGGGCGGTCGCCTTCGGCCTCGGGATCGTGCTCAACCTCACGCAGATCATCTCGCCCTACTTCGCCTTCGTGCCGGCCTGGATCGTGGCGGCGCTGCTCTACGTCGCGCTCGCGAAGCAAGCGGGTGCCGGGGAGGACTACACCGAGGAGAAGCGAGACCACGAGCTCTTCCTCGAGCGGGCGCAGGACTTCAAGCGCAAGCAGGCCGAGTCGCTGCCCGGTCACGTCAAGGACACGACGCCGATCAGCCGGGCGCTGCGGGTGGTGTGGATGCTCGCGCTCGCGGTGATCCTCGTCTACGCGCTCATCGTGTTCTTCGACAGCCCGGACATCTACACCTACCTCACGCAGCGCAACACCTTCTACACCATCGCCATCACCGGCACGATCGTCTACTTCGTCTGCGCCTACTGGGAGCTGCAGCGCGGCAAGGCGGTCTCGAAGCGGGCGCACGAGAAGGCCCGGGCCGAGGCCGACGCCGGCAGCTCCGGCGACGACGGCGAGAAGGAGACGGTCGGCACGCGCGCCTGAGGGGTATGCCACGGGCCGCGGCCCGGTCGGCGTGCGGCCATCGGCGCAAACCCGTTGCGGTGCAGCGGCCCGAGGCGGTCGGATGGGCCGATGAGCATCAGCCTCGCCACCCCCGGCGTCGACGACCTCGGCGCGATCGTGGCCGTGCTGGCCTCGTGGCAGGTGCCGGAGGCGCCGGTGCAGCTGCACCCCGGTGACGTCGGGTGGTTCTGGAGCCGTGGACCGGAGGCGACGGCTGCGGCGCTGCGGGTCTGGAGCAGCCGGGACGGCATCCTGGCCGTCGGCCTGCTCGACGGGCCGGACCTGCTGCGCGTCGGCCTCCGACCCGACCACCAGCGTGACCCTGCGCTCGCGGAGCAGGTGGTCGCCGACGCGGCCGACCCCGGCCACGGGGTCCTGCCCGAGGGCGGGGTCGCGGTCGAGACGCCCAGCGGTGCGCTCGCGCACGACTGCTGGGGGAGCAGGGGTGGGGCGAGGACGAGCCCTGGGCGGTCCTGCGGCGCGACCTCGACCGGCCGGTGGAGGACCCCGGTATGCCGGTCGAGACCGTCGACACGTCCACCGCGGGCGACTGGGCGCAGGTGCACCGGGCGGCGTTCGGCGGTCGGCTCGGCATGGCGGAGATGCGCTCGCGGTGGGAGGCCCTCGCGGCGGGCACGCCCTTCCGCGAGGCGCGTGGCCTCCTGCTGCGGAGCGACCGGGGCGAGCCGGCGGCGACGATCATCGTCTGGGCGACCGGTGCCGGGCGCGTCGGCGTGATCGAGCCGATGGGCGTGCACCCGGACCACCGTGGTCAGGGTTACGGCCGGGCTGTCACGCTCGCCGGTGCGGCGGCGCTGCGAGACCTGGGCGCCGCGGCCGCCGTCGTGGCGACGACCGCGGCGAACACGGGGGCGGTGGCGACGTATACCTCGGCTGGCTTCGAGCGGCTGCCCGACCGCCGCGACCGCTGCCGCCGCTGAGCGAGCGCCGGCACGCACCTGACCCCGGGTGGTGCGGGGATGGGAGCGGGGTCAGCCGCCGATGGCGCTCATGGGGCGCGGGGGCTGCAGGAAGGTCGGCTGGTTGATGCCGTGCCCGGGCAGCTTGGCGGTGATCGAGGAGCGCAGCAGGGCGGCGAGCTCGTCGTCCGAGGCACCGTCGCGCAGCGGCGTGCGCAGGTCGGTCTCGCCGGTGGCGAAGAGGCAGTTGCGGATCATGCCGTCCGCGGTGAGCCGGACCCGGTCGCAGCTGCCGCAGAAAGGCATGGTCACCGAGGCGATGGCCCCGACCGTGCCCAGCGGCCGGGTCTCCACGTCCGCGCCGAGCGGGCGCACGTCGAAGAGCTCGGCCGGGGCGCTGCCCCGTGTCTCGTCCGGCTGCGCGGTGAGGTCGTAGCCGGTGCGCAGCTTGTCGAGGATCTCCTCGCCGGTGATCATCTGCCGCCGGTCCCAGCCGTGCTGGGCGTCCAGCGGCATCTGCTCGATGAAGCGCAGCTCGTAGCCGTGCTCCAGCGCGAAGGTCAGCAGCCCGACGACGTCCTCGGCGTCGTCGTTGACCCCCCGCATGAGCACGGTGTTGATCTTGACCGGCACCAGCCCGGCCTCCGCGGCGGCGCGCACCCCGTCGAGGGTGTCCTTGAGCCGGTCGCGCTTCGCGAGCTCGATGAAGACGTCGCGGCGCAGCGTGTCCAGGCTGACGTTGACCCGGGTGAGGCCGGCCTCGCGCAGCGCCGAGGCGTTCTTGGCCAGCCCGACCGCGTTGGTCGTCATGCTGATCTCGGGTGCCGGGTCCAGCGCGGCCAGCCCGGCGACGACGTCGACGAGGTCGCGGCGCAGCAGCGGCTCGCCGCCGGTGAGCCGGATCTCCTCGATCCCCATCGAGACGGCCACGTCGGCGAGCCGGACGACCTCCTCGGTGCTGAGCATGGTCGCCCGGGGCAACCAGGGCACGCCGTCCTCGGGCATGCAGTAGGTGCAGCGCAGCGAGCACCGGTCGGTCACGGAGATCCGCAGGTCCCGGTGGACCCGGCCGTAGCCGTCGACGAGCGGCTCACGGGTCACCACGTGTGGTCGCCCCCGCTCACCTGGGAGAGCACGTGCCCGAGCAGCGGGCTGATGATGTCCATCCCCTCGGTCACCGCGGCGGGCCGTCCGGGCAGGTTGACGACGAGGGTGCCCCCGACGCCGCGCTCGGCCGGCCAGTCGACGACACCGACGACGCCGCGGGAGACCGCGGCGTAGGGCGTCTGCCGGGAGCCCTCCCGGCGGATGAGCTCGGCGAGGCCGGGGTTCTCCCGCGTGATGACCTGCCTGGTGCCCTCGGGCGTGAGGTCGCGCGGTCCCATCCCGGTGCCGCCGGTGGTGACGACCAGGCGCGCGCCCTGCCCGACCGCCTCGCGCAGCGCGCCGGCCACGCTGTCCACTCCGTCCGGCACGACGACCGGCTCGGTGACGGCATACCCGATCGCGCGCAGCGCCTGCACGAGCAGGCGGCCGGACTCGTCCTCGCGCCGACCATCGGAGCTGCGGTCGGACACGGTGATCGCGACCGCCCCCTCGCGGAGCGGCTCGGTCTGCGGGTCCACGCTCATCACCTCAGTCTAGGAGCCGCCGGCGACGCCGGCTCGCGCGGCCGACCCGCCCTCGGCAGGCCTCCCCCCGGTCCGGACGGCAGCCGCGGTGTCGCGGGGCAGGGACCAGGGCGCGTGGCCGAGCGCTCCCCTGCTCATGGAGGGGCCGAGCCTCAGAGCAGCCGACCCACCGCGCGGTCCGCCGCGAGCAGGAAGCGCAGCACGATGTCGCGCTCGTCCTCGCTGAGACCCTGCGCGACGTGCTGGAGCTCGGCGAACATCGGCACGAGGTGTCCCATGAGCTCCTCACGCCCGCTCTCGGTCGCCACCACCGCGGTGCGGCGGCGGTCGGTCGGGTGTGCCTGCCGCTCGACGTGCCCACGAGCGACCAGCCGGTCGACGATGCCGCTCGCCGCGGCGGAGGTGACGCCGAGCCGCTGCGCCAGCTCGGTGGGGCCTACCGGCTCGTCCATGACGTGCTCGAGCACGGACAGCTCGGTATGCGTGAGGCCGGCCCGGCGGGCGAGGGCCGGCGTGGCGCGGCGGCCGGAGTCGAGGAGCCGGCGCAGGGCGTCGAGGACCGGCCCCGGCTCCCAACCGTCGACCCACTCGCTCTGCGGGCCGCGACTTCCGTCCGGCACCGGCCGCGTGCTACGTTCTGTCACGAAATATCTCACTTAGTTAGGTATCTACCTGACGACTCTGCCCACACTAGTCCCGGAGGTCAAGCCCGACATGTCCCGACTGATCGCCACGCTGACCGGTCGGCGGTCCTGGATCGTCGCCCTCGTCGGCCTGCTCCTCGGGGTCGCGCTCATCGGTGGCGTCGGCCAGGCCGAGCGCGACGCCTCGGCGCTCGACACGCTGCCGGCCGGTTTCGACAGCACCCAGGGTCAGGCGCTGCTGGACGAGCTGCCGGACGAGGGCAGCAAGGCGGCGATCGTGCTCTTCACCGCCGAGGAGGGCATCGAGGAGTCGCTGCCCGACCTCGCGACGTTGCTGGAGGACGTCGCGCCCGAGGGGACGCAGGCCCCCTCCGGGGGCGCGGGGCAGCCCGAGGGCGGGTCCGGCGGTCAGGCACCCGAGGGCGCGGAGGGCGAGGCCGGCGGTCAGGCACCCGAGGGCGCGGAGGGCGAGGCCGGCGACCAGCCCGGCGGGGAGGCGGGTGCCGAGAGCGGCCCGCCGCCAGGCCTGACCGGCGAGTTCCCGGTCATCCCCGCCGAGGACGGCACGGCGGCGATCAGCGTGCTCGACCTCGACGCACCCACCGCCACCGAGACGGCCGAGGTCGTCTCCACGCTCCGGGCGGACCTCGCCGACGGCGTGCCCGAGGGGGTGACCGCCCAGGTCACCGGCCCAGCCGCGATCGAGGCCGACCTGGCCTCGGTCTTCGACGGCGCCAACGTGACGCTCCTCGCCGTGACCGCCGGCGTGGTCGCCCTGCTGCTCATCGTAACCTACCGCAGCCCGATCCTCTGGGTCGTCCCGCTGCTGGTCGTGGGGGTCGCGGACCAGGCCGCAGCCAGCGCCGCCACCCACGTGCTGAAGGCGGTCGGCATCCCCTGGGACGAGTCGACCATCGGCATCCTCTCGGTGCTCGTCTTCGGCGCCGGCACCAACTACGCGCTGCTGCTCATCAGCCGCTACCGCGACGAGCTGCGCACCCACTCCTCGCGGCACGAGGCGATGGCGCTGGCGCTGCGGCGGGCGTCCGAGGCGATCCTCGCCAGCGCCAGCACCGTCGTCGTCGGCGTGCTGTGCCTGCTGCTCTCGGCCTTCCCGTCCACCCGCGGCCTCGGGCTCGCCTGCGCCGTCGGGGTGCTCGTCGCGATGGCCTTCGTCCTGCTCGTGCTACCCGGTGCGCTGGTCCTCTTCGGTCGCTGGATCTTCTGGCCGCAGGTGCCGCGCGAGGGCCAGGCGGTGCTCGCGGACTCCCGGTCGCTGTGGCGACGCATCGGCGACGCGGTCGCCGCCGCGCCGGCGGCATACATCGCCGGGACGCTCGTGCTCTTGGCGGCGATGGCCTTCGGGCTCACCCAGCTGCGCAGCGGGCTGGCGCCGGAGGACCAGTTCCTCGAGACCCCGGAGGCGATCACCGCCGCCGAGCGGCTCGGCGAGTCCTTCCCCGCCGGCACCTCCGACCCGCTCGTCGTCGTCACCCGGGGCGACCAGGCGCAGGTCGACGAGCTGGCCACCGCGGTCGAGGACGTCGACGGCGTCACCCAGGTCACCCCGGTCGCCCCCGCGGACGGCATCGGCCAGGTGCAGGTCGTCCTCGAGGCCGAGCCGGGCAGCGACGAGGCGCAGGCGGCGGTCGGCGAGGTCCGCGCCGCGGTCGAGGGGTATGCCGACACCCACGTGACCGGCGGCGACGCCACCGCGCTCGACGAGGAGGAGGGCAACGTGCGGGACCGTCTGGTGGTCATGCCGTTGGTCCTGGCGCTGGTGCTGCTCACCCTCGTCGGGCTGCTGCGCTCGGTGCTCGCGCCGGTCATCCTCGTGACCTCGGTCGTGGCGACGTTCTGCGCTGCCCTGGGTGTCTCGTGGTGGCTGTTCACCGGCGTCCTCGGCTTCGGTGCCATCGATGCCGGTATGCCGTTGCTGGCCTTCCTCTTCCTCGTCGCGCTGGGCGTGGACTACAACATCTTCCTCATCACCCGCACGCTGGAGGAGGCGGGCGAGCACGGCACCCGCGACGGGGTGCTGCGGGCGCTGGGCGCGACCGGTGGCGTCATCACCAGCGCCGGCATCCTGCTCGCCGCGGTCTTCGCGGTGCTCGGGGTGCTGCCCCTCGTCGTGCTCGCGCAGATCGGTGTGGTCATCTGCATCGGCGTGCTGCTCGACACCCTGGTGGTGCGCACGGTCCTGGTGCCGGCGATCGTGCGGGTGCTCGGCGAGCGGTTCTGGTGGCCGCGGCGGGTCGACCACGCTGGCCGGCACCGGGAGGGCGAGCCCGAGCCCGCGACGGTCTGAGCGGTCGCGCTCAGGGGCGGCCGGTGAAGAGCTGGTCGACCGGCGCGTGGTCGTCGGTGAGCACCTCGGCCCCCTCCGCCAGCTCGTCGACCCGCTCCGGGGTGAGCGCGCGCATACCTCCGCCGTGCTCGGCCGTCGCCGCCTCGACCGCCGCCGGGTCGATCGGGGCGTCCGAGGCGAGCACGACGAAGTTGCCGCCCGGTTCCGGGCGGTCGTCGTGGGTGAGGACGGCGACGTGCTCGAAGAGCGTGCGCAGGGTGACGACCTCGGCGGCCAGGAAGTCCAGGCCCTCGTAATCGATGATGTTGAGCGCGACGAGCCCGTCCGGCCGCAGCACGCGGTCGACATCGGCGAAGGTCTCGGCCGTCGCGAGGTGCCACGGCGCGGCGACCCCGCCGAAGGCGTCGCCGACATAGACGTCGTAGCTGTCGGTCTCGAGCCCGGCGACCGCGACCCGGCCGTCCTGGACGTCGACGGTGAGGCGATCGGAGTCCGGCAGCGGCAGCCGCTCGCGCACCAGCTCGACGACGCCCGGGTCGATCTCGACGACCGAGTTGGCCCCGGCCTCGCGGTAGGCCACCTGGTAGCGCGGCAGCGTCATCGCGCCGCCGCCGACGTGCAGCACGTCGAGCCGCTCGTCCGCGGGCGCCCAGGTGTCGAGCGCGCCCGCGAGCGTGCGGACATACGCGAACTCGAGGTATGCCGGGTCGTCCAGGTCGACGTAGCTGTGCCGCAGCGTGTCGAGCACCAGGGTGCGGCCGCCCTCGCGGTCGGGATCGGCGACGACCGAGGCGCAGTGGTAGCGGGTCTCGACCTGGCACGGGTCCGGCGCGATGAGCCCCAGCCCGGCGCCGGCGATCGCGACCGTGAGCGCGCCAGCTGTGCCGACGCCGGGCTCGACCCCGCCGCGCCGGGCGGTGACGACGAGAGCGAAGCCGGCGGCCATGAGCACCAGACCGGTGGCCAGCAGGATGACGCTCGTGCGCAGCAGCGCGACGAGGACGAATCCGGTGACGAAGGTGGCCGCGATCGCACCGAGGGTGCCGATGGCGGAGAGGCGGCCGACGACCGAGCCGGTCTCGGTGAGCGCGCCGAGCTGCAGCTTCACCACCATCGGCGGGATCGCCGAGAGCACCGCGGCGGGGGCGAAGACGGTGACCGCCGCGAGCAGGATGGCCATGCTCGCCGACTGCTCGGGCGGGGTGAAGGCGGTGACCCAGCGGATCGCGGGGCTGATCGTCAGCGTCAGCGCGCCGCCGAGGACGAGCAGCGGGCCGATGAGACCGCGCGGCGAGGTGCGGTCGGCGGTGGCCCCGCCGGCCCAGGCGCGAAGGCGATCGCCGCCAGCGCCAGGCCGATGACCGCGGTGTTGGTCTCCAGGGTGACGCCGACGTAGGGCGCGATGAGCCGCAGCGCCGTGATCTCCAGGACCAGGACGGCCGCCGAGGACCCGAAGGTGACGACGGCCGCGACCCACGGGGCCAGGGCGGCGGGGGTGGCGCCGCTCGGGGTGTCGGCTCGGGGGGTGGCGCGCGGGGTGGCGTCCCCGCGGGGGTCCTGCGGTTGGGGTCGGGGACTCACCCGGTCGAGCCTACGGGCCGGTCGGGCAGGGCCGGCGACTCGCCGGTCGCGACCGGCTCAGTCGTTCAGGTGAACGCCTGAGCCGTTCTCGTCGGGCGCGTCGCCGGGACGGGCCTGTTCGAGAGCGGCGCGGTGCCAGGTATGCAGCTGCCCGACCTCGTCCTGGGTGGGCATCTGACCCTCGAAGATCGTCCGGCTGCTCGCGCCACGGATGACGAGGCGCTCGGGGTTCCCCGGGGCGGGCCGAATCTCGGTGACGTCGGTCCACGCGACGTGCCCGCTGCCGTGGAAGAGGCTCCGGTGCAGGCCATCTGCACTGGCGCTGATGTCGTCCACCCCACGGAGCAGCGCCACCAGGAGCGCCACCGTCAACAGGCCCACGACCACGGCCAGGAGGCGCCACCGGGCAGAGTGGTCCGTCCATCCGAGTGCCTGGGGGATCCACATGAGGCCTTGCAGCGCCAGAACGGCGACGAAGAGCCAGTGCTGGGTGCGGGGAGCGCGGATGCGGACCGACGGCATACCTGAGTCTGTCACCGTATGACGCACACCGCCGCCGGACCGGGCAGTCGCGTCAACCGAGCACGCCGGCGGCGGCGTGGTGGCGGCCGATGGGCAGCACCATGGGCTTGCCGGAGACCGGGTCAGGGACGACCTGGCTGCGCAGGCCGAAGACCTGCTCGACCGTCGGCGCGGTGAGCACCTCCTCGGGGGTGCCGCCGGCCAGCAGCCGCCCGCCGCACATGGCGACGAGGTGGTCGGCATACCGGGCGGCGAGGTTGAGGTCGTGCAGCACCATGACGATCGTCGTGCCGCGGGTGCGGTTGAGGTCGGTGAGCAGGTCGAGGACCTCGATCTGGTGGCAGATGTCGAGGTAGGTCGTGGGCTCGTCCAGGAGCAGGATGTCGGTCTGCTGGGCCAGCGCCATGGCGATCCAGACGCGCTGGCGCTGCCCGCCGGAGAGCTCGTCGACGGCGCGGTCCACGAGGTCGGTGGTGCCGGTGAGCTCCAGGGCCTCCTCGACCGCCTGCTCGTCGGCGGCCGACCAGCGTGTGAGCATCCGCTGGTGCGGGCTGCGGCCTCGCGCGACGAGGTCGGCGACGGCGATGCCCTCCGGCGCGATGGGGCTCTGCGGCAGCAACCCCATGATGCGCGCGACCGCCTTGGTCGGCTGGGTGTGCACCGCCTTGCCGTCGAGCACCACCTGACCCTCGCTCGGCGCGAGCAGCCGGGACAGTGCGCGCAGCAGCGTCGACTTGCCGCACGCGTTGGCGCCGACGATCGTCGTGATCTGCCCCGGCGGGACGGTGAGGTCCAGTCCGTCGACGACGGTGCGGTCGCCGTAGCCGAGGTGGACGTGCTCGGCGACGAGCGTGTGCGAGGCGGTCATAGCGAACCTCCGGCGCGGTTGGTGCGGACGAGCAGGTAGACGAGGTAGGGCGCCCCGAGGACGCCGGTGATGACCCCGACGGGGTAGCGGGTGCCGAAGAGGTGCTGCCCGGCGAGGTCGGCGGCCAGCACGAGCAGCGCACCGGTGAGCGCGGCGGGCACCATGAGCGAGCCACCGGCCCCCACGATGCGGGCGGCGATCGGTCCGGCGAGGAAGGCCACGAAGGCGATGGGGCCGGCCGCTGCGGTCGCGAAGGCGATGAGGGCCACGGCGGCGACGATGACGGTGAGCCGGGTCCGCTCCACCCGCACGCCCAGCGCGCTGGCGGTGTCGTCGCCGTGCTGCAGCAGGTCGAGCTGCCGCGACTGGGCGAGCAAGGCGGGCATGAGGACCGCGGACGCCACGACGAGCGGCAGCACGACCCCCCAGGTCGCGCCGTTGAGGCTGCCGGTCAGCCAGCGCATCGCGACCTGCAGGTCCCACGCCGCGGCGCGGACGATGACGTAGGCGACGACCGAGTCCAGCATCGCGGCGATGCCGATGCCGATGAGGATGAGCCGGGTCCCGAGCACCCCATCGCGGTAGGCGAGCAGGTAGATGACCAGGGCCGTCACGAGGGCGGCCACGATAGCCAGCACGGAGACGAGGGCCTCGTCCACGCGGAGCACGACGATCCCGATCACCGCCGCGGCGCTGGCCCCCGCGCTGATCCCGATGATGTCCGGCGAGGCCAGCGGGTTGCGCAGCATGGTCTGGAAGGTGACGCCGGCCATACCCAGGGCGGCCCCGGCCACCAGACCCAGCACGGCGCGCGGCAGCCGCAGCGTCCCGACGGTGAAGGTCGCGCCTGGCACGTCCTGGCCCAGGACCACCCGCCAGACCTCGCCGGGCCCGTAGAACGTCTGGCCCACCATCAGGCTGACGGCGAAGAGCGCGACGACGAGCAGCCCGAGCAGGCCGACGGCGCGGCGCCGGCTCGCGGCACGGCGGCGGCGACCCAGCCGCAGCGCGGACGGGGCCGGACGGGCGTCGGTGGCGTCACCGGTGCGCGTGCTCACAGCGCCCTCGCCCGCATCCGCCGCACGATGATGATGAAGACCGGCGCTCCGATGAGCGCGGTGATGATGCCGACGTCGACCTCCGCGGGTCGGGCGACGACGCGGCCGACCACGTCGGCCAGGGTGAGCAGCACCGCGCCCACGAGCATCGACAGCGGCAGCAGCCACCGGTGGTCGGTCCCGACGACGAGCCGGCAGGCGTGCGGCACGACGAGCCCGACGAAGCCGATGGGCCCGGCGACCGCGGTCGCGGCGCCGCAGAGCGTGACCGCGCCGACGGCGGCGAGCGCCCGGGTCAGCGCCACCCGCTCGCCGAGGCCGGCTGCCAGGTCGTCGCCGAGCGCCAGCGAGTTGAGGCCACGCGCCACGGCGGCGGACATGAGCGTGCCTGCGGCGAGGAAGGGCAGCGCCGTGAGGATCTTCTCCGGCGTCGCGCCGCCGACGCCGCCGATCTGCCAGAACCGGAAGGAGTCCATCACCTGGATGCGCGGCAGCAGGATGGCGCTCACCAGGGAGGAGAACGCCGCGGACATGGCCGCCCCGGCCAGCGCCAGCTTGAGCGGGGTGGCGCCGCCGCGGCCCATCGAGCCGATGGCGTAGACGACAGCAGCAGCGACCGCGGCCCCGACGATGGCCACCCAGATGTAGCCGCCGGAGGTGCTGAGGCCGAAGAAGGCGATGCCGACGACCACCGCGAGCGAGGCGCCAGAGGTGACCCCGAGGATGCCGGGGTCGGCGAGCGGGTTGCGGGTGACGCCCTGCATCACCGCGCCGGCCAGCCCGAGGGCAGCGCCCACCAGCATCGCCAGGAAGGTGCGCGGCACGCGCTGGGCGACCGCCGCTTGGGAGATGTTGTCCTGCGCTCCGCCGAGGGCGGCGATGAGATCGGCATACCCGATCTCGCGGGCGCGAAGGTGACCGACAGGACGCCGGCGAGCACCAGGCGCCTAGCGCACGAGCAGCGTCGTGGCGCGGTATGCCCTCGTGTCACCCCGCCGCCGCGCTGCGCGTGCAGGCGCGTCCGGCGGGGCGGAGGTGAGGGTGTCCGTCACCGGCTCTTCTCGGCGGCGGCGGAGACCAGGTCGAGGAAGTCGGTCAGGCCCCACTCGATGGCGAGCGGCGAGGGGTTGGCAGCCGCGGCGAGCGGGGTGTCGTTCTCCAGCATGACGACGGCACCGTCGGCGACGGCCGGGATCTCCGAGACCAGCGCGTTGTCCTGCAGCTCGGTGAGCAGGGCGTCGTCGCCGTAGGTGACGAGCACGTCGACGTCCGCGAGCAGGTCGGCGTTCTCGGCACTGACCGTCTCGTAGAACGTCTCGCTCTCCGCGGAGCGCTCGCTGACCAGCTCGGGCGTGGTCATCCCGATCTCCTCGAAGAAGAGAGCGCGCGGGTCGTGCGTGGTGTAGAAGCCGACCTGGCTGAGGTCGTCGGTGCTGTGCGAGCTGAACATCGCGCTCTTGCCCTCGAGCGCCGGGTAGTCGGCGACGGTGTCCGAGACGTAGCCTTCGATCTCCTCGACCAGCGCATCGCCCTCCTCGGCGAGGCCCAGGGCCTGGCTGTTGAGCTCGACCATCTGCTGCCAGGTGGTGCCCCACGCCAGCTCGGGGTAGGCGACGACCGGTGCGATCTGGCTGAGCGTGTCGTACTCCTCCTGCGTCAGGCCGGAGTAGGCGGCGAGGATGACGTCGGGCTCGGTGTCGGCGACCGCCTCGAAGTCGATGCCGTCGGTCTCGTCGAAGAGCACCGGGGTCTCGGCGTCGAGCTCGGTGAGCGCGTCCTCGACCCACGGCAGGACGCCGTCCTTGTCGTCGTCGCCCCAGGTGGCCTCGCTCATGCCGACCGGCACGACGCCGAGGGCGAGCGGGACCTCGTGGTTGGCCCAGGCGACGCTCGCCACGCGCTCGGGCTGCTCCTCGATGGTGGTCTCGCCGAAGGCGTGCTCGATGGTGACCGGGAAGGCGCCCGACGCCGCGTCGGCGGAGGTCTCCGAGTCCGTCCCGTCGCCGGCGGCGGTGTCGGCGTCGTCGCCGCAGGCGCTGAGGACCAGGGCTGCGGACAGGGCCGTGGCGGTCCCCAGGACGCGAAGCGTATGCATGATGCTCCTTAGTGAAGTTAGGTAAGGCGCACCTAATGTATATCCTGTCCCTGGATGTGTCCGAAGGTACCCGGACCGCCGCGCACTGGAGCCCACCGCGAGGAGAACGACATGGCGAGGAACGAGACGCAGGCCGCACGCCGCAAGCCGGCGCACGCCCGCCCGCTGCGGCTGCAGGTCCGCGGCGCCCACCGACCGACGCCGACCTTCGCCCGGATCACGCTCGGGGGGGCGGAGCTGGCCGACTTCGGGCCGATGGGCGACGACCAGTGGTTCCGCCTCTTCCTGCCCACCGGTGGCAGCGAGTCGCTCCGTCACGTGCCGGACAAGCTGACGACCGCCTCGTATGCCCGCTACATGCTCATCCCGGCGGCGCAGCGCCCGGTCATCCGCAACTACACGGTCCGCGCCTACCGCCCGCACGGCGAGCTGGGCGAGGGCCCTGAGATCGACGTCGACTTCGTCGTCCACGGCACCGAAGAGGCCGGGGACGCCGGGCCGGCCTCGCTGTGGGCGCAGTCCTGCTCGGTCGGCGACGAGGTCGCGATCATCGACGAGGGCGCGATCTTCAACCCGCCGCCGGGCTCGGCGCTGCTGCTCGCGGCCGACGAGTCCGCGCTGCCGGCCTTGGCGGGCATCCTGCGGCACGCGCCGCGCGACGCCGTCGGCACCGCGGTCGTCGAGGTGCCGGACGCCGCGGACCGGCAGGTGCTCGACGAGCCGATCGGCGTCGAGGTGCGCTGGGTGGTGCGCGCGGCCGGCGACCGTCCCGGCGCCGCCGCGCAGGCGGAGATGGCGCGCGTGCCCGTGCCCGACGGTGACGTGTATGCCTGGGTCGCCGGCGAGTCCGACCTCGCCACCGCGCTGCGCCGGCACTGGGTGCGCGCGGGCATACCCAAGACGCGGATCAGCTTCTGCGGCTACTGGAAGGCCGGCACGAGCCACTGAGGCCCGGGTCGGCGGCCCCTACCGCAGACCGCTGCGGGCCAGCCCCGCGACGAAGAACCGCTGCGCCACCACGAAGAGCGCCAGGATGGGCAGCATCGACAGCAGCGCCCCGGCCATGAGGGTCGGGTAGTCCGTGGCGTACTGACCCTGCAGGAAGGCCAGGCCGACCGGCAGCGTGTAGAGCTCCGGGTCGCGCAGCGCCACGAGCGGCCAGGCGAACTCGTTCCAGCGGTACATGAACGTCATGACGACGAGCACCGCCACCAGCGGCCGGGCCAGCGGGAGGATGACCCGGGTGAAGACCTGCCACTGGTTCGCGCCGTCCAGCCGTGCTGCCTCGAGCAGCTCGTCCGGGATGGACATGAGGTACTGCCGCGCGAGGAAGATGCCGAAGGCTCCGCCGACCGCGGGATGATGACGGCCCAGTAGGAGTTGACCCAGCCGAGCTGGGCCACGAGCTCGAACTGCGGGATGAGCAGCACCTGGACGGGGATCATCAGGGTGGCGACGATCGCCATGAGGACCACGGCCCGGCCCGGGAAGCGCCGCTTGGCCAGGACGTAGCCGGCCAGCAGGTCCACGACCACCGTCAGCACCACGGCGACCACCGCGATCGCCAGCGAGTTCACCGCCCACGTCGTCACGGGGTAGTTCGCGACCGCCTCACGCACGGTGGTGAGGCCCAGCTCGCCGAGGTCCGGGAGGCCACCGCCGACGAGGCTGCCCGGCGGCGAGAGCGCCGTCAGCGTCATCCACACCAGGGGGAAGAGCCAGACCAGGGAGATGATCGTCAGGGCCAGGAAGCGCCAGCGACGCGCGGACCGTGCCGCGCGCTCACGCGGGTTGGTGCCCGCCGTCGTGGTGCTCATACCGACTCCTCCGCATCGCGCTGGGCCCGCCACCACAGGATCGTGGCGGCCAGGATGACGACGAAGACGACCACGCCCAGCGCCGTGCCGTAGCCGAGCTGGCGCGCCTCGAAGCCCTCGGCGTAGGCATACGTGACGAGCAGCTCGGTCGCCCGCCCCGGACCCCCACCGGTCATCACCCACACCAGGTCGAAGACCTGGAAGGTCTCGATGACGAGGATGACGGTGAGGAAGAAGGTCGTCGGCTGGATCTGCGGGATGGTCACGTGCCGCAGCCGTTGCCACCAGCCCGCCCCGTCCAGCGCGGCCGCCTCGTGCAGGTGGTGGTCGACGTTCTGCAGCGCACCGAGGTAGATGATCGCGGCGAGACCGACGCGCGACCAGGTGAGCATGAGCAGGACCACGAGCATCGCGGGGCCCCCGCCGGACTGCCAGGAGACCGGCCCGAGACCGACGACGCCCAGCAGGTCGTTCACGACGCCGACGTTCTCGTCGAAGATGAAGCGGCCGGCCATCGCGACGACCACCCCGGAGATGACGACCGGCGCCAGCACGATGCTGCGGAAGACCGCCCGCCCGCGCACCTCGCCCTGGAGCAGCATGGCGATCCCGAGCCCGAGGACGAGGGCCAGCGGCACCGAGACGACAGCCAGCAGCACGGTGTTGAAGGAGGCGCGCCAGAAGGCGTCGTCGCCGAGCATCTGGCGGTAGTTGCCCAGGCCCACCCACTCCGCGTCACCGACCCCGCTGTCGGCGGTGAAGGAGGTGATGATCGCGCTGACGAGCGGGCCGAAGAGGAAGACGCCGAAGAGCACCAGGGCGGGCAGCAGCAGGGCGTAGGACGTCAGGTGGTCGCGGGTGCGCGTGGTCATCGGCGCACCTCCCCGGCGACGGCGCGCAGGAGATCTCGCGCGACGTCCTCGTCGGATCTGGCCCCCGCGAGGAAGGCGAGCTCGAGCTGGTCCACGAGGGTGCTGTTGACCGCATTGAACTGCGGAATCGTGACCTGCTGCACGAGCCGGGGCTGCACGACCTCGATCTGGTCGACGAACTGCCGCATCGCGTCCGGGTATGCCGGGAAGTCGAGGGAGCCCACGTCCACGTCGCCTCGGGTGGGCAGCACCCCGGTCGCGCCGGCGAAGTCCGCCTGCTGCTGCGTGCCCATGCAGTAGGCGGCGAAGGCGGTGGCGGCCTCGGCCCGGGGACCGTCGACCACGGCCAGGGCGCTGCCGCCCAGGTCGGCGCTCGCCCGGTCCTGGCGGGGCAGGGGCGTCGCGACCCAGTCGAAGGGGACGTCCAGCGCCGGGAGCGAGAAGCTGCCGACGAAGGCCATCGCCACCGTCTCGGCACCGAAGAGCTGGTCGGTGTACTGGCTGCTCTTCGGCAGGGCCGAGCTCGGGGTGAGGCCGTCGCGGAAGAAAGAGCGGGTGACCGACAGGGCGGCGACCACCGCCGCCGGGTCGTCGGTGACGTCGTCGAGGCTCTCCGCGAGGAGTCGCCCGCCGGCCTGGTCGACCCAGTTGAGCCAGCGGTAGGCCCCGGCCTGCTGCCAGTTGACCGCGAGCGCCGTGCGGCCGCCGGTGGCCTCGTCGGCGATCCGGCGCGCGACGTCCAGCAGCTCCTCCCAGGTCCAGGCCTCGTCGACGTCGGTCGGGATGGAGCGGACCCCGGCCGCCTCGGCCGCGGCCGTGTTGACCAGGACCATCGAGGTGTCGGTGTGGTGCGGCATACCGAAGGTGCCCTCGTCGTCGGTGACGGCGGCCCAGAACTGCTCGGCGACCACCGCCTCCAGCTCCGCCGCGACTCCGGGGTCGACACTCGCGAGGACGCCCTGGCTGCGGTAGAGGCCGATGTCGTTGTAGGTCACGCGGAACAGGTCCGGCGGCGAGCCGGTGCGCAGGGCGGTGTCGACCGTGGTCAGCGCCTGCGAGAAGGGCACGATCTGCAGCTGCACGTCGACGCCGGTGTCGTCGCGGAAGCCCTGGATGAGGGAGCGGAAGGCCGCCTCCTCCTCCGGTCCGGCCCAGAGCGTGAGCTGGAGGACGTCGGTCGGCCGGTTCGCGCCGGTGTCCTGCAGCGTGAAGCCCTGGCAGCCCGACAGGCATGCGGCGGCCGCACCCAGCAGGGCGGTCCTGCGTGTCACTCGCAGGTCTCGTCCCCCCGGTGCGGTGGTGACCCCGGTCATTCGCGGATGGGAGCCGCGAGGTGACCGTCGGTCTCGTGTGTGGTCATGTGCTGCTCCTTCGGTCAGGAGCGGGGCAGCGTCACGATATGCCCAGGTCACGGACGCGGCAACGCGAAGCGTCGAGAGTGGCCGGGCCTCTCAGAGGATGAAGCGGAAGAGCGGGCTGTCCGGCTGGATGGGCTCGATCTGCAGCGAGCTGGCGTCCATGCGCCGGAGCAACGGCTGCAGGTCCTCGCGGGCACCGAGCTCGATGCCGACGAGGGCCGGGCCGGTCTCGCGGTTGTTGCGCTTGACGTACTCGAACAGCGCGATGTCGTCGTCCGGCCCGAGCACCTCGTCGAGGAACTGGCGCAACATGCCCGGCTCCTGCGGGAAGTCGACGAGGAAGTAGTGCTTGAGGCCCTCGTGGATGAGCGAGCGCTCCATGACCTCGGGGTAGCGCAGCAGGTCGTTGTTGCCGCCCGAGACGACCACGACGACGTCGAGCCCGGTCAGGTCGCCGACCGCGTCCAGCGCTGCCGCCGCCAGGGCCCCGGCGGGCTCGGCGATGATGCCGTCGCTCTGGTAGAGCCGGATCATCTCGGTGCAGATGCGGCCCTCGGGAACCGCGACGAGCTCGGGGGTATGCCGTCGCACCACGTCGAAGGTGTGCGCGCCGACCTTCTGCACGGCCGCCCCGTCGACGAAGCGGTCGATCTCGGGCAGCGCCACCGGTTCCCCGGCGTGGGTGGCGGCCATCATGCTGGCGGCGCCGGCGGGCTCGGCGGCCACGACCCGCACCTGCGGCGCGTGCTCGCCGAACCAGGTGAGGCACCCGGCGAGCAGCCCCCCGCCCCCGCAGGGCACGACGACGACGTCCGGCGGGCCGGGCAGGTCCTCGCTGATCTCCCGGGCGATGGTGCCCTGACCGGCGATGGTGTGCGGGTGGTCGAAGGCCGGCACCAGGGTCGCCCCGGTCCGCTCGGCGTCGGCCACCGCCGCGGCGGCCGCCTCGTCGTAGGTCCGGCCCACCACGACGACCTCGACCCAGTCGCCGCCGATGGTGGCGACCCGGTCGCGCTTCTGCCGCGGGGTGTTGGCGGGCAGATAGATCCGCGCGTTGACGCCGAGGGTCGCGCAGGCATACGCGACACCCTGAGCGTGGTTGCCGGCGCTCGCGCAGACCACCCCCGCCCAGATCTGCTCGCTGTCGAGCTGGGCGATGAGGTTGGCCGCGCCACGGCCCTTGTAGGACCGCACCGGCTGCAGGTCCTCCCGCTTCACCCAGACCCGCGCACCGGTCTCCTCGGAGAGGCGGGTGGTGCGCTCCAGCGGCGTCCGGTGCACCCGGCCGGCGATCCGCTGCGCCGCGGCGTCGACGTCGGCGGCGGTGGGCAGCGAGGGGGAGTGGACCGGCATACCCCGATCGTAGGGGTGACGCCGGGTCAGGCCGAACCGCTCAGGCGATGAGTGCGACGATCGACACGGCGATGAGCATCGTGAACAGCCCGGCGAAGACCGCCAGCAGCCCGCCCCAGCCGGACCGGCACCCCCCGGCGAGCACGAAGGAGGACTCGTCGTGCGGGTCGACGAGCACGTCGACGTCGAAGGGGAAGCGCCGCATCGTGCCGTGCGACATCCCGAGCTGCGAGGTGGTGCGGTGCACGGTGCCACGCGCGTCGGTGCGCTCGATCCGCCAGTGCTGGACCGCGTGGTCGGCAGCTCCGCGCCATTCGTAGCCGACGACGGTGGCCCGCTCCCGTCGCCACCGGCTGGCGCGGGAGGCCTGCCGGGCGACGCTGCGTCCGCCGAGGAGGATGAGCGAGATGCCGACCACGGCGCCGACGATGCCGATGATCGCGGCGATCGGAGGACCCTCCACGACGTCCCCGGTCAGCCGAACATGATCGCGGCTTCGTCCCACTGGTCGCGCGGGACGGTCTTGAGCGCGCTCGTGGCGTCACGGAGGTTGACACCGACGATGTCGATCCCCTGCAGGGCCACCATCGTCCCCCACTTCTTGGCGCTCACGGCGTCGATCGCGGCGGTGCCGAAGCGGGTGGCGAGCACCCGGTCGTAGGAGCTCGGGACGCCGCCGCGCTGCAGGTGCCCCAGCGTGGTGTTGCGGGTCTCGATGCCGGTGCGCTCCTCGACGAGCCGGGTGACGGCCTCGCCGATCCCGCCGAGCAGCGGGCGCCCGAAGCCGTCGACCCGGTCGCTGGCGACCTGGTCCGCCCCGGCGAAGGTGAAGCCCTCGGCGACGACGATCGTCGGCGCGCGGCCACGGTCCATGGCGTTCTGCACCCACTCGCACAGCTGCTCCGGCGCCACCGGCACCTCGGGGATGAGGATGGCGTGGGCGCCGCTGGCGATGCCCGCGTGCAGCGCGATCCACCCGACGTGCCGCCCCATGACCTCGACGATCATGCACCGGGAGTGCGCCTCGCCGGTGGTCCGGAGCCGGTCGATCGACTCGGTGGCGATCGACACGGCGGTGTCGAAGCCGAAGGTGCGGTCGGTGGCCGACAGGTCGTTGTCGATGGTCTTGGGCACGCCGACGATGTTGATGCCCTCGTCGTGGAACATCCGGGCGACGGTCAGCGTCCCCTCGCCGCCGATCGCCACGAGCGCATCGATCTCGTGCTTGTCCATCACCTCCTTGACCCGGTCGGTGCCGCCGGTGCGGATCGGGCTGATCCGGGAGGTGCCGAGGATGGTGCCGCCGACCTTGGACAGCCCGCGGACCTTCTTGCGGGGCAGCGGGATGATGTCGTCCTCGACGAGGCCGCGGAAGCCGTCCTTGATCCCGACGAACTCGTGCTCGTAGATCCGGTCGCCCTTGAGCACGACGCCGCGGATGACGGCGTTGAGGCCGGGGCAGTCTCCGCCTGAGGTCAGCAGGCCGATCTTCATCATGTGTCCTTCACGACAGGGCGGGTGATGCGCGTGGGCGCCAGCCACCCCAGGGACGGTGACCGGCGCCGATGCGCTCCCAGGGTATGACGTCACGTCACCTCGGTTCCACTTCCGCCCAGCGGCCGCCGGCCGCCGACCGGCGGCACCGACGTTGTGGCATCGTGTGCGCCATGTCGACCGCCGCCGCCGCGCCCTCCTCGCACACCTCCTCACTCGTCCTCGCCGACCGGCTGGTGCCGCGTCGTGGCGTGCTCACCGACGTCGCGCTGGTCGCGGGCGGCGTCGTCGTGGTCTCGCTGCTCGCGCTGGTGCAGTTCCGCATCGGGCCGGTGCCGATCACCGGCCAGACGCTGGGTGTGATGCTCGTCGGCTCCGCACTCGGTATGCGCCGGGGCGCCGCCACGCTGGTGACCTACCTGCTGGTCGGGCTCGCCGGAGCGCCGGTCTTCGCCGGCGGTGGTGGGCCGGCCTACGTCACCGCGCCCTCGTTCGGCTACCTCATCGGCTTCGTCGCCGCTGCGGCCATCGCGGGCTGGGCCGCCGAACGGGCCTGGGACCGGCACGTCGGGCTGGCCATGGTCGGCTTCCTGCTCGCGACCGCCGCGCCCTTCCTCGTCGGTGTGCCCTACATGGCGGCGCTCCTGCAGCTGAGCGACCCGGCCGCGATCGCCGCGATCGGCGTGACGCCGTTCATCGTGCCGGGGATCATCAAGGCCGGCGTCGCCGCCGCGATCTTCCCGGCGGCCTGGGCGGTCGTGCGCCGCCTCGACGCCGACCGCTGAGCGCGGGTCCGCGCGTCGGTCGGGCCAGGCGTCCGGCTCCTCCTCACCGCGGGGGTCAGCGGTCCTCGGCCTCCTCGAGGGCGGTCCGGGCGGCGTCCCGCCGGGCACGCGCCTCGGTGAGCTGTTCGTCGGCCTGCTCCTGCGCCTCCCGCGCCCGCTCCACCGACTGCTGCGCCTTCGCGGCGTGCTGCTCCGCCTGCGCCAGCAGGCGGCGGGCCTGGTCCACCCCGGCCTCGGCCACCCGCACCTTGTCCTGCGCCGAGGTCGCCGCCTCTGCCTCGGCCCTGCGCCGCTCACGCGCCGCCTCCACCTCGCTCTCCGCCGTCTGCAACGCCGACCGCAAGGCCTCCAGGTCCGTGTCCTCGGCGGTCGAGTCCTCGCCCTGCGGAGCCGAGCCCCCGCCGGCCGGAGCAGACCCGTCGCCGCCCGCAGCCGGTCCGTCGCCGCCCGACGCAGACCCGTCGCCGCCCGCAGCCGGTCCGTCGCCGTCCGACGCAGACCCCACCTCCGTATCGATGGTCTCGCGGATGTCCTCCTCAGCCGTCTGCCCGCCACCGTCGATGCGGGTGAGCACCACCCCGGTGCTGGTGCGCGCCACGGCGTCGGCCACGTCGACCTCGCCGAACCCGCTGTAGGACAGCGCACGGGTCAACGTGCCGCCGAGCACGAGCTCGGTCGCCTCTGCGTCCGCCAGGGCCGCGACGGCCGTGTCCCGCACCTCGCTCTCGACGGCTCCCGTCAGGGGTGCTGCGGCGTGCTCGCGGGCGGCCGTGACCCAGGCCCGCAGGAGCTCGTCCCGCTCGCCGCGCAGCCCCGTGAGCCCGGCAGCGTCCATGGCCGACTGCGCGTGCCGCAGCCGCGCGCCGACGTCCCGGAGCGCCTCGACCACCGGGTCCTGGGCGCGCACGAGCGCGTTGACGGCGGCAGCCGAGACGCTCGGCTTGCGCAGGCCGGCGACCTCCTTCGCCGTGTCCTTGCGGCCCTCGGAGCGCAGCCGCGCGACCCACTCCTTGCGGGTGGCGACGAAGTCGGCGGGGGCGACGGCATACACGGCGGAGACCGCCGCGCGCAGCGCCTCCTCGTCAGCCTCCTCCGCCATGCACGGCAGGCTAGCCCTCCTGTCGCGCGGACCTGCGCGGCGCCGAGAGGGCCTGGCGGTGAGCGTATGTCCGACGCGCCGCGCGGACGGGACTGCCGTCGTGCGGCTGGCACACTGGCGCGGGTGACGCCCGCTCCCTACCTCGCCCTCGTGCTCGGGGTCGCCATCCTCTGCCAGCTCGTGGCCTACCGCCTGCGGGTGCCCTCGATCCTGCTGCTCCTGATCGCCGGCTTCGGCCTGGGTCAGTGGGTCTCGCCGGAGAGCGTGCTCGGGCGCGACCTGCTCTTCGCTGGCGTCAACCTGGCCGTCGGCATCATCCTCTTCGAGGGCTCGCTCTCGCTGCGCTTCCGTGAGCTGCGGGGCCTCAGCAGCGCTGTCCTGCGGCTCTGCTCGGTCACCGTCCTGCTCGCCTGGGGGCTCGCCGCCGCGGCCGGCGTCGTGGCCGGCGTGGACTGGCAGCTCTCGCTGCTCGTCGGTGCGGTGCTCGTGGTCACCGGCCCCACCGTCATCGCCCCGATCATCCGGCAGCTGCGCCCCACCCGCCGGGTCTCCTCGATGCTGCGGTGGGAGGGCATCGTCGTCGACCCGATCGGCGCGATCCTGGCCGTCCTCGTCTTCCAGGCGCTCATCGTCGGCGGTCCGGACGGGGCGCTCACGACGGCCGCCCTGACGCTGGGACGCACGCTGCTCATCTCCACCGTCCTCACGCTCGTCTTCGGGGTCCTGCTGGAGGGGGCGATGCGCCGCCACCTCATCCCCGACTTCCTCGAGGGCGTGGCCTTCCTCGCGGTGGCCGTGGGATCCCTGGTCATCTCCAACGAGCTGCAGGCCGAGAGCGGGCTGCTCACCGTGACGATGCTCGGCATCTACCTCGCGAACCGGCCCGGGCTGCGGCTGGAGCACGTGCGGGAGTTCAAGGAGCACCTGCAGGTGCTCATCGTCGGTGCCCTCTTCGTGCTGCTCGCCGGGCGGGTCAGCCCCGGCGAGGTCGTCGCCATCGCCCCCACGGCGGCCCTCTTCGTGCTGCTGCTCGTGCTGGTCGTCCGCCCGGCGTCGGTGGCTCTCGGGCTGCTGGGCACCGAGGCGACCCGCGAGGAGCGGACCCTGCTCGCCTTCATGGCGCCGCGCGGCATCGTCGCCGCAGCGGTGACGAGCATCTTCGCGCTGGAGATCGAGCACGCGGCCGACGAGGCCAGGCACGCCGCCGCGCTCGGCGGCGACACCCCGCAGGAGACGCTGGCGCTGGAGGCCTCGGCGCAGCGCCTGGAGCAGCTGGTGCTCGAGTCCTCCGGGCTGGTGCCGCTGGTCTTCGTGACCATCGTGGTGACCGTGGCCCTCTACGGCCTCGGTGTCGGGCGGCTCGCCGAACGGCTCGGCCTGGCGACCACCTCGCCGCACGGCGTGCTCTTCGCCGGGGCTCCGGTGTGGGCCCGCCAGGCGGCCGGCGTGCTCGGCGAGCTCAAGGTGCCGACGTTGCTCGTCTCGCTGGCCCCCAGCGAGGTCGCGCAGGCGCGGATGTCCGGGCTCAAGGTCGAGCGCACGCACATCCTGTCGGAGTATGCCGTCGAGGACATGGAGCTCGCCGGCATCGGCTCGCTGGTCGCGGCCACCCACGACGACGACACCAACTCCACCGCCGCGCGCGAGTTCGGGCACGCGCTGGGGCAGGCCAACACCTACCAGCTGCGCCGGCAGGGGGAGCCGCTCCCGCGCAGGTCGCAACCCAAGGAGCGGGAGGTCGACCAGGACGAGCAGCGGATGACCGAGTCCCGAGCCAAGCAGCAGACCGCCAGCAAGCTCACCGCCCGGGTCGCCTTCTCCCCGCCGATGTCCGCCCCGGAGCTGGACGCCGCGACCCGCGAGGGCATGCAGGTGCGGCGCACCAAGCTCACCGACCAGCACACCCTGGACGACTTCCGCGCCCGGGAGCCCGACGCGGTCCTGATGTTCCTCGTCGTCGACGGCGTCGCCACCGTGGTCACGCCGCGGACGCACCTGCCGCAGGAGGGCGCGACGCTGGTCGCCCTGGTGCGTGGCGGGTGAGGCATCCGCGACACGCCGCCTGATCGCCACGGGATCCGCACCGGCCCGACGCTATGGTGCTGGTGCGCTGGATGTGACGAATGTGGTTCACGTGATCACGTCGGACAGACCGGCGCGCACGAGGACCGCGACCACTGCTCGGTCGCCCGGGAAAGGATCGACGATGAGCACCACGACCCTGCGGACGCTGACCATCGCCGCCGGTGCGGGCTTCGCGCTGGCGCTCGCCACCCCGGCCGTGGCGGTCGACGAGGACGACCTGGAGGCTACGCCGACGTCAGCTGCGACGTCATGGCGATGCCCGGGACGCGACCGCCACCTACATCGACGAGGCCGTCCACGGGCCCTACCTCGACGGCGACAACGAATGGGTCGCCCTGACCCTGACCTCCGACGAGGGCGAGGTCGCGGTCGAGGACCCGGAGTACGGCGAGACCTACGGCAGCGAGGGTGGCGCGATCATCCGCGAGATCACCCTGTGCCAGGGCGCGGCCGCCGAGGCCGCCGCTGACGCCGAGGAGACCCCTGCGGAGGACGAAGCCGGCGACGACGCAGGTGACGACGCCGACGGTTCCGACGACGACTCCGCCACTGGCGAGGACGAGGCCGACGACGAGACGGCCGGCCCGGCCGTCGAGACCGCAGGCCCGCTCCAAGAGGCCGGGATGTCGCCGCTGCTCGTCGGCGGTGCGGTGCTGGCACTCGTCGGCGCCGGGGCGGCCGCCGTGGGCGTCCGTCGCCGGGGCAGCCAGCAGGGCTGACCCCCGCAGGACTGCCCCGTGAACGCGCGTCTGCTGCTGCCCACCGGGCTGCTGGTCGGGACGCTCGGGGTGAGCGCTCTCGCGGTGCAGGCCGTCGGGGCGATCCAGGGCACCGACGGTCGCCCGGTCCACGCCGAGGGCGAGGGGGCACCGACCTGGGTCACCGTCCCCGGCGCCGGCCTCGAGCACGAACCCATCGCCCCGGAGGGCCTCACCCCGCAGGGCACGATCAACCCGGACCAGGGCAAGGCGATCTGGTATGCCGGGTCCGACCGGGTGGTGCCCGGTCAGGTGGGGACGGCGGTGATCGCGGCGCACGTCAGCTACTACGACGAGCCGGACGTCTTCTACGACCTCGCCGAGGTCGAGGACGGCGAGATCGTCACCGTCGGCTACGGGCACGGGGGGACGAGGGACTTCGTCGTCACCTCCACCCAGCAAGTCTCCAAGGAGGGCCTCCAGCGCAGCGACGCGGTGTGGGGCGACCAGGAGGAGGTCGCCCGGATCGCCCTCATCACCTGCGACCCGTCTCTCGGGCAGCGCAGCGACGGCGGCCAGAAGGCCAACTTCGTCGCGATCGCCGAGGCGGTCGACGGCTGACCTGCTCGTCGACGATCCCCCGGCGGCGGGCGTAGATATCCCAGGGGTCTAGCTTGTCAAGCTGCGGCGGGGTGGCGGTGGGCCCAGGCGGTGTGTTCGTCGTAGGGGGTGCGGTGTTTGAGGCAGCCGTGCAGGATGCCGATCCATCGGTTGCCCAGGGCGCGTAAGGCTTCGTGGTGCTCGTAGTCCGCGGCGCGGCGTTCGTCATAGTAGGCGCGGGCGCCGGGGCTGGTGCTCAGGGAGCAGAAGGCCCACTGGTCGATCGCGTCGTACAGGCGTTTGTTGCGGATGTAACGGGCCAGCACGATCTTCTTCTTGCCTGACGCCTTGGTGATGGGTGAGGTGCCTGCGTAGTTCCTGCGAGACTTGGCGTCAGCGAAGCGTTCGGGGTCGTCCCCGAGCTCGCCGAGCACCCGGGCGCCGAGGATGTCACTCAGGCCTGGCAGCGAGAGGTAGATGTCGGCGTCCGGGTGCTGCTCAAAAGACTGGTTCAGCTGGGTCTCGAGGTCCTCGATCTGGGTGTTGAACGCGGCCAGCAGCCCGACCAGGGCCTTGGTGCTCGCGGCGTAGGACTGCACGACCGGGAGTGGGGCGGCCAGCTGCTCGGTGCACAGGGCGTGCTGGATCCGCTCGGCGGTGGCCTCCAGGTAGCGGCGGCGTCCACCAGCGCGCAGCGCGGCGGTGATCTGGGACAGGGTCAACCGGGCCCCGGTCTCCGGGTCGGGTGCTCGGCCCAGGACGGTCAGGGCGTCCCGGTCATCGAGATCCTCGAACGCGACCAGCGCGGCGGGGTAGTACTCGCGCAGGGCGCTGCGCAGCCGGTTGGTCTCCCGGGCCCGGGACCAGATGAGGTTCTGGTGCGCCCGGGCGAGGACCTTGACACCCTCCACCTGCGCGCTGTCCCCGGCGACCAGGCGGTGGTTGTGCGCGTCGGTGCGGACCAGGTCGGCCAGCATCTTGGCGTCGCCGGCGTCGGACTTGGCCCCACCGACATGGTGCCGGTCCCGGTACCGCGCGGTCGCCCTGGGATTGATCGCGTGGACCAGGTACCCGGCCGCGACCAACGCGTTGACCCACAGGCCCCGGTCGGTCTCGATCCCGACGCGCACCTGCGTGGGGTCCTCGGCATGGGTACCGAGCAGGGCGTGGAAGGCCCTGATGCCCTCGATGCCCTCGCCGAGCCGCTTGGCCGCGAGCTTCTCGCCCGCCTGGTCCATCACGTAGACGTCGTGGTGGTCCTCTGCCCAGTCGTTGCCGACGAAGATCACTCTCACCGCCTCCTTGCTGTTGTCGGTCCTGTCATCTCGCGTGAGCCGAGACCGCCCCGGTAGCGACCTAATGGATCAGTGCTCACCCACAAGCCGCGGGGCACGACATCCCAGTAGCACTCAACGGGCGACCTACCCGCCGGCCGGGACACGATCTACGCATAGAGGTTCCTTGACGACCTCGGGCTGAGAACGGTGCTCACCGGCCGACGGCTCGGCCACCAGCCTCCCACCCCAGTCCTTCCGGAGGGGTGACTGCACTCCCATTAGGCTGGAGGCCTCCCCACCGTCGTGCTCCTCCGATCAGAGGTTCTCCTTGTCGACCCCGCACACCCCCGTCCGCCCCGGCACCGCCACCGACGGCGCGCCCGACCCCGCCGCCGGGCCGCGCCATACCCTCGCCTTCGCGGCGCTGATCCTGGGTGGTGTCGGCATCGGGGTCGCCGAGTTCGTCACCATGGGCGTGCTGCCGCAGATCGCCACCGGGCTGGACGTGAGCATCCCGACCGCGGGGTATGCCATCTCCGCCTACGCCCTCGGGGTCGTCGTCGGGGCGCCGGTCGCCGCGGTGGGCGCGGCCCGGGCGCCGCGCCGGGCCCTGCTCGTGGGGTTCATGCTGCTCTTCGCGCTCGCGAACGCCGCGGCCGCGCTGGCCCCGTCGCTCGGCACGCTCGTGGTCGCACGCTTCGTGGCCGGGCTGCCGCATGCCGGCTTCTTCGGACTCGCCTCGCTCGTGGCCGTCTCCCTGGCTGTCCCCGGCCGCGGTGGGCGCGCCGTGGGCACGGTCATGCTGGGCATCCCCATCGCGCTGCTCCTGGGGGTGCCGCTCGGCACCTGGGCCGGGCAGGTCTTCGGGTGGCGGGTGAGCTACTGGGCCGTCGCGGTCATCGGTCTGCTCGCGGCGCTGCTGGTGCGGGTCTGGGTCCCGCGGACGCCACGGGACCGCACGCAGTCGCGGCGGGCCGAGCTGCGGGCCTTCACCAGCACGCAGTTCTGGCTGACCCTGGCGATCGGCGCCATCGGCTTCGGTGGCATGTTCGCCACGTACTCCTACATCGCCCCCACGGTCACCGAGGTCACCGGGCTGGACGAGGGGTGGGTCCCGGTCTTCCTCCTCGTCTACGGCGTGGTGTCGGTCCTCGGCACCTGGCTCGGCGGCCGGCTGGGGGACTGGTCGGTGCTGCGCACCCTGGTCCTCACCGGCGCCGGCTCCGCCCTCTCGCTGCTCGTCTTCTTCTGGAGCTCCGGCGCGACGGTCCCGGCGCTGCTCACCGTGGCGGCCATCGGGCTGACCAGCTCGGCGTGGGTGGTGGGGCTGCAGCTGCGCCTCATGCACGTCGCGGGCTCCGCGCGCACCCTGGGTGCCGCGATGAACCACGCCTCGCTCAACGTCGCGAACGCCCTCGGCGCCTGGGTCGGCGGGCTGGTCATCGCGGCGGGCTACGGCTACCGCGCCCCGGCGCTCGTCGGTGCGGCGCTCTCGCTCGGCGGGCTCGCCGTCCTCGGCGTCTCGCTGCTCGTCCACCGCCGGGACGTCGGACCCCGCGCCCGGGCTGCGGCACGCGGCTGAGCCCCGGACCTGCCAGACTGGCGCCGACCCGACATATTCCGTGGGAGGGACCGCTCGTATGCCTGATCAGACCACCACCCTGCTCATCCTCGGCGCCTCCGGCGACCTGACCCGCCGGTTGCTGCTCCCCGGTCTCGGCACCCTGCTGCGCGAGGAGCCGGGGCGGACCGTGCGGGTGATGGGGGCGGACCGGGTCGAGCTGAGCCAGGAGGACTGGCAGGCCAAGGTCCGCGACAGCCTCGCCGAGGCCGAGGTGCCGCAGGAGGTGGCCGAGCGGGTCGTCGCCGACTCGACCTATCACCGCACCGACCTGCTCGAGAAGGACCAGCTCAGCGCACTGCTGGAGCAGACCGGCTTTCCGCTGGCGCTCTACTTCGCGCTGCCGCCCGCGGTCACGGTCAAGGTCTGCGTGCTCCTGGAGGAGCTGCGGGTGCCGGAGGGGACCCGGCTCGCGCTGGAGAAGCCCTTCGGCGACAGCCTGGAGTCCGCGCAGGAGCTCAACCGGCAGCTGCTGCGGGTGGTGCCCGAGGGCAGCATCTTCCGGATCGACCACTTCCTCGGCGTCAGCACCATCCTCAACCTCATCGGCCTGCGCTTCGCCAACCGCCTGCTGCAGCCGATCTGGACCGCCGAGCACATCGAGCGGGTCGAGATCTGCTACGACGAGACCCTGGCGCTGGAGGGCCGCGCCGGCTACTACGACCACGCCGGTGCGCTCATGGACATGATCCAGAGCCACTTGCTGGAGATCCTGGCCTTCTTCGCCATGGAGGCCCCGGCGACCATGCAGCCGGAGGAGATCCGCGGGCTCAAGGCGCAGGCGCTGCGGGCCGTCCAGCCGTGGGGGCACGACCCGGCGGCCGCCTCCCGCCGGGCGCGCTACACCGCCGGTGAGGTCGAGGGCACCCAGGTCCCGGACTACGCCTCCGAGGAGGGCGTCGACCCCGAGCGCGAGACCGAGACCCTGGCCCAGCTCACCGTGCAGCTCGACAACGCCCGCTGGAGCGGGGTGCCCTTCGTGCTGCGCTCGGGCAAGGCGCTCCGGGACAAGGCGAAGCGGGTCGTGGTCGTCTTCCGCGAGCCCGCGCACACCCCGACGGGCCTGAGCCCGGCACCCGGCCCGGACCGGCTGATGCTGGAGCTCAAGCCCGGCAGCGTCGCGCTGGAGCTGTCGATGAACGCCGAGGGCGACCCCTTCGACCTGGAGCAGAAGGAGCTCGCCGCCGAGCTCGGCAAGTCCCGGATGCTGCCCTACGGCGAGATCCTCGGCGCCATCCTCGACGGCAACCCGCTGCTGACGATCCGCGGCGACGAGGCCGAGGAGCTGTGGCGGATCGTCGAACCCGTCTACGCCGCCTGGCGGGCGGGCGAGGTGCCGCTGGAGGAGTATGCCGCGGGCTCGGACGGCCCCGGCGGCTGGTGATCCTGCCCACGCCGACACCCCCACCGAGCGTCGCGAATGGTTGCTTCTGACCCCACCGAGCGTCGCGAACCACGCTGGTGTCCAGCAGGTACCTCACAGGTGTGCCGAGCGAGCCGTCAGCCCCAGCCGCTCAGGCTCGAACCGGCTGTCGGTGCCCTCGTCCGTGCTCAGCAGATCGACGATCGTGACAGGCTCGTCGCGCAGCGCTCGGGTCAGCGCGTCGCGTGCCTCTGCCTCCGCCGACCGATGGTTCTGCTCGGCACGCTTGCGCAGCGCCGCCTTGGTCCCCGCGGGAAGGCCGCGGATCAAGATCTGCTCCATCACGACCACCTCCGATATCGCGTGAATGAGAGCATCACCGAGGAAACCCCAGGCCGCGATGTCTCCTGCCGAGCGCGCTCGAACCGCATGCCCGGGCGTCAGGCCCATCCCGCTCAGGCGGGCTGCTCGGCCGCCTCGTCGCGCCGCTCGGGCCCGCTCTCCTCATCCTCGCGCCGACCCACCCGGGCGACCCGGGCAGCCCCGCGGCCCACCAGCTCGTAGAGCACCGGCACGAGGATGAGCGTGAGGGCCGTCGAGGAGATGAGGCCCCCGATGACCACGATGGCCAGCGGCTGGGAGATGAAGGCCCCGCCCCCGGTGATCGCGAAGGCCATCGGGGTGAGCGCCAGGATCGTCGCCGCCGCCGTCATGACGATCGGCCGGAACCGGTGCCGAGCGCCCTCCACGACCGCGTCGGTGCGTTCCAGACCGCGGGCGCGGTACTGGTTGACGAGGTCGATGAGCACGATCGCGTTGGTCACGACGATGCCGATGAGCATGAGCAGCCCGACCATGGAGGCGATATCCAGCGGGGTGTCGGTGAGCAGCAGCAGCCCGATCGAGCCGGTCGCCGCGAAGGGCACCGACACGAGCAGGATGAGCGGTTGGACCAGCGAGTTGAAGGTCGCCACCATGACGAGGTAGACGATCGCGATCGCGGCCACGAGCGCCAGGCCGAGGGCGGCGAAGGCCTCCTCCTGGTCGGCGCTGACCCCGCCGAGGGAGACCTGCACGCCCTCGGGCGTCTCCAGGTTGTCGATCCGCTGCTGCAGGTCGGCCGTGAGCGCACCGAGGTCGTCGGCCGTGGAGCGGCCGCTCACCGTCGCGGCGCGCAGCCCGTCGATGCGGGTGATGCTCACCGCCTCCTCGACCGTCTCCAGCTCGGCCACGTCGCCGAGCCTCACGGCTCCACCGTCGGCCCCGCTGCCGACCTCCAGCTCGCGCAGCGTGTCGAGGTCGTCGACCTGGCCGTCGCTGACCACGACGTCGACCTGGCTGGCGTCGATCTCGACCTGCCCGACGGTCGCCCCGTCGGTCGCGGCCTGGATGACCTGCCCGAGCTGGGCCTCGGCGATCCCGGCCTCCGCCGCGGCCGCACGGTCGACCCGCACCTGCAGCGCGGGCACGGTCTCGGTGAGGTTGTTGCTCACGTCCAGCGCGCCGGCGTCGGACATGAGCGCCGTCACCTCGTCGGCGGTCTCCCGGAGGTCCTCGACGTCCTGACCCTGCACCTGCACCTCCAGCCCGGCGGCGGACGGCCCGCCCTGCTGGCCGACCTGAGCCGTGAAGGTGGCTCCCTCGGGCAGCTCGACCGCGGTGGTCAGCTCGTCGCCGAAGGCCTCGCCCTCCGCTCCCTCCTCGAGCGTCACCGCGAAGGTCGCGCTGTTGGCCCCGCTGCCGAGGAAGACCGCCTCGATGCCGCCGGGGCTCCCCGCGGTCACCTGCGAGGTCACGACCTCGTCCTGCTCGGCCAGCCACTCCTCCACCTGCGCCGCTTTCGCGTCGGTGTCCTCCAGCGTGGTCCCGGTCGGCATCGTGAGGGTCGCCTGCAGCGTGTTCTCGCCCGTGCTCCCGATGAAGTCGGTCTTGAGCAGGGTCGCGGCATACCCCGTGCCGCCGAGCAGCGTGACGGCGAGCAGCACGGTGAGCCAGGGCCGCCCCAGCGCGGCGCGCAGGACCGGGAGGTAGGCGCGCTGGAGCCGGTCGGGGGAGTCGTCCTCCTCGGTCTGCGGTGCCTCCGGCTCGTGCTTGCCGCCCTCGGTGCGGCGTCCGAGGAACCAGAAGCCGAGGACGGGGATGATCGTCAGCGCCACGAGCAGCGAGGCCAGCATGGCCAGCGCCACGGTGACCGCGAAGGGGCGGAACAGCTCACCCACCTGCCCGCCGACGAAGCCCAGCGGCAGGAAGACCGCCACGGTGGCGACCGTCGCCGAGGTGATCGCGCCGGCGACCTCGCGCGTGGCCTCGACCACGGCCGTGCGCCGGTCGTCGCCACGGCCGATGTGCCGCTTGATGTTCTCGATGACGACGATGGAGTCGTCCACGACGCGTCCGACCGAGATGGTCAGCGCGCCGAGGGTGAGGATGTTGAGGGTGTAGCCCGCGGCCTGCAGCCCGACCAGGGCGATGAGCAGCGACAGCGGGATCGACACCGCGGTGACGAGCGTGAGCCGCACCGAGAGCAGGAAGACGAGCACGACGAGGATCGCGAAGCCGAGGCCGAGCAGCCCCTCGGTCGCGAGGTCCTCGATGGAGTCCTCGATGAAGGGCGCGCCGTCGTAGATCGTCACCAGCTCGCCCCCACCGAGCGCGGTGCTGATCTCGTCCTGCAACGCCTCGAGCTCGTGGCTGATCTCGACGGCGTTGCGTCGGGCGTTTTCGTGATCGCGAGGCCGACGCTCGGCTCGCCGTTGGTCCGGGTGTATGCCGTCGCCTCCCGCTCCTCCAGCGTCACGGTGGCCACGTCGCGCAGCCGGGGGATCTCGACCTCGCCGGCCTGCTCGGCGGCGGCTGCCGCCTGCTCGGCCGCTGCGGCCGACGCGGCCGCCTGGGCCGCGAGCTCAGGGTCCTGCGGTGAGGCGGCCGCCGCCTCAGCAGCGTCGTCCGCGGCCTGCTGCGCCTCGTCCGCCTGCTGCTGCGTCTGCGCGGCGGCCTGCTGGGCCGCGGCCGCCTCCTGGCCGAGCATCGGCAGCAGCCCGATCTGCTCGGCCGAGGTCAGCCGGGAGCCGACCTGGACCGGCAGCTCGGTCTCGCCGTCGAGCACCGACCCGCCGGGCAGGACCACCCCGTTGGCCTGCAGCACCTGGGTGACGGTCGAGAGGGTCACGCCCTGCTCCTGCGCCGCCTCCTCGTCGAGGTCGACCGAGACCACCCGGTCGGCGACACCGGAGAGGGTCACCGAGCGCACGCCGTCGATGTCCTCGATGTCGGGGATGACGACCCGCTCCAGCCGGTCGACGAGGTCGCGGGCGTCGTCGCCGCCGCTGGCGGCGAGCTGGATGATCGGGAAGTCGTCGATGTTGCCCGCGAAGATCTGCGGCGTGGCCGAGTCCGGCAAGTCGGGCAGGCTGAGCACGGCCCGCTGCAGGTCCGTCTGCGCCGCGCCGATCTCGGTGCCGTAGTCCAGCTCGACGATCACGGTCGAGAAGCCGTCGGTGCTGGTGGAGGTGACCTCGACGACGTCGTTGAGCCCTTGGGCGGCGGTCTCCACCGGTTCGGTCACCTGCTCCTCGATCACCGACGTGCTCGAGCCCGGTGTGGAGGTGGCCACGACGAGGACGGGGAACTGCAGCGAGGGGAAGAGCTCACGGGGCAGGCTGCCCGCGGACCACAGCCCGGCCAGGATGCTGAAGACGGTGGCCAGGGCCACCAGCGCCCGGTTGCGGACGCTGAACAGGGTGAGGCGCGACATAGGATGTCTAGCCTAAGGCGAACCATTACCCTTGGCCGAATCGACAGGGAGCATCGCTCGGTATGACGTCCACGCCCGACCCGGGAGAGCGCACGGCGCTGCTGGGCCGCCTCACGGAGGCGGAGACCGAGCTGCACGCGCTCGCGATCCGCTGGCTCGAGCCGCTGCCGCTGCCGGCCGACCTCACGCTGCGCCAGCTGCAGGTGCTCACACTGGTCCGGCATACCCCGGGCATCACCGGGCAGGACCTGGCCGGCCACCTCGGTGTCTCCACCGCGACCACGAGCGGCCTGGTCGACCGGGTCGTCGGCAAGGCCTGGGTGGAGCGAGAGCACGACCCCGCCGACCGGCGCCGGGTGCTGCTGCGGCTCACCGCCGAGGGGGAGGAGCTGCTGGCCGGTCTCGAGGTGCCGACCCGGCTGGGCAGGCAGCTGGTGCTGGACCGGCTCACTGACGCCGAGCTGGCGGACCTGGCCCGGCTCGTGCAGCGGATGCGGGACGTCGCTGTCGCGATCGAGGCCGAGCGCCGCTGAGACGTTCTTGCGCTCCTCGTGCGCCACCGGGCCACCCTGGCGCCGTGCGCGAGCGGGGCACCCGGCCTCGGCGGCACCCCCGTGACGAGGAGCAGGACGATGTGGTCGACGACACGAGTGACGGTCCGCGCCATCGCGACCGTGATGCTGCTGGGCGGCACCCCGCTGATGGCGACGGCGGGCCCGCCGCAGGAGGTCGAGCAGGACCTCGAGTTCCTCTACGGCGACGTCGACGAGGACGTGCTGCTCTTCGCCGGCAGGTCCCCGGTGCGCAACGCGGCTGACGCGGGGGTGACCAACGTCGAGTTCCTGGAGGGCTACCTGGAGGACGTGCCGCTCCCGGACGCCAGCGTCGACGTCGTCATCTCCAACTGCGTGATCAACCTCGCGGCCGACAAGCGGGTCGCGCTCGCCGAGGCCTTCCGCGTGCTCCGACCCGGCGGGCGGCTGGCGATCAGCGACGTCGTCGCACTGGCCCCGTGGACCGACGAGCTGCGTGCGGACGTGGAGAGCTGGACCGGCTGCATCGCGGGCGCGCTGCTCGAGAGCGATGACCGGCGCGTCCTGGGCGACGTCGGCTTCCACGACGTCCAGATCGAGCGCACCCACCAGGTGCACGACCTCGCGGCGGCAGCCGTGGTGCGGGCGACCCGACCGGCCTGAGGAGCGTGCGCTCTCCTGGTCGCTGTGGTCGTCCGGTCGCGCCGGATCGCTGAGAACGGCTGTCTCAGATGCCGCGGGGACGCTCCGGCGGCACGGGGAAGCTGGCGCGGACGTGGCCCTCGGCCTCGTCCTGAGCGCTGCCGAGCGAGCCCGGACCGCTGGTGATCTTGATGATGTGGACCGCGGCCACGACGAGCAGCGCGGCGATCAGACCGGCGGCGACCAGAGACTGGGTGAAGGTCCACCACAGCAAGAGCACCACGCCGACCACGGCATACGGGATCAGGGGGAAAGACTTCATCGTCATCAACCACCTTCCTCGATGGGTGCATCACCCTACCGAGGACGGCGCCGAGACGCAGCGTGGCGCCCGACGCCGGCGCCGTCAGCGGGTGCCCTCACCGAGCCCGAGCCGGGCCAGCAGATGGCTCACGTCCGGGTCGGCGCCGCGGAACTCCCGGTAGGTCGAGAGGGCCTCGCGGGACCCGCCGGGCCCCAGCAGCTCCCGTCGGAAGACCTCGCCGGCGGCCCGGGTCATCCCCCCGGGGTGGTCATCGTCGCCCTGCTCGCGGAACCAGGCGACCGTGTCGGCGTCCATGACCTCCGACCAGAGGTAGGAGTAGTAACCGGCGGAGTAAGCCCCGCCGAAGATGTGGTGGAAGTAGGAGCTGCGGTAGCGCGGCGGGACGAGCGGGAAGGCGACTCCCGACCGCTCCAGGGCGGCCGCCTCGAAGGCCTCGACGCCGGAGCCGTCCGCGGGCAGCTCGGTGAGCGGCGTCTGGTGCCAGGCCTGGTCCAGGATCATCGCCTTGAGCAGCTCCAGCGTGTGGTAGCCGGTCTCGGTGCGGCTCGCGGCGAGCTGCTCGACCCACGCGGCGGGGACGGGCTCCCCGGTCTCGTGGTGCCGGGCATACCGCTGCAGGAGCGCCGGCTCCCAGGCCCAGATCTCGTTGACCTGGCTCGGGAACTCGACGAAGTCGCGCGGGACCGAGGTGCCCGAGCGGGAGGGGTAGCGCACGTCGGAGAGCAGCCCGTGCAGGTCGTGCCCGAACTCGTGGAAGAGCGTGATGACGTTGGTCCACGTCATGAGGCTCGGGGAGCCCGGCGCGGGCGGCGGCAGGTTGCAGGTGTTGGTGACGACCGGCAGGTCGCCGAGCAGGTGGGACTGGTCGACGATGCTCGTCATCCACGCCCCGCCCTTCTTGGTCGGCCGGGTGTAGGGGTCGAGGACGACCAGCCCGAGCGTCGTGCCGTCCTCCTCCCGCACCTCGAAGACCCGAGCGTCCTTGGTGTAGCCGACCAGGTCCTCGCGCTCGTGGAAGGTGATGCCGTAGAGCGCGGTGGCGGCGGCGAAGACCCCCTCGGTGAGCACCTGCTCGAACTCGAGGTAGGGCGTGAGCCGGGCCGTGTCGAAGGCGTCGCCGGAGTCGCGCGCGGCGAGGAACTGCCAGTCCCAGGCCTCCAGCGTCGCGTCCGGGTCGAGGGTGCGCAGCTGCTCGGCGAGCGCGTCGGCCTCGCGCTCCGCGAGCTCCACGACCCCCGGCGCGAGCCGTGCCAGCAGGTCGTTGACGGCCGCCGTGGTGCGGGCGCAGCCGACCTGGTGGACGTAGGACGCGTGGTGCTCGTAGCCGAGCAGGGTGGCGCGCTCGGCCCGCAGCCGCGCGATCCGCACCAGGATGTCGCGGGTGTCGTGCTCGCCCTCACTCAGGCCCCGCTCGACGGAGGCGCGGAAGACCCGCTCGCGCAGGCTGCGGTCCTCCAGCGAGTCCAGGACGGGCTGCCCGGTCGTGTTGGTGAGCGTGACGAGCCAGCCGTCGAGCCCCGCGGCCTGGGCCGCCTCGCGCAACCCGGCTGTCTCGTCCGCGCCGAGCCCGGCGAGCTGGGCCTCGTCGGTCACGTGCACGGCGGCGGCCGCGCGGCCGGTGACCAGCAACCGGTCGAACTCGGTGGACAGCGTCGCCAGCTCAGCGTTGAGCTCGCGCAGCCGCGCCTGGCCGGGCTCGTCGAGGGTGATGCCGCCACGCTCGTAGCCCCGCAGCCGCTCGTCGAGCACGAACTCGTCCTGCTCGTCGAGCTCGACCTCCCCGGCGTCGGCGCGCTCGCGCAGCGCCCGGAGCCGGGCATACAGGTCGGGGTCGAGCATGATCGTGTCCGAGTGAGCCGCCAGACGGGGGGCGAACTCGGCCATGATCGCGTCGCGCTCGGGGTTGGTGTCGGCGGACCGGGCGACCCAGAAGGCGGACATCGTGCGGTCCAGGGTGGCGCCGCTGGTCTCCCAGGCGTGCAGGACGTTGGCCACCGTGGCCGGCTCGGGGTCGGCGGCGAGCAGGCGTAGCGCGTCCAGCTGCTCGGCCATCCCCACCTCGATCGCCTCGCGCACGTGCGCATCGGTCATCGTCGCGTAGTCGGGCAGGGAGAACGGCAGCGTGGACGGGGCGAGCAGCGGGTTGGTCATGGCGCTCATCACAGCACAGCGCCGGTATGCCGGTCGTCGCCGGCCCGTGGGCCCACTCTCACGCAGAAGGTGTGCCTCTGCGGTGATGCGTCACGACATCGGCAGCACTGCTGCGGAGGAGTCGCGGTCTCAGGCTGGCGCGAGCCCCGGCAGCACCGTGACCCCCTGCGCCACCGCGGCCTCCCGCAGCCGACCGTCCAGCGAGGCGAGGGGGAGCCCGGTCGCCATCGCCGTGAGCAGATAGCAGGCGTCATAGGCCGTGAGGCCGGACGTGCGGGCCTGGGCGAGCAGCTCCGGCATGCCTGGGTCGTGCTCGCTCACCTCGATCGGCAGCTGGGCGAGCAGGGCGACCAGGTGGGTGGCGTGCGCCGCTGTGATGCGCCCGCGCCGCTCCGCCCCCGCGAGGGCGTTGGCGATCTCCAGGTCCCACAGCGGCGGGACGACGGCACCGTCGGTGCGCACGGTCGCCAGCAGGGAGTCGCTCTGCGGCGTCCACTCGTCCTCGAAGCACCACGACAGCGCTGCCGACGCGTCGAGGACGACGCCGCTCAACGTCGCCCCTCGGCCACGGCCTCGGCAGCGGGCAGCCCGAGGGTGTGCCCGGCGCGGGCTGCGGCGAAGGCGGACTCCAGGTCGGCTGAGGCGGGGGCGGCGCCGCGCACCCCGACGAGCCGGGCGACCGGACGCCCGTGCCGGGTGATGGTGACGGTGGCACCCTGCTCCACCTCGTCGAGGAGTCGAGGCAGGTGGGTCTTGGCGTCGTAGGCGCCCACGTGCTGCTCAGGCAGATCGGACTAGTCTCCGACCAGCCGACACGACGAGGGATCCCGGACGGGGGAGGCACCCGCTCGACCCGCCCGCCTACGCTGGCGGCCATGAGCGACGAGACCACCAAGGACGCCACAGGGAACGGTTCGACCGGCACGGAGACGACGGACCGGCCCGAGCCGCGCGACGTCCTGGTCGAGACGCGGCACACGATCGGCACCGCCGACGGCGACCTGACGTATACCGCCCGCACCGGACGCATCGTCATCCGCGAGGAGGAGGTCAAGGACGACATCTTTCAGGGCTGGACGCCGCGCGGCGAGCTGGCGGTCACGGCCTACACCGTCACCGACGAGGACGGGGAGCCCGACGTCGCCCGCCCGATCACCTTCGTCTTCAACGGCGGCCCCGGGTCGAGCTCGGTGTGGCTGCACCTGGGCGTGCTCGGTCCGCGCATCGCGGTCGCGGGCGAGCCGAACGAGCCGACCCCGCCGCCGTACGCCCTCGCGGACAACCCCGAGACGCTGCTGCGCGCCTCCGACCTGGTCTTCATCGACCCCATGTCGACCGGGTGGTCGCGCGCGGTCGAGGAGGCAAGGCCAAGGACTTCCACGGCTGGAAGAAGGACGTCGAGCAGGTCGCCGAGCTCATCCGTCTCTGGTGCACCCGCGAGGATCGCTGGATGAGCCCGAAGTTCCTGGCCGGGGAGTCCTACGGCACCACCCGGGCGGTGTCGGTGGCCGAGCACCTCTTCACGACCTTCGGTATGCAGCTCAACGGGTTGGTCCTCATCTCCAGCGTGCTCGACTTCGGCACCCAGGACTTCCGGTTCCTGCGCTTCGACGAGGCGTGCCTGTCCTACCTCCCGACGTATGCCGCGATCGCGCACTACCACGGCAAGCACGCGGGTCGGGAGCTCGCCGAGGTGCTCGGTGAGGCCGAGGAGCTGGCGGCGGGGGCATACCGCTGGGCGCTGGCGCGGGGCAACCGGCTTACCGACGACGAGCGTGCCGAGGTCGCCGCGCAGGTGGCGCGCCTGACCGGGCTGTCGCAGGACTACGTCGAGCGCTGCGACCTGCGCCCCGAGCACTGGCGCTTCTGCACCGAGCTGCTGCGCGACCGGGGCGAGACGGTCGGCCGGATCGACGGCCGGATCCGGGGTGTCCTGCACTCCGGGATCGCCGAGGGCATGGACGCCGACCCAAGCATCGACACGATCATGGGCCCGTACGCCGCCGCGATCCACCACTACCTGCGGGCCGAGCTGCGCTCCGAGCTGGACCTGCCCTACGCCGTCTTCTCGGACGCGATCGAGCACTGGTCCTACAAGGAGTTCGAGGGCAGGCCGATCAACGTCGTCGACAAGCTGGAGCGGGTCATGCGCGCCAACCCGCACCTGCGGGTCCGCTTCGAGTACGGCTACTACGACCTCGCGACGCCGTATGCCGCCGCCGAGGACACGGTCGCGCACCTGCGCCTGCCGGACGCGGCGCTGGACCGGATCGAGCACGCGTGGTTCGAGACCGGGCACATGCCCTACGTCGGCGAGAGCTCGCGGGTCGAGGAGGCCGAGGGCATCACCGACTTCGTCCGGCGCGCGGCGACCGTCGGCAGCTAGGTTGAGGCCATGAAGGGTCGTGTGCTCGGTGTCGTGGCGATGATCCCGGTGGTGCTGCTGGCCCTGGTCGGCGGCCTTGCCCTGCTCACCGACTGGCGCCCCTCGCTCAACCCCTTCACCGAGGAGGAGATCGACCGGACCGGGCCCTCGGTGCTGCAGTCGCTTACCGAGATCAGCGACTTCCACGCGGCCAGCGCCTACTACGAGACCGTCGTCGACCTGGAGCGGGACACCCGCTTCGTGCCCGGCTGGATCAGCGGAGAGCGGGTGCTCTACGTCGGCAAGGGCACGGTCGACGCGGTGGTCGACTTCAGCGCGCTCGACGATCGCCGGGTGCAGGTCGACGAGGAGAGCGGCGCGGTCCGGGTGCGGCTTCCGGAGCCGAGCGTCGGCGACCCCGTGCTGGACCTCGAGGAGAGCTACGTCGTGAGCGTCGACCGGGGGATCACCAACCGCTTCCGGGGCTCGGACCTGGAGCAGGAGGCGCAGCGGGTCGCGGTGGCGCAGATGAGCGAGGCGGCCGAGGGGACGGGGCCGCTGGTCGAGCTCGCCGAGAGCAACACGGTCGCCATGCTCGAGGGGCTGCTGGAGGCCCTGGGGCACGAGGACGTGAGCGTCACCTTCGCCGGCTGACAAGCCGATGGTCCCGTGGAAGTCGGGAAGGGTGCCGACTCCCACGGGACCGTGATCGAGGCGTCAGGCCTCGGGCAGCGGCTCGACCTCGTAGGTCGCGGCCGGCAGTTCGTCGTCGCGCTCGTCGGCCTTGACCGCGGCCACGCCGGCGACGATGAGGCGCCGCCGAGGAGCTGCACGGGTGCCGGCATCTCCCCGAGCACCAGCCAGGCGAAGAGCACGGCGAACATCACCTCGGCCAGCCCCACGAAGGAGGCGACCTTGGCGCCGAGCATGCGGGCGGCGATGATCCCGGTGAGGTATGCCCCGGCCGCGGCGACCAGGCCGAGCCAGGCCACCGGCAGCCACCACGGCGCGGTGGCGCCGGCGAGGGTCACGCTCTGCGTGCTGACGCTCATGGGCAGGACGCCGATGAGGCCGGCCAGCCCGAGGACGGCCGCGCCGATCGCCATGCCGAGCGCGGCGAAGGCGGTCGGCGGCAGGCCGCTGGAGTCGTCGGAGCCGACGATGAAGAAGCCGGCGAGGCCGACAGCGGCGACCAGGCCCCACATGACCCCGACGGTGCTCAGCTGCACGTCGCCGAGGACGTCGAGCACGAGCAGCAGGCCGATGACCGCGAGGCTGACGCCCCCGATGGTCAGCGCGCGGGGCCGCTGGCCGTGGCGGGCCCAGAGCCAGCCGACGACGAGGATCGGGCCGAGGTACTCCAGCATGAGGGCCACGCCGACGGAGAGCCGCTCGACGGCGAGGAAGTAGAACAGCTGGGCGGTGGCGACGGCCAGCAGGCCGAAGAGCCCGGTGTGGATCCAGGTGACCGGGCGTCGCAGCAGGTGCCACCGGCCGCGCATCGCGATCGCGGCAGGGCCGGCGAGGATGAGCGCGCCGAGCCCGACGCGGACGGCGACGGCGGCGCCCGAGGACCAGCCGGTGAGCAGCAGGCTCTTGCCGACGGTGCCGGAGGTGCCGAACATCGCGGCCGAGACCAGGGCGACGGCCAGCCCGAGCAGCACGGTGCGCAGGCCGCTGCGACCGCTCGTCGGTCGGGCGGTGGTCACGTCGTGGGTGCGGGTGGTGGTCATGGGGCTGGCCCCCCTTCTGCAGTTGGCGTCATGGGTGTCGATGGGTGACACTCATGACGATACCGATGCCCACCATCAGGAGTCAAGGTGCTTTTCACTCATGACACAGAGGTGGCGCTACAGGGCGCGGCCGGGCTGGTCAACACCCGCAGCGGGGCCGGCAGCGGCAGCGACCACCTGCCCTCCGAGCAGGCCGTGCGCGCGCGGGCGGAGGGGCTCGACACCCTCACCAGCGCCGCCGAGCTGCAGGACTTCGCCTCGACGTGGGGCTGGTCGGGGCGGCCGCCCACGGACCGGGCCGGGGTCGAGCGGGTCCGCGCCCTGCGTCCGCGGCTGGCCCAGCTCTGGGACCTCGACGAGCCGGGGGTGGTCGACCTCGTCAACACGCTGCTCGCCCAGGAGCGGGCGGTCCCGCAGCTGGTCGACCACGACGGGTGGGGCTGGCACCTGCACGGCGTCCCCGACGACGCCCCTTTCGCCACCCGCATGGCGGTCGAGGCGGCGATGGCGATGATCGACGTCGTGCGCGCCGACGAGCTGCAGCGGCTGCGCCGGTGCGGCGCCGACGACTGCGACGGGGTCCTGGTCGACCTCTCCCGCAACCGGTCCAAGCGCTTCTGCAGCACCACCTGCGGCAACCGGGTCGCCGCCGCGGCCTATCGTGAGCGGCAGAGCGGCGAGGACTGACGCCGACCGCGCAGACGGCATACCGGAGGACGACCATGACCCCCCACGACGGCGAGGCGCTCGCCCCCGGCACCCGCGCCGTGTCCCTCGGGCGGCCGGCCCGAGAGCCCGGCGCCCCGGTCAACGTGCCGGTGACCTTCACCTCGACGTATGCCGCGGACGGCGCGGTCGACTACGCCCGTGACGGCAACCCGACGTGGGAGGCCCTGGAGGAGGTGCTCGGGTCGCTGGAGGGGGGCGACGCGTTGGTCTTCGCCTCCGGGATGGGTGCCATCGCGGCGACCATGTCGCTGGTCCCAGTCGGTGGCGTGGTCGTCGCGCCGACGCACGTCTACAACGGCACGACCGGCCAGCTGGCCGACCGCGAGGTCGCCGGCGCGCTCACCCAGCGGCGGGTCGACCCCGAGGACGTCGCGGCGATCGTCGACGCCTGCGAGGGGGCGGACGTGCTGCACCTGGAGTCGCCGTCCAACCCGATGATGGAGGTCACCGATGTGGCGGCGGTCGTGCGCGGGCTGGTCGAGCGGTACGGCGAGGACCGGCCCGTCGTGGTGTGCGACAACACCTTCGCGACGCCGCTGGCGCAGCAGCCGCTGACCTGGGGTGCCGACGTGGTGGTGCACTCGGCGACGAAGTATCTCGCCGGCCACTCGGACGCGCTCTTCGGCGCCCTGGTCGTCTCGGGGGAGCGGCCCGACCTGCTGCAGCGGCTGCACACGCACCGCACGCTCTACGGCGCGATCCCGGGGCCGATGGAGACCTTCCTCGTGCTGCGCGGGGTGCGGACGCTGCACCTGCGGCTGGAGCGCGCCGAGGCCAACGCGCGCGAGCTCGTCGCACGGCTGGAGGAGCACCCGGTCGTGCAGCGGGTGCGCTACCCCGGCTTCGGCGGCATGGTGTCGATCGAGGTCGCCGGGGGCGTCGAGCGGGCCGAGGCGATCTGTGCCGCGACCCGGCTGTGGGTGCACTCGACCAGCCTCGGCGGGGTGGAGAGCCAGATCGAGCGTCGCCGCCGCCACGCGCTGGAGGTCGAGACGGTCCCCGAGACGCTGCTCCGCCTCTCGGTCGGCGTCGAGGACGTCGAGGACCTCTGGGCCGACCTCGCCCGGGCCCTCGACGCCACCCGCTGACCGCTCACCGGCCGGGGGGCCGGTCGGGCGTCGCTCAGGTGCGGGTGTAGCCGTAGAGGTCCGTCATGCGCTCGTTGACCCAGATCTCCTTGCGGCCGTCGGGGTCGGCGATCTGGACCGTGCGGCTGTAGGTCTCGTCGATGAGCACGGCCTCGATCCCCGCCTCGGTGAGCAGCGCCAGCGCCTCCTCGACGTCACCGTCCCACTCGAAGGCCAGCTCGACCGCCGGTGACTCGTCCCGGTGCGCGGCGACAAGGCCGCCGCCCTCGCAGCGCAGGTCGGTCCAGATGCGATCGTCCGCCACCGTGCGCGGGCGCGCACCGATGCCCTCGAGCACCCCGGTGATCATCGCCGTGTCCGGGCCGTACCAGATCGGCAGGGCCGCCAGCCTCCGGTCGCTCACGCCGCCCTCGCGTTCCACCGGGGTGGGCGAGTCGAGGGTGAAGCTGGTCCCGTCGGGCGCCTCGACCATGCCCGCCTCGCCGTGGTCCGGGTGGCCGAGCGTGATCGGCACGCCGGCCGCTGCGGCCGCGGCCACCGCCTCGGGGACGGGCGTCGTCGTCGAGAGGGCGAGGGCGCACACCCCGGCCGGCTGTTGCTCGCTCGCGGCGTGGAGCGCGACGCGGCCCGAGCCGACGGCATACACCAGCCAGCCGGGGCGCTCGTAGACGAGGTGCCCGCCGAGGGTCTCCAGGAGCCGCTGCCAGGCGGGGAGGTCCGAGGTGAAGCGGATGGGCTGGGCGGTGAGGTCGGTGATCACTTCTGCTCTCCTTCGTTCGAGACGAGGTAGGCCCGGAGCGCCTTCTCGACGAGCGCGGACAGGCTGATCGCCTCGTCGATGCCGCGGTGCTTGATCTCGGTGATGAGGTCCCGAGGGAGGTAGACGTTGAACTGCGCCTTGTCGGTCATATGTAGGATGCTAGCAAACTAGCCTGGTGGCGAGAGCTGCTTCTGAGCAGAGGTCCAGGTCGGCCGTCCCTAGGATGAGCGGCATGAGCTTCTTCGTCGTGCACTACACCTACTCCGACGACACCGCGGCGCGCGACCAGCACCGGCCGGCGCACCGTGAGTTCCTGGGCGGGCTGGCGGCCGAGGGCACCGCCCTGCTCAGCGGTCCCTACGCCAGCATCGAGGAGGCGCCCGACGCCGCGCTGCTCATCCTGCGGGCCGAGAGCGCGGCCGACCTGGCCGAGCTGCTGCGGGAGGACCCGTTCCAGCAGCTGGGGCTGGTCGAGCAGGTGGCGATCCGGGAGTGGACGCCGGTGCTGGGGGCGTGGTTCGACGGGGCGCTCGCGGGCGAGGTGTAGCTTCGGCGGCATGGTCGAGCAGGGGGAGTCCACGGAGGCGGTGCGGGCGCCGGGGTCGATGATCGGGTCGGTGATCGGCCTGGTCGGTGGCACGGTCTTCGTGCTCGTCAACCGCGGGGAGCTGCCGCAGGCCTGGTCGACCGCAGCGCTGGTCGCCTGGGTGGTGCTGCTCCTCGGGGCTGCGTGGGCCGTCTTCGTGCGCCGCGGCGGCGCCCGTCAGACCTCCGCTCCGCACCGTCGCGCCGGCCTGGTCTACGGCCTCTCCGTGCTGGGGATGCTCGCGTTCTTCGTCGCCGGCAGCGCCGTGCTGCGCGCCGCAGACGTCCCCGAGCTCGGCCCGGCGCTCATCGCCCTCGGTGTCGGCCTGCACTTCATCCCGTTCGCCCGTGCCTTCGGCGTGCCCTTCTTCACCGGCCTCGGTGGGGCCGTGTCGGTCGTGGGCGGGCTCGGGCTCGCGCTCGGCCTGGTATGGGCGCCCGTGGCCGCTCCGGCGGCGGCCGTCCTGGCCGGCCTGCTCATGGTTGCGCTCATCGGCGCCGCTGCGACCAGGCGCTGAACCCGACCCCCGGCCATCCGGCCGACGCGCCGGCCGGAGACGGCTCAGCCATGCACGTGCGTACCTGAGCCGGTGACGACGGGCGTGTCCTCGCGACGGATCGCCCCGCCTCACCCCTGCGCGCTGACGTAGGTCCCGGCGGAGCCGTCGACGAGCGCGGCGACCTCCTCCAGGCTGCCGATCGAGGCTGCCGCGCCCGCGCCGGCGACCTCGACGAAGCGGCATACCGCCTCGACCTTGGGACCCATCGACCCGGCCGGGAGGTCGAGCGCCCGCAGCTGCTCGGGGGTGGTGCGTCGGATCTCCCGCGCGTCGTCCGTGCCGAAGCCCTGCATCACGGCCGGCACGTCGGTGAGCACGAGCAGCCGGTCCGCGCCGAGGCGGTGCGCGAGGAGCGCGGCGGACAGGTCCTTGTCGATGACCGCCTCGACCCCGCGCAGGTCGCCGGTGCCCGTCCGCACGACGGGCACGCCGCCACCGCCGGCGCAGACGACGATGACCGACTCGTCGAGCAGGTGGTCGATGAGCCTGGTCTCGATGATCTCGCGCGGCCGGGGCGAGGGGACGACGCGGCGCCAGTGCTCGCCGTCGGCCTTCACCTGCCATCCGTGCTTCTCGGCCAGCTCATGCGCCGTCGCCTCGTCGTAGACCTCCCCGACGAACTTCGTCGGGTCGGAGAAGGCCGGGTCGTCGGCGTCGACGAGGGTCTGGTTGAGGACGGCGGCGAACTGCCGGTAGGGCCGCTCGTTGCCGATCGCCTGCAGGATCCAGTAGCCGATGAGCCCCTGCGTCATCGCCCCCAGCGCGTCGAACGGGTAGGGCTGGCTCAGCCGCGCGTCGTCCGCGCTCTCCATCGCCAGGATCCCGACCTGCGGCCCGTTGCCGTGGGTGATGACGACCTGGTGGTCGTCGGTCAGCGGCGCCAGCGCCGCCATCGCCCGCCGGATGTTGGCGACCTGCGCCGCGGCGTCGGGCACCTGCCCGCGCTCGAGCAGCGCGTTCCCGCCGAGGGCGACGACGATCCTCATGCCCAGACGGTATGCCCTCCCGCTGCTCGGGGCCGGGAGGCGTCTTCCGCCAGGCCGCTCGAGCGGTTAAGGTAAGGGTGACCTAAGCCATGCCGACCACGAGGTGAGCTGCCGTGACCGCACCCTTGTCCGAAGCGCTGCGCGACGCCACCGCGACGGCGCACTCCGAGGCCGAGCGCTCGGCCTTCGTCACGGACCTGGTCGAGGGCCGCGCCTGCGCGGCGGCCTTCACCGCGCTCGCGACCCAGCACCTGCTGATCTACCGGGCGCTGGAGGACGTGCTGCACACCCACTACGCCGGCCACCCGCTGCTGGCGCCCGTGGCCGACCGTCGTCTCGACCGCGTGCCCGCCCTGCGCCACGACCTTGAGGTCCTGGTCGGCCCGGACCACGAGGTGCGCCTGGCCGACGGGCGACTGCCGATCTGCGTCGCGACCTCCGCCTACGCGACCACCCTGCGGGACCGGCATACCCCGGAGATGGTCCTGGCCAACCACTACGTGCGCTACCTCGGTGACCTCTCGGGCGGGCAGATCGTGGCGCGGCTGGTGCACCGCCACTACGGGGTGCCGACCGACGGGCTGACGTTCTACTCCTTCGCCGGGATCGACAAGCCCAAGGTCTACAAGGACGGCTACCGCGCCCGGCTGGACCAGATTCCTCTGACCGCGGTGCAGCGGGAGGCGGTCCTCGAGGCCGCGGTGCAGAGCTTCGCGGCGAACGAGGCGGTCTTCGCCGACCTGGCCGCGGCGCGGACCCCGTTGCACTCGGCGGCGGGGGTCGGCGGCTGAGCATGCCCGACCTCGAGTCCTACCCCTTCGTCGGTGCCCTGGCCTTTCTCTTCCTCGTGGCCCTGCTGCGTGGTCAGGTGACGTATGCGCTCGCGCGGCTCGTGACCGAGCAGGCGCTGCGGCACACCCGTCCGCGCGGTGGCACGGCGGCGTCGGTGCACCGGTGGCTGGACGGCGAGGCCGTGGGTCGCGGGCGGGCGGTGGTGCAGCGCTGGGGCCTGGTGGCGGTCTCCTTGTGCTACCTCACCGTCGGGCTGCAGACACTGGTGCTCGCAGGTGCGGGCACGATCCGTATGCCCTGGGCACGGTTCACCCTGGCGCAGCTGCCGGGCGCCCTGGCCTGGGCGGCGATCTACGCGACCATCGGCTTCGCGGTGTGGGCCGCCGTGATCGGGGCGGCGGTCAGCGGTCACCCGCTGCTCGCCGGGCTCGTGGCCCTGGTGGCCCTCGCAGGTGTGGTCACCGGGCACCGGCTGGTGCGCCGCCGCCGACGAGCGGCGGGAGAGACCCTCAACGCTGCAGAGCGGCCTGCTGCTCCTGCTCGATGATCTCGAGCATCCGCTCGGCCGGGTAGGCGCCCTGCAGGACCTGGGTGTTGATGAGGAAGGTCGGGGTCGAGGACACGCCCACGGAGCGGGCCTCCGCCGAGTCCGCCTCGACAGCGGCCAGCAGTTCCTCGTCCTCCAGGTCGGCCTCGAACTGCTCCAGGTCGGCGACGCCCACCTCCTCGGCGATCTCGAGGAGCTCGTCGCGGCCGTACTCGCCGTGGCCCTCGGTCGACAACGCGAAGACCGCTTCCTGGAACTCCTCGCGCCGATCCTGCTCCGCGGCGGCCCGGGCGGCGACCGCGGCGAGCCGCGAGGTCTCCTCGAAGATGACGAAGTCGCGGAACTCGATGCGCAGCGTGCCGTCCTCGACCAGCGGCAGCAGCTCGGGCCGGATCTCGAGGTGGAAGCGGGCGCAGTAGGGGCAGCGGTAATCGGCGTACTCGATCATCACGACGGGGGCATCGACATCGCCGACCGCCATCGGGTCGTCCGGATCGCGGCGCTGCAGGTCCAGCAGCAGCTGCTCGACCTCCGGCGAGGGGCTCTGCTGGGTGGCGCCGGGGTCGGCCGCCCCAGCGCCTGTCCCCCCTTCCGAGCTCGCGTCGCCGTCCTGGGTGGCGTTGCGGTCGGCCTCGCCGGTGGCCCCGCCGCTCTCGGTGCCCTCCCCTGCGGTGCCGTCCTCGTCCCCGGCGGCGCCCTCGCCTTCCGCTCCGCCCTCGGGGACCGCGCTCTGCGTGGCGGTCGCTTCGGCCGGACCGGACGCGTCCTCGCGGTCACCGAGCGCCAGCCAGGCGATGAAGGCGACGACCAGCGCGATGACCACGGCGGCCACGGCCCAGGCGATCGCGACGACGGTGCGGTCACTGCTGCGTGCTGCTGGCTCGCTCACCCCGCCAGCGTGTCACACGCGCGGGTCGGTTTGGCCGGACACCCCGCGCGTCCGCGCCGCGACCCGACCGGACAGACCCGGCGTCCGCGCCGGGCTGACACCATGGACGGGTGCGTGCCTTCATCGCCCTGCTGCCTTCCGCCCCCGTCGCCCGCGAGCTCGACGCCCTGCTCGAGCCGCGCCAGGACGCCCTGGCGCCTCGCGGCCACTGGCGCTGGACCCGGCCGGAGCACCGGCACCTCACGCTCGCCTTTCTCCCCGAGCTGGAGGAGTGGCGCGAGGAGGCCCTCGTCGAGGCCGGTGAGGAGTGGGCGGCCCGCGCCTTGCCGGTGCGGCTGACCCTGCGCGGCGCCGGTGCCTTCCCCGACCCGGCGCAGGCGCGGGTCCTCTGGGCGGCGGTGGAGCAGGCCGACCCGGGCTCGCTGCAGAGTTGGGCGCAGAGCCTGCGCGCGCTCGCCAGCCGGGCGGGTGCCGCAGTCGAGGGCACGCGGTTCGCCCCGCACGTCACCCTCGCTCGGTCGGTCGGGCGACCCCGCGCCGCCGGCCACCTCGTGCAGGCGCTGGACACGCTGCATACCTCGTCGTGGGTCGCGGACGAGGTATGCCTGGTCCGCTCCGAGCTGGGCCAGGGCCCGGGCGGCACCCCGCGGTATGCCGTCCGCCACACCTGGTCCCTGCGCTGACCGCCCACGTGCCGGGCCGCGACCCGTCCACGCAGGACTCCGCCCGCTCACGACCCCCTCTGGAAACCACCCTGGTGCACAAGCTGGTGACACCAACGTCGCTTGAGCGACGCGCGTGACGCAAGGTCCTGCACGAGGAGACGCACAAGCGTGCTCAGAGGTCCTGTGGTGCGTCAGTTCCGGGCCCTCCGTCCGGACGGCGCCCCCTGCGGCGAACGGAGGTCAGGGGGACTGGGTGACGCCGGCGCCGTCCTCGATCTCCGGCAGGTCCGCGGGCGGAAGGGTGGTGACGACGGCGTCGTCCGGCGGGGTGACCTCGACGGTGGTCGGGTCGGCCTCGGACTCGTCGATGATCTGCTCCACCGGCTGCACCTCGACGTCCAGGTCGGGCGAGCAGGTGCGGCCCTCGGGCGGCTGCGGCTGGATCGTCCGCCCGTTGATGAGGCTGACGTCGTCGAACTGCGGGCGCCCGGACACCAGGTTGCGGTAGCTGTAGCGGGTCAGGCTGCTGATCGCGCAGTCCTCGCCAAAGGTGAGGATGTCGAAGCTGTAGGGGTTGCCCAGGAGCTCGCCGGCGGTCTCGGGGTCCTCCTCGGCCGCTTCCTGCGCCTCCTCGGTCAGCGGCGGCAGCCGGAACTGGTTGACCAGCCCGCCACCGGTGAACGACCCCACCTCCAGGTGCTGCCCGGTGAGGTCGCGCCGGTGCATGTGCCCGTTGATCACCACGGCGCCGGCCCCGACCCGGTCCGCGGCATACGGCTGGTGGGTCAGCACGACGTCGCTCGGCGCCAGCCCGTCGGTCGCCTCCCGGAAGCGCTCGGCGAGGGCGCTCTGGTCGGCCCCGTAGTCGTCGCTGCGCTGGTTGAAGTAGCGGCTGTCGTTGAAGCCAGTGATCGTCACGCCGTGCACCGTGGCCTGCTGCAGGTCGCCCTCGCTTGGCTCGAGGAGCACGACGTTGGGGACCTGCGCCATCCGTTCGAGCACGCCCTCGTCGCGGGCGAAGGCGCCGTCATGGTTGCCGCGGACGTAGAGGTAGGGCACGCCGAGGCTCTCGATGCCCTCGTAGATCCCGGTGAGGTCGCCCTCGTCGGCCCGCCCGAAGTTGAGCAGGTCCCCGGCGTCGATGACGGCGTCGATGTCCTGGGTCTGCACGATCTCGCGCATGAGGGGGTACTGGTTCATCCCGTGGATGTCGCTCACGAGCAGGAAGCGCGCCGCGGCCGGCGCCTCGACCGCGTCCGGGCTGAACTCCTCCCGCATCGCGGAGGAGAGCGCGAGCAGGTTGGTGACGTAGACCGCGCCCTGGTCGGCCTTGCGGTCGAGCCCGGCGAGGATGTCGGTGTTCTGCTCGACGAGCGAGAGCAGGCTGGTGGTGCGGAACTCGGCGACCCGGTCGGTCCGATAGGTCAGGTATGCCGCGCCTCCCGGCACGAGCATCGCCAGCACCGTCGCGACGCCTGAGGCGACCACCGCGTGCAGGTAGCGGTCGCGGGTCGGGTGGGCCGAGGCATACGCGAGCATGACCAGGACCGTGGTCGCGAGCGCCCCGGCCGCGAACTTCCAGGCGAGCTGGGCGACACCGGCGTCGATCGCCTCCCGCAGCTCCTCCGGGCCGGGCTCGAGGTCGGAGGTGCGCAGCTGGCCCCGCCGGAGCAGGTCGGTGACCTCGTCGCGGACCTGGACCTGACCCTCCAGCCCGGGCGCCGGCAGCACGGCGCGGGCGAAGGACACCTCCATGTCGCCCACCACCGTCGGCAGTCGCACCGTCGAGTCCAGCCGCGGCTCCACCGAGATGTCCGCGGCGAAGTAGCGCGTCTGCGTGTGCACCGGCCACAGCTGCGTCGCCACGATGCCACCGGTGAAGGCGAGCACGAGCAGCAGGACCACGACGCCGGTGCGTCGCAGCCCCGTGGTGACTGTCGCGATGCGCTCACGGTTGCCCATCGGCGTCGAGCCTAACGAGCACCCCACGCGCAGCCGTGCGGGGTAACGTCGGCGGGCATGGCAGAGCACGCGGACGTGGTCGTGGTCGGGGCGGGGCTGGCAGGGCTGGTCGCCACCGCCGAGCTGGTCGCCCGCGGGCGCCGGGTGGTCCTGGTCGACCAGGAGTCCACCGCGCACCTCGGCGGGCAGGCGTGGTGGAGCTTCGGCGGGCTCTTCCTCGTGGACAGCCCGGAGCAGCGGCGGATGCGCATCCACGACTCGGTCGAGCTCGCGTGGCAGGACTGGTGCGGCAGCGCAGGGTGGGACCGGCTCGGTGACGTCGACGACCCCGGCGAGGACGACTGGGGGCGGCGCTGGGCCCGGGCCTACGTCGAGTGGGCGGCGGGGGAGAAGCGCGCCTGGCTGCGGGAGCGGGGCGTGCGCCTCTTCCCGGTCGTCGGGTGGGCCGAGCGGGGCGACGGCACCGCCACCGGTCACGGCAACTCCGTGCCGCGCTTCCACCTGACGTGGGGCACCGGGCCGGGGCTGGTCGAGCCGTTCGAGCGGGTCGTGCGGGACGGGGTCGCGGCCGGGCTGGTCCGGCTGCGCGGACGTCACCGGGTGACCGGGCTGGTCAGCACCGACGGGGCGGTGACCGGGGTGCGCTGCGACGTGCTCGCGGAGGACCCGGTGGAGCGGGGTATGCCCACCTCCCGCGAGGTCGTCGGCGAGGCGGAGCTCGTGGCGGGCGCGGTCGTGGTCACCTCCGGCGGGATCGGGGCGAACCACGACCTGGTCAGGCGGTTCTGGCCGGAGCGGCTCGGGCCGGCGCCGCGGGAGGTGGTGACCGGTGTCCCGGCCTACGTCGACGGCTCGATGCTCGACCCGCTCGAGGGGGCTGGTGCGCGGCTGGTCAACCGGGACCGGATGTGGCACTACGTCGAGGGCATACCCCACCACTCGCCGGTGTGGCCCGGGCACGGCATACGGATCCTGCCGGGCCCGAGCAGCCTGTGGCTGGACGCGACCGGCCGGCGGCTCCCGGCGCCCTACCTGCCCGGTTTCGACACCCTCGGCACCCTCGCGCACCTGCGCAGGACGGCACCGGACCACGACCACAGTTGGTTCGTGGCGAGCCGGACCGTGCTCGGCAAGGAGTATGCGCTCTCCGGGTCGGAGCAGAACCCCGACCTCACCGGGCGCTCGGTGCGGCAGGTGCTGGGCAGGGTGACGACCGACGTGCCGGCCACGGTGCAGGCCTTCGTCGACCACGGCGCCGACGTCGTCGAGGCGAGCACCGTGGAGGAGCTCGTCGCGCGCATGAACGCGCTGACCGGCGAAGACCTGCTCGACCCGGCGGACGTCCGGGCGCTGGTCGAGGCGCGCGACCGCGAGCTCGCCAACGGCTACGGCAAGGACGTGCAGGTGGCGCTGGTGCGGGCGGCACGGGCCTCGCTGGGCGACAAGCTCATCCGGACCGCAGCGCCGCACCGCTTCCTGGACCCGAGGCACGGGCCGCTGGTCGCCGTGCGGCTGCGCGTCCTGACCCGCAAGACCCTTGGCGGGGTGCAGACCGACCTCGACTCCCGCGCGCTCGACGACCGCGGCGACCCGATCCCCGGCCTGTATGCCGCCGGCGAGGTCGCCGGCTTCGGCGGCGGCGGGGTGCACGGCTACCGGTCGCTGGAGGGCACCTTCCTTGGCGGGTGCCTCTTCACCGGGCGCGCGGCGGGCCGGGCGGCCGCGGCATGAGCCGATGACGGCCTGGGGCGCGACCCTGTCGGCCGGGAGCGGCACGATGCCCCACACGCCGACCGAGTGCTTCCGGCGCAGCCCCCTGGATCCGCGCGAGATGGCGCGCGGCTCCTACGACCTCGGTCCACGGGGGACGCTGTCGCTGGCTCTGGAGGACCGGGCGGGAGCTCGTGGCCGGTGGGACTGCCAGGAGGTGGCCTGCGGCGAGGCGGAGCAGCGGCACCCGCTGCCGTTCCCGTATGCCGTGATGCCGCTACGCCTCGACGGCGTCGACGTCGGGTGCGAGCGGCAGCCCGTGGAGCCGCGCTCGCGCTCGCCGCTCCGGGCGCGTGAGCAGCTCGTGGCCACGGCTGGAGAAGACGCCTGGACGTATACCGTGCGTGGACCGCGCGTGCCGCGCCCCGACCAGGAGGTGACCCGGGGGACGCACCGTGCCGGGCTGGCGCGTGCCGACGGGACCGTCCTGACCGAGCACCGTCTCCCTCCGCTGCTCGACAGCTTCGGCTCCGGGACCCCGGACTCGCTGGAGGTGGCCTGGGTCGAGGGGGTTACGGTCGCAGAGCTCGTGATCAGCCTGATGTGGACGACCGACGGGCTCTACCGCGGAGTCGCGCCTGCGGGGCTGCGGACGGCGAACCTCGACTTCTGGTGAGGCGCGTCGACGCCGTTCATGGCCGGTGCCGCGGCGTCTCCCGGTCCTCGTGCAGCAGTAACTGGCGCAGCGCCCCTCGCAGGCGCTCCGGCTCGCGGGTGGGGACCACCACCGGCCCCTGTCCGTCAACCACCATGCCGACGCTCTTCATACCCAGCGGCACGGCATACCCGCCTCCGACCGTCTGGCCGCGGACCTGGTCCTCACCTGGGCCACTTACGCTCCACGGGTCGATCGTGCTCAGCGGGATCCGGTCCCGACCGACGCGGAACTCCCGGTCGGTGATCCGCAGCTGCCCGTAGAGGTTGATGCTGAACAGCGTCAAGGCGGTGATGCCGGCCAACGTGACGAGCAGGGCGAGCATGATCGGCGCGTTCCGCGGGTCTTGACGCCACATCCAGCCAGCCAGGGTGACCGTGACGACGGCAAGGATGACCCAGGCCACGGCCGGGATCGGGCGATGGCGGTAGTGGACCCGGTCATCCATGTCGCCATCGTAGGTGTGGTTGGCTGCACCCGTGGACTTCGCGACCCTGCGCCGCAAGGCGAGCACGGCCGCGCTGCTCGGCTTCCGGGTGACGCCGGGGCCGCTGAAGCGGGCCGTGGTCCGCACCGTCGCCCCGAGCTACACCGTCGGAGCGGTGTGCGTCCTGGAGCACGACGGGGAGTTCCTCGTCCTGTGGCAGCCGCACCGGCGCGGCTGGAGCCTGCCCGGCGGCCTCCTGGGCCGTGCGGAGGAGCCGGCGGACGCGGTGCGGCGGGAGGTCGCCGAGGAGGTCGGGCTCGACGTCGACCCCGGTGACCCGGTCACGGTGCGGGTCGACCCGGTGGAGCAGGGGGTCGACGTGGTCTTCCGGGTGCGTCTGGACCAGCGGCCCGACCTGGCGCTCGCGACCGAGGCGCGCAAGGCCCGGTGGACCAGCCGGGCCGAGCTCGGGCCGGCCGACCGGGACACCCGAGGCATCCTGGACGTGCTGGCCCGGGCCGCGGACGCGCCACGCCCGGGGCGGCTGCTCGACCTGCCGCGCTAGGGCACGGCTGTCACAGTGGTGGCTATGCGACGACCTCTTACTCTTCTCGCGCTGGTCGGCGCGCTGACGCTGGGGGCCTGCGGTGGCGGGGACGACGGAGGCGCCCGGGAGGGAGCGGCTGGCACGCAGGCAGGTGCCACCTCGGCGGCGCCCGAGCCCGACGACGGGGAGGCGCCCGACGGGGGAGAGGGCGAGGGCGGCGAGGAGTCGTCGGCCGAGGTGGCGCCCACGACCGAGGAACCCGCCGAGCTGCCGCGCGGCGGCCGGGAGATCTTCCCGGACTTCCGCCTCGTGGGGTATGTCGGACATCCCGACTCCCCGGCGATGGGCCGGCTGGGCATCGGCGACCCCGACGAGCGCGCGGCGGAGATCGAGACCGAGCTGGCCCGCTTCGCCGGCGACCGGGAGATCTTGCCGGTGCTGGAGCTCGTGGTCTCGATCGCGCACCCGGTGCCCGGTGCCGACGGCAGCTTCCGCACGCAGGTCACCGACCAGATGATCGAGGACCACCTCGACCTGGCCCGCCGGCACGACGCGATGCTGCTGCTCAACATCCAGACCGGCGCGGTCCCCTTCCCGGACGAGGTGCGCGACTTCGAGGAGTGGCTGGTCGACCCGGACGTGGGGGTGGCCCTCGACCCGGAGTGGGCGGTGTCGCCCGGGCAGGTCCCCGGCGAGGTCTACGGCAGCACGACCGGCGCCGAGCTGGACGAGGTCGCGGCATACCTCGCCGGGCTGGTGGAGGAGCACGACCTGCCGGAGAAGGCGATGGTCTACCACCAGGTCCACGCGAGCGTCGTGCAGGACGAGGCGGCGCTGACCGAGCACGACGGTGTCGCGGCGATCAAGTCGGTGGACGGCATCGGGCACCCGCAGGACAAGGTCTCCACCTACGACCTGGTCAACGAGTCCACCCCGGAGCACGTGCACGGCGGCTTCAAGCTCTTCCTCGAGGAGGACGTCGAGTTCGGCCCGCTCATGACGCCCGAGGAGGTGGCCGAGCTCGACCCCGAGGTGGAGTACCTCATGGTCGAGTGAGTCGCCTGTCGTGGGACAAGCACCTCATCGAGAACGTCGTTTCAGCATGGCGACGCTCAGGATGATGCCGGGAGTCGCGAGCAACGTCATGAAAAGAGTCCGCATCACGATCCTTCTGGGTCCTGGCGCCAGGTGGTCTGTCCAGTAGTACCCAGCAGCACCAGCAGCGAACGCTACTGCCGCCAGCACTCCAACGGTCCAGTTGGACATCTCCAGTTCCTCCGTCGACAGTTGTCACTCTTATTCCCTGCAGTGACTGTACCAAGTTTAATTCGGGTACAGTCGCAGATGCGGCCTATTGGTGGGGCATCGAGCATTGTCACTCAGCCAAACTGAAGCAGCAATGGTAGCGGCCACCTTGCCCACATCGGTTGAACTGCACGTAGAATCCAATGTCATTCCATCCAGCCGATACGCTAGGGCCGAGTTCGGAGCCGCCTTCGCCAGGCCCTTCGCTGACCAAGTTCTCTGCCGGCGCTGCGAGTTGGGGCTCAAGTTGACGCAGTACGGATGGATCAACAGGGCGAAACGTGGGAGATCCCGATTCTGACTGGGTGATACCGAGATCTGCACGCGAGATGTCGGTAAAGTTCTTGGTTGGGTTGGCTGATTCCCAGTCCTTTTTCAAGGTCTCGAATGAACTCTCTACCTCCCTGTACGAGGGGGCGGCAGGTGACGCCGAGCCCATGCTGGGGGCAGTTCGATCATGTCTGCCTTCTTGAGAAGGCGAAGCCGTCTCCGGGTGCGTGCTCGAGGATGACGTGGAGTTTGGGCCCGCTCATCTCATGACGCAGGAGGCCACCGCCGGGGCGCAGCGCCCCTCCGCACCTGAGCCAGGGCAGGTCCGACGGCGCCCGGGGTGAGGTGGATGAGGGAGTACCACGCCAGGATGCCGTCATACCGGGCATCGGGGGCAGGGTCGTCGGTGCCATCCACCTCGAAGGAGATCCGCGCTGAGGTCGAGACCGTCGACGAAGGCGGCGTACTCCGCCGCTCGAGCGCCGTAGGCCCCGGGTGTGCTCGATGCCACGCTCACGGCGCGACGGTGAGCAGGATCTTGCCGATGTGCTCGCTGGCCTCCATCTCGCGGTGCGCGGCCGCGGCGTCCTCCAGCGGGTGTCGCGACTGGATGAGGGGCCGGACCCGACCGTCCTCGATCCAGGGCCACACGTGCTCGCGCACCTGCCGCACGATTTCCGCCTTGTTGCCCAAGGACCGGGAGCGCAGCGAGGTCGCCATGACCGTCGCCCGCTTCATCAGCAGGGACCCGAGGTCCAGCTCGCCGGTGCGGCCGCCGAGGAGCCCAACGACGACCAGTCTGCCGTCGTGCGCGAGCGCGCGGACGTTGTCGGTGAGGTACTTCGCGCCCACCACGTCGAGGATGACGTCGGCGCCGCCGCCCCGGGTCGCCTCCCGCAGCTCCTCCACGAAGTCCTGCTCGCGGTAGTTGATGAGCACCTCCGCCCCCAGCTCGCGGCAGGCGGCCAGCTTGTCCGCCGATCCGGCGGTGACTGCCACCCGGGCGCCGAGCGCCTTCGCGACCTGGATCGCCATGGTGCCGATGCCGCTGGAGCCGCCGTGGAGCAGCGCGGTCTCGCCCTCGCCCAGCCCGGCCTCCATGACCAGGTTGCTCCAGACGGTGCACGCCACCTCGGGCAGCGCAGCGGCGTCCGCCACGGGTATGCCGTCGGGCACGGGAAGCAGCTGGCCGACCGGGACGGCGACGGTCTCGGCATACCCTCCGCCGGCGAGGAGCGCGCACACCTCCTCACCGATCGACCACCCCGAGTCCTCGGTCCCCTCGCCGAGCGCTCTGATCCGGCCGCTGACCTCCAGCCCGGGGAGCTCGGAGGCACCGGGCGGCGGGGGATAGACCCCCTTGCGCTGCTGCACGTCGGCGCGGTTCACCCCCGCGGCGACGACGTCGACGAGGACCTCGCCGGCGCTCGCGGCAGGGGCGGGCACGTCGGCGGGGACGAGGGCGTCGGCCTCACCGGGCTCGGGGATCGTGATGGCTCGCATGCTGCTCACCCTAGGAGGCTTCAGCTCACAGCGCTGACCTGACGTCCGTCTGAGCGAAGTCACCCCCCTTGAACAGCAGCGGGGCATCTCGGCTCTGTGCGGCGGCGTAGGCGAAGCAGTCACCCAGGTTGAGGGATGCTGGGTGGCGCCCCTTGCCGAAGCGGCGCCAGGCGTCGACGGCGATCGACGCCTGTGCAGCGTCGAGCGGTGCGATGTCGACCCCGAGCCGGTCCAGCAGCAGTCTCAGATCCTGGGTCGCCTCCCGGCCTTGCCGGGTCTCCACGACGATGCCGACCTCGACGGATGTCGCGGCACTCATCAGGAGGTCCCCGGCGGCCCGCTGCATGACTCGGAGGAGGGTTTCGGCGTCGGGCTCGCCGAAGATGACGGCGGCGACCGCCGACGTGTCCAGAACGATCGTCACCCGGGCAGCCCCGCCTCGTCGTAACCGACGATGTCCTCCGGCGTCCGCGCGTCGATCACGGGACGCGACGTCCTCTGTCGATGATCCCCTCGAGCTCGTCCGTGCCCTTCTCGGCCCGGGCAAGAGCGGTGACCCGGGCCAGGCGCTCCTCGATCGCGCGCCTCGCGGCCACGGTGATGGACTCGCCCGTGGCGTCGGCGAGCTCCCGAGCCAATCGGTCCGTCTCGGCATCCTTGATGTTCAGCGCCATGGGTCCACCATACGAGGAAGAAAGGAGGACAGCGAGGCAGATCAGGTGGGAGCCTGGGCCAACCGGAGGGCGCTACCCGATGACGATGCCCGCGATCGCGGCGCTCATGAGGTTGGCCAGCGTCGCGGCGAGGATGGCGCGGATCCCGAGCTCGGCGATCTCGCGGCGCCGGTCCTTGACCAGCGAGCCGAGGCCGCCGAGCAGGATGCCGAGTGATCCCAGGTTGGCGAAGCCGGTCAGCGCGAAGGTCACGATGGCCGCGGTCTTGGGGCTGAGCTGGTCGATGATCGGCGCGAAGTTGGAGAACGCGACGAACTCGTTGACGATGACCTTCTGCCCGACGAAGCTACCGGCGGTGGTCGCCTCGCCCCACGGCACGCCGATGACCGTCATGAGGGGGGCGAAGGCATACCCGAGTATCTGCTCGAAGGTGAGGTCCGGCTGGCCGAACCAGCCGCCGACCGTGCCGATGAGCAGGTTGACCAGCGCGATGAGCGAGATGAAGGCGAGCAGCATCGCGCCGATGTTGAGCGCGAGCTTGAGCCCGTCTGCGGCGCCCGAGGCGGCGGCGTCGATGACGTTGCGGTACTCCATCCCCTCCAGGTCGTCCTCGTCGTTCGGTATGCCGTCGCCGTCCTTGTCGCCCTCGGGGTCCGCCGGCTCGTCGCTCACCAGCCGGTCCTGCCGCTCAGCCGCCTCCGGGATCTCCTCCGGCAGGACGAGCTTCGCCATCATCAGCGCCCCCGGGGCCGCCATGAAGGACGCTGCGATGAGGTATTCCAGCGGCGCGCCGAGCAGCGAGTAGCCCACGAGGACCGAGCCCGCGACCGTGGAGAGCCCGCCGACCATGACGGCGAACAGGCCCGATCGGGTGAGCCCCTTGAGGTAGGGGCGGATGACCAGCGGCGCCTCGGTCTGGCCGACGAAGATGTTGGCGGCGGCGTTGACCGACTCGGCCTTGCGGGTCCCGAGCGCCGCGCCCAGGCTGCGCCGAGCTTCTCCACGACGAACTGCAGGATCTTGAAGTGGTAGAGCACCGCCGTCAGTGAGGCGAAGAAGATGATGACCGGCAGCACCTGGAAGGCGAAGACGACCCCGGCGTCCTCCCCCTGGGGCAGCACCGGCCCGAAGACGAACTGGATGCCGGCGTTGGAGGAGTTGATGACCGCCTGCACGCCCTGCGAGACCTGCTCCAGCGCCCGCTGCCCCCAGGACCAGTAGAGGACGAGGATCCCGAAGAGCACCTGGATGCCCAGGGCCGCGAGCACGGTGCGCCAGCGCACGGCGCGGCGGTTGGTCGAGAGCAGCAGCGCGAGCGCGATGAGCGCCGCCATGCCGCCGATTCCCCAGAGCACGTCCATCGTGACCTCCTGGTATGCCTCGTCGTGGGTAGCGCCGACCGTACCGCGTGGTGCGGGGTCGGGGTCAGGGTGGTTAGTCTGTGGCCACGACCAGTCGACAGCGAGGGGAGCGGTCGTGGAGCCGAGTGAGCAGCAGCAGGCGGTGCGCGCGGTCGCGCAGCGCTTCGTCGAGATCGCGCCGGCCGGGTGGGCCCGGCTCGTGGGCAACTGGGAGGCGACCCGGGTCGACGGCCAGGTCAACCTCAACTACCTGACCCTGGCGGTGGTCGACCTGCAGGACCGCTGGGGGATCGGGCAGCTCGACTTCGACGAGCCGCTCTACGACCTGGTCGTCGAGCTGCACGAGGGCATGGGCTCCTCCGGGGATCGGTGGAGCGTGCTCGACCTCGAGGTGGACGCCGACGGGGCGTTCCGCACCTCCTTCGGCTACGGCCAGCCCAAGCGCAGCCTCGGCATCGAGGACGAGGAGTCGATGGGGCGGTTCCAGAACTACCTGGCGACGTGGGTCGCCGAGCACGGCGAGCGCCCGCAGCGCTGAGCGCGCGGGCATACCAGGACGAAGGGGGAGCGCGATGGCGGGCGACGACGAGGTCACCATGGTGCCCAACCCGTACCGGACGGCACTGGAGCAGGCGCGGAACCGGTCGGTCGACCCGGCCGGTGACATCAAGGAGGCCCTCGACAAGGCCGACCGGGCCATGTCGTCGGGGTGCTGGGTGAGCACGACGGCCGACGACTTCGGCGCGGCGCTGGCGGAGCACAAGCGGACCCTGGGGCGGGTGCGTGGCGACGCCATCCAGGACTTCGACGACGCGATCGCGGGCCAGCCCGAGCGGGTGGAGTCGACCGCCTGGCAGACCCGGTGGCAGAATATGGCGGGGTTGCGCTGATGGCGACCTGCTCGATCCACATCCCGGGCTTCACCGACCTCGTCGCGGGCGTGGAGAAGGTGCGCTCCGACCTGCCGCTCGACCGGAGCACGGTGTCCGGCAACCTCAGCGGGGTCATGCTCGGGACCGGCTCGCTCTCCCGGGTCGACGACGTGCTCAGCTGGGCCGACGATGAGGTGCGCGGCCTACACCGGCGACTGGCGATGGCGCAGCAGATCGAGGCCTCGACCCCGGGCGTGCAGATGTATGCCCAGTTCGACGAGGACGACGTCTCCACCAAGAGCCAGGCCCAGGTGGAGGCCGACGCGAAGAAGGTCGCCGACTACCTCGAGGAGGGCGGGGAGATCCCGCAGGAGATCCTCGACCTGCTCGCGGAGGGCCAGAACGACCCCTACTTCGCGCAGGCCCTGGCCGAGCGGGTCGACCTGGAGGACCTGTCCAACACCATCGCTGGCGCCGGGACCCCGCCGGTGAGCACCGGCTACGACCCGGACTACCAGGAGAAGGTGGAGGCCTGGCGTCAGGACTACGACGCGCTGCTGGACGGTCTGGGGCAGACGATGGGTCTGGCCTCGCGCGGCACCGGCGACGTGGCCCCTCCGGAGGGGTGGAGCCAGCAGTGGATTGACGCGATCACCACGACCGAGCCGCCCGGTCAGGCCTCCCGGCTGGCGGCGGTGGTGTCCCGTGGCCGGTGGTCGACCGACTTCACCGTCGACCTCACGCAGGCGCTCTACGACTACGAGACGGGGGACGAGGGCCACAAGGGGATGTGGAACGCCAGCGCGCATCCCATGGGCACCTATGCCGGTGCCACGCTGCCGGACGGCACGCAGGCCTACGACCCCATGGCACTGGTGCTAGAGGCTGTCGCGAAGGATCCCGAGGCGGGGATGCGGATCTTCGAGGAGTCGGGCACGACGACGGTGGAGGTCGACGGCGAGGACCACGAGGTGAGTGTCTTCATGGACTACCTCATCTCGCAGCGGAGGTGGCCCGTCGACGACGGTGAGGCCGCAGGCCAGATGATCCTGGCCGCCGCCACCCCCTACGAGGGGGGATCGGTCTACTCGGCCGAGGTCGCCGACGACGCCTACTGGGCGAGCGAGGCCTTCAAGCAGGAGGTGGAGTCGCGCGGCGAGGACGACCCGTGGTGGTCCTCGGCCGGGCACATTGTCCTGGACGCCCTTGGCCTGATCCCCGGGATCGGCGAACTCGCCGACCTCGCGAATGGCGCCTGGTACTACGCCGAGGGCAATGTCGTCGACGGATCGCTGTCGATGGTGGCACTGGTCCCGCTCGGTGGGCAGGCAGCCACCGGTGCCAAGTGGGGGCGGAAGGTCCTGACGGGCGAGGCGGCAGAGGCCGTCCTCAAGAACCTCGACAACGTGCCGCTGAACCAGATGGATGAGTCGGTGCAGCTGCTCGCCAAGGCCGACAACGTCGAGCCCGGCGTCTTCCGGTTCGACTCGATGGACGACTTCAACCGGGCTGCCAACAATCCCCACCCCAACGTGCGCTACGAGTACGACGGGATGTCCTGGCGCACCGATGTCGAGGGCAGGCCGATCGAGGTCGGTGGGGAGCTCAAGCTCAACCCTGTCGGCCGTAACGACCCCAAGCTGCAGACCGACATCGGGAAGGGCCCGGGATCACGCGACTCCGATGTGGGCTTCCACCTCATCGCCGACTCCCTCGGTGGCCCGACCAACCGGCTCAACGTCCTGCCCGGCAACGGCAAGCCGATCGACGACGGGCTGGCGAACCTCAACCAGGGCGCCTACGCGAAGATGGAGCGAGAATTGCGGGACGCCCTGAAGCACGGCAAGAGTGTCAACATCGACATCCGACCGATCTACCCCGACGCCAGCGATTGGAGACCGTCCGAGTTTCGAGTCACTGCGTTTGTCGATGGCCGGCTCCGGCGCTTCGGGCCGTTCGTCAACAAGTAAGGAAGCACTATGAGCCAGGACATGCTGATTGATGAACACGTTGAGCACATTGTTGCAGTCCTAACTGCCGAACACTCGCAGTGGATTCGAGCGGTGGCGTGGGTGGGGCGGCTGCAGGACAGCGCTGGGACGCCAGCTGAAGGTGACATTTACCTCAATCGCGTTTTGTGCTGGGAGGACGGGGAGGTCGTTCCGAAGTACTACGCCGGCGTCGACGACTACGACGCCTATCTCGCTATTTCGCAGATGACTTCTGACGTCGATTGGACCCAGTTCAGGCTGGTCGCAGATCGAGATGGCGGCCGACAGGTCGAGTTCGTGACGAACGAGCCGCGGCGTCAGGTCGAAGGCTCAGCAACCGACCCGTACTGGCACCAGGTCGACGACTACCTCGAACTGAACCGGGAGGAGGTCGATGCGCTTGTGGATCGGCTGCGGGACAGTGGCGACCTACCAGGAGAGAAGAAGAAGTCGGGCCGAGGGGTGCTCAGCTATTTTCGACCAGGCACCTGACGGCGAGCGCCGGGGGGGTCTGACAGCGACACAGCGCAAAACGCTAGTTGGACGCCCTCATGCGTGCAGAGTATGTCGGTCCATCAGCAAAGAGGAGAGACGATGTCTTCAAGCGAGCTCGAGACGGCCGTTGGCGACATCGTCGATGCCTTCGCTGAGTCGTTTCCGAACTGGATCAGAGTCGTGCTCTGGATCGGCCGTCTGGACTACGAGGCGCGCCCCACCGACACCAACATCCGGCTCAATCGAGTCTTGTCGTACACAGGTGGCGAGGTGGTCGCCGACTACTACACCGTGATGCGCACGATGTCTCCGATCTATCGGCGTATCGATGCGCTGACGCATGACGTGGACTGGGCCCAGTGCCGGATTGTGGCTGACCGCGACGGCAAGCACCAGATCGACCTTGTGACCGACGAGCCGCCGCGAAACCTTGAGGGCGCAGGGACTGACCCCTACTGGCGCCAGGTCCACGACTATCTGGAACTGAACCGTGAGCAGGTCGATGCTCTTGTGGAGCGGCTGCGAAGCAGCGGCGCCTGCCCGGTGGGGAGAAGAAGCGGGGCCGAGGGGTGCTCAGCTACTTCCGCCCGGGTACATGATCAGAGACCACGAGAGCATGTTCACATGAGCGACCCAGCATCGGTGGACCGGCAGGTGGAGGTGATCGTCTCCCTCGTCACCTCCGAGCACCCGCTGTGGATCCGCGCGGTGGTGTGGGTCGGCCGACTTCAGAATGATGACGGCTCACCTGCCGAGAGCGACATCTACCTCAACCGGGTCCTGTGCTGGAAAGACGGTGATGTCGTCGCTGAGTACTACACCGGGTTTGACGACTACGACGCCTACCGCGCGATTTCGCAGATGACGTCTGACGTCGATTGGACCCAGTTCAGGCTGGTCGCAGACCGAGATGGCGGCCGACAGGTCGAGTTCGTGACGGACGAGCCGCGGCGTCAGGTCGAGGGCTCGGCAACCGACCCGTACTGGCGTCAGGTGCATGACTATCTGGAACTGAACCGTGACGAAGTCGATGCGCTCGTGGAGCGGCTGCGGGCAAGCGGGGATCTTCCCGGTAAGGAGACGCGTGGCGGACGCGGTCTGCTCAGCCTCTTCCGACACCGTCGCGGCCAGCCGTCAGCTTCGACCCGAGAGGACTCTCGCGATGGATGAGCAAGCGCGGCTACACCTTCAGCGCTTCGCCGAGGCCTACCGCGAGTCCGCGCCCGAGGGCTGGGTGCGCATCGTCACTTGGTGGGCCAAGTTGGGCGACAGTGCTGATGAGGCGTCTATGAGCGCGGTCCAGTCGCCCGCGGAGGTAGTCGTCAGGGGAGCCGATGGTGTGCTACGGCAGGAGTCGCTGGCCCCAGATTTTCCCTGGATGCACGTCAAGGCGATGGACGAGGCGCTCAAGGGGGAGCCGGAAGAAGGATGGCTGGTCATGCGGGTCGAGATCGACGCCGACGGCCACGAGCCGCGCGTGGGGTTCGACCACGACACGCTGGTCCGGGCGGAAACATCGCTCCAGGACCCGTGGGCGGACGAGGTACATCACTACCTGGAGCGGCACCGTGAGGAGCTGGAGCGGATGAGCGGACCGGCCACGACAAGCACACCGGAGGACCAGCCGCGCCGTCGGTGGAATTGGTGCAGGTCGTGATGAACAAGGTGGAGGGAGTTGCAGTGCTGTCAGGCGAGCTCGATGCGCAGGTCGGCCAGATGGTCACCGCCTGCACCCAGGACTTCCCCGACTGGATCCGGGTGGTCATCTGGGTGGGCAGGCTCATGGACGGCAGCGAGCCCACGGACACCACCATCCGCCTCAACCGTGTGCTCTCCTACCGAGGCGGCGGGGTGGTGGCCGACTACTACACCGGCCTGGGGACGGCACCGATGTACCGACGCATCGACGAGCTGACACAGGACGTGGACTGGACGCAGTGCGGGATTGTGGCCGACCGCAATGGCGCACGCCAGGTGCAGTTGGTGAAGGACGAGCCTCGGCGTCAGGTCGAAGGCTCGGCAACCGACCCGTACTGGCACCAGGTCGACGACTACCTCGAACTGAACCGGAAGGAGGTCGACGCGCTCGTGGAACGCCTCCGAGCGAGCGGGGACCTGCCCGGGGAGAAGAAGTCGCGACGGGGAATTCTCGGGCTGCTTTCAGGTGGAGCATGAGTGCCGACACTGGCGATCTCCAGGGGACTCTTGCCCCGCACCTCGACGAGATCGTCGCGACGCTGGTCGGGGGCCAACCGGCGTGAATCAGGGTGATCTTCTGGATAGCACGTCTGGCCGAGCCGGACGGGTCCCCGGCACCTGCTCATCTCAGGCTCAGGCTCAACCGGGTGGTGTCCTGGGTGGACGGCGCGGTCGGCGCGGTCGGCGCGGCCTATGGCAAGGCGTTCGGGCTCTCGGACGAGCTGCGGGCCGTGGACGACAAGACAGTCACTGTCCGTGGACGCAGTTGAGACTGGTGGCAGATCGTGATGGCCAGCGCGAGCTGCGGCTGGTCGATGATGAACCTCGCCGACAGTTCGACGACTCGGCGAGCGGCCCGTACTGCCGACAGGTTCACGACTACCTGGACCTGAATCGTGACCAGGTCGATGCACTCGTGGATCGGCTGCGGGCAAGCGGGGATCTACCGGGTGAGAAGAAGAAGTCGGGCCGAGGGGTGCTCAGCCTCTTCCGACACCGTCGCGGCCAGCCGTCAGCTTCAAACCGAGAGGACTCTTGCGATGGATGAGCAAGCGCGGCTACACCTTCAGCGCTTCGCCGACGCCTACCGCGATGCAGCCCCCGACGGCTGGGTGAGAATCGTCACATGGTGGGCCAAGATGGGCGACTCGCCCGACGAGGCATCTCTTGACGCGACCATGACGCCTGCTGTCGTGATCTTCCGGGATCGCAGCGGTGTCTTGGTGCAGGAGCCCATCGAGCCGGCGAGCGAGCCGCTGCAGGACCTGCTCCAGCTCGAGGCTCTGGATCAGGACGACACCGGTTGGCTCGTCATGCGGGTCGAGATCGACGCGGACGATCCCGAACCACGCGCGGAGTTCGACCACGACACCCTGGTGAGGGCCCAGACGTCGCTCCAGGACCCGTGGGCGGACGAGGTACATCACTACCTGGAGCGACACCGTGAGGAGCTCCGGGGGCTGCCGGCGGAGCCGACGACGGAGGAGGCCAGGCCCGCCCTGGTCGACGTTCCCGGCGTGCACGAGATCGCGGACCGGATCGTGGACGGCCTGACCGGTGACCACTCGTCGTGGATCCGCGTCGTGATGTGGATCGGGCGACTCCAGCAGGAGGACGGGTCGACGGCACCGAACAACCTGCGGCTCAACCGGGTGATCACCTGGGACGGAGCGCAGCTCGCGGCAGAGTACGGCCGCACCTCGACGGCTCATGACGCTATCGAGGCGCTGTACGAGGCCGCCGGTGGCGTGGACTGGACCCAGCTGAGACTGATCGCCGACCGGGACGGTCCCTGCTCGATCGTCGCCGTGATGGACGAGCCGCGACGACCGGAGGAAGGGGCGGCGACCGATCCCTACTGGCGGCAGGTCCACGACTACCTCGAGCTCAACCAGGACGAGGTGGAGGCGCTGGTCGAGCGGCTTCAGGACCACGGCAACCTGCCTGGTGACCGAAGCGGGCAGAAGCGTGCCGGTGTGCTCGGCTGGCTGCGGCGCCGGGGTTGATACCTGTCGGTCAGCCCACCGGTGAGCGCCCCTGGCCGCGGTGACCGAGCCGCGCCGACAGCTCGGACGCCGTCTGCCGGACCAGCCGGACCACGGCGTCGATCCGCAGGTCACGGTCCGCGGGGTAGGTCACGGCGACCCCGGCCACCGGATGGCCGGAGTGGTCCAACACGGCTGAGGCGACCGACGCGAGCCCGGGGGTCACGAGGCCGTCCTCGACGGCATACCCCCGTGCGCGGGTCTCGGTGAGGACCCGCCGCAGCTCGACGAGGGAGCGCGGCCCCTCCTCGTGCCGCTGCACGAAGGCCTCGCGCGAGGGGAAGAGCGCGCGCACCTGCGCCGCCGGGAGCGCCGCCAGGATCGCCAGCCCGCTCGCGGTGAGGGTCGCGGGCAGGCGCACCCCGGCGTCGGTGACCAGCGAGGGTCGCCCGGCGACCCGCTCCTCGATGACGTAGAGCACGTCCGGCCCGTGCAGCACCGCCAGGTGCGCGTTGTGCCCGCACGCGTCGGCGAGCCGGGTCAGCCGCGGGCGGGCCAGCCGTTGCAGCGGCGCCTGCCGGGTGTAGGCCGAGCCCAGCTCGTAGGCGGCGACACCCAGGCCGTAGCGCCGCTCCTCGGGCAGGTGCACGGCATACTGCTGCTCGACGAGGACCGTGAGCAGGTGGTAGGTCGTGGACCGCGGCAGCCCCAGCTCGCGGGCGATCGTCGCCGCCGCGACCGGTGTCGCGTGCCGAGCGAGCAGCGTGAGGATGGCCAGCGCGTGACCCGCGGCGGGTGCATTGCTGGTCCCCATCCTCCCGAGGGTAGGCGCTCACCCGCCTCCGCGGGCGCTCACGCGTCCCCGGGCAGCCAGATCCGGTCGAGGTAGTCGCGCATCGAGCGGTCGGAGGAGAAGAACCCGCAGCGGGCGACGTTGAGGATCGTCGAGCGGCTCCACGCCTCGGGGTCGGCGTAGGCCCGCTCCACGCGGTCCTGGGCTTCGAGGTAGGACCCGAATCCTGCCAGCGCCATGAACGGGTCGTGGTTGAGCAGGTTGTCCAGCACCGCCGAGACGGCGCCCCGGTCGCCGCCGGTGAAGTGGCCGCTGCCGATGAGGTCGATCGTGGCCTTGAGCACCGGGTCCGCCTCGTAGAACGAGCTGGGGACGTAACCCCGCTGGCGCAGTTTCTCGACCTCCGGCTCGGTCATGCCGAAGAGGAAGAAGTTGTCCTCGCCGACGAGGTCGAGGATCTCGACGTTGGCGCCGTCGAGGGTGCCGATCGTCAGGGCGCCGTTGAGCGCGAACTTCATGTTGCCGGTGCCCGAGGCCTCCTTGCCGGCCAGCGAGATCTGCTCGGACAGATCGGCGGCCGGGATGACCTTCTCCGCGAGGGTGACGTTGTAGTTGGCCGGGAAGAGCACCTGCAGCCGGCCGTCCATCACCGGGTCGGTGTTCACCGTCTCCGCGACCGAGTTGATGAGGAAGATGATCTCCTTGGCCATGTGGTAGCCCGGCGCCGCCTTGGCGCCGAAGAGCACCGTGCGCGGGGTCACCTGGTCGATCGGAGTGCGGCCCGAGAGGACTCCCTCGTAGACCGAGACGACGTGCAGCAGCTTGAGGGTCTGCCGCTTGTACTCGTGAAGCCGCTTGACCATGACGTCGAGCAGGTGGTCCTGCGAGAGCTCGATGCCGTCACGGACGCGCAGCAGCTTGCCGAGCCGCTCCTTGTTGGCGTCCTTGACGTCCCGGAACCGCTGCCGGAAGTCGGCGTCGTCGGCATACGGCTCGAGCTGGCGCAGCTGCTCCAGGTCGGTGACCCAACCGGTCCCGATGGTCTCGTTGATGAGGTCCGACAACCGCCGGTTGGCCAGGTAGAGGAAGCGGCGCGGGGTGATGCCGTTGGTGACGTTGGTGAACTTCTCCGGCCACATCGCGTGGAAGTCGGGCAGCACGTCGTCGCGCAGCAGCTGGCTGTGCAGCTCGGCGACGCCGTTGACCTTGGCGCCCGCGACGGTGGCGAGGTAGGCCATCCGCACCGCGCGCTGCGGCTGCTCGGCGATGATCGACATCCGCCGCACCCGGCCCTCGTCGCCCGGGAAGGCGTCGCGCACCTCGAGCAGGAACTCTTCGTTGATGCGGTAGATGATCTCCAGGTGGCGCGGCAGCAGCCGCCCCAGCAGGTCGACGGGCCACACCTCGAGCGCTTCGGGGAGCAGCGTGTGGCAGGTGTAGGCGAAGCACTGCTGGGTGATGTCCCACGCCTCGTCCCAGTCGAAGCCCTTCTCGTCGACGAGGATGCGCATGAGCTCGGGCACCGCGATGACCGGGTGGGTGTCGTTGAGCTGGAAGATGATCCGCTCGGGCAGACGGTGGAGGTCGAAGTCCCGGGGCAGGGTGTTCTCGATGAAGTCGCGCAGGCTGCAGGCGACGAAGAAGTACTGCTGCTGCAGCCGCAGCTCCTTGCCCTGCGGCGTCGAGTCGTCGGGGTAGAGCACCTTGGAGATGTTCTCCGCGAAGATCTCCGCGCGGGAGGCCTGGGCGTAGTCGCCGGCGTTGAAGGTCTGCAGGTCGAAGGCCTGGTTGGCCTCGGCGCTCCACAGCCGCAGGGTGTTGACGACGCCGTTGCGGAAGCCGGGGACCATGTAGTGGTAAGGGACGCCGCGGACCTGCCAGGCGGGGACCCAGCGGGTGTGCTCGGTGCCGTCCTCGTCGCCCGAGGTCTCGGTATGCCCGCCGAAGCCGACCTGGACGGCGCGCTCGGGGTGCGGGAACTCCCACGGGCTGCCCAGGCGCAGCCAGCTGTCCGGCTCCTCGACCTGGCGGCCCTCGACGAAGGTCTGCCGGAAGATGCCGTACTCGTAGCGGATGCCGTAGCCGATGCAGGGCTGGTCCATCGTCGCGAGCGAGTCGACGAAGCAGGCGGCGAGCCGCCCGAGGCCGCCGTTGCCCAGGCCGGGCTCGACCTCCTGGCCGCGCAGCGCCGCCATGTCGATGCCGCACTGCTCCATCGCCTGCTCGGCGATGCCCTGCAGGTCCGAGGCGAGCAGGTTGTTGCCGAGCTGGCGGCCCAGGAGGTACTCCGCCGAGAGGTAACCGACCATGCGCGTGGGGTTCTTGCGGCGCCGGTGCCCGGTCTCCAGCCAGGACGCCATCAGGTAGGAGCGCACGGTCCGGGCGAGCGCGAGGTACTGGTCGTTGATCGTCGACTGCGACAGCTTGACGCCCTGCCCGAAGTTGAGCTGGTCCAGGAACTCACGGACGAAGCCGTCGACGGTGCGCGGCGGCGAGGTCACCGGGCCGGTCGCCAGCTCGTGCGACGCCTCGAAGCTGGGGCCGCGCCGGTTGGCGTCGGCGGACGGGCTCTCGTCGGTGATGACGGGGTGCGGGTGCGTGGAGGTCACGAGTCGTAACCCTAGGGCCTCGCTGGTTCCCGGGCATACCTCGCGCGGGGCGTGTGTTGGCAACCGGGCCCGCCCTGAGAGCACCCGAGACCGGAGGAGACCGACAGTGACCCCAGCCGACCAGTCCGCCCCCGCCCGTGAGGTCCGCCTCGTCGCCCGCCCGCACGGGTGGCCCGAGCCGTCCGACTTCGAGCTCGCGACGAGCGAGCTGCCCGAGCTCGCCGACGGGCAGGTGCGGGTGCGCAACGAGCTGATCTCCGTCGATCCCTACATGCGCGGTCGGATGAACGACACCCGGTCCTACGTCGCGCCCTTCGAGCTGGGCCGGGCGATGGAGGGCGCCGCCGTCGGGGTCGTCGAGGAGTCCCGCGCCGAGGGGTATGCCGTGGGTGACCACGTCCTGCACCAACTCGGCTGGCGCGAGGAGGCCGTCGTGGACGCCGAGTCCGCGCGCGTCGTCGACACCGACGCGGCGCCCGCCCCCGCCTACCTCGGGGTGCTCGGCATGACCGGGCTCACCGCCTACGCCGGGCTGGTCCGCGTCGCGCAGCTGCGCGAGGGCGACGTCGTCTTCGTCTCCGGGGCCGCCGGAGCGGTCGGCAGCGTGGCCGGCCAGGTGGCCAAGGCGCTCGGCGCGTCCCGCGTGATCGGCAGCGCCGGCTCCCAGGAGAAGGTGGACCACCTCGTGGACGAGCTCGGCTTCGACGCCGCCTTCAACTACAAGGACGGCGACGTCGCCGCCCAGCTCGCCGAGCACGCGCCCGACGGGATCGACGTCTACTTCGACAACGTCGGCGGCGAGCACCTGGAGGCCGCGATCGGGGCCCTGCGGCAGGGTGGCCGGATCGCGATCTGCGGCGCGATCTCGAGCTACAACGACACCGAGCCCGCGCCCGGGCCCCGCAATCTGGCCCGGCTCATCCAGGTGCGCGGCACGATGACCGGCTTCCTCGTCTCCGACCACCAGGACCTGGCGGGCGAGTTCGCCGGGCAGGCCGCCGGGTGGCTGTCCTCGGGTCAGCTGCGGTCCCGCGAGACGGTCGTCGAGGGCATCGAGCACGCGGTCGACGCCTTCCTGGGCCTGCTGCGCGGCGACAACACCGGCAAGATGCTCGTGCGCGTCTGAGGCTGAGTCGCTCAGCGGTATGCCGGAGCGGCCCGCCGCGGCAAGAACCAGGAGGGGGGCGCAGGCATACCGAAACCGACCTGCCGGCCGACCGCACCCCCGTGCGGGAGGCGATCGAGCGGGCGATCCCGCTGCACGCGGGCGCCGCCAACCGCGCGGTGAGCCGCGAGCACACCGAGACGCGGCTGGCGACCCTGCGCGCGCTCGCCGAGGAGACGGGCTTCGACCCGGCCGAGCACGCCCGGCGCTGGGAGCTGCAGCTGGGCACCCTCGGCTCCGGCAACCACTTCATCGAGGTGAGCGCCGACGAGCAGGCCGGTGTCTGGCTCTTCCTGCACTCCGGGTCGCGGGGTGTCGGCAACAAGATCGCCCAGCAGCACATCCGCGTCGCCGCGCAGCAGTGCGAGGGTGTCGACCTGCCGCACCGGGACCTGGCCTACCTCACCGAGGGCACGCCCGAGTTCGACCGCTACATCGCGCAGATGCGGTGGGCGCAGACGTATGCGCTGCTCAACCGCGAGGAGATGATGGGCCGGGTCGTGCGCCAGGTGGCGGAGTGGCTGGCGGTGGACGTCGCCGCGGTGGAGCGGGTGGAGGAGATCAACTGCCACCACAACTACACCGAGCAGGAGGTCCACTTCGGCGAGACCGTGTGGCTGTCCCGCAAGGGCGCCATAACGCCGAGGTCGGTCGACCGGGCCTCATCCCGGGGTCGATGGGCACGGCGTCCTACGTCGTCGTCGGCAAGGGCTGCCGGGAGGCCCTCGACTCGGCACCGCACGGTGCCGGGCGGACCTGCTCCCGGCGGCGGGCGCAGCGGGAGTTCACCGTGGAGGACCTGCGGGCAGCGATGAGCGGGATCGAGTACCGTGACACCGACGCCTTCATCGACGAGATCCCGGCCGCCTACAAGGACATCGACCAGGTGATGGCGGACGCCACCGACCTGGTGGAGGTCCGGGCGACTGAGCGCGGCCCGAGCCGGCACCTGACGTGGGGAGTCAGCGGTAGGCGCGGGCGGCCCGCCGCGCAGACGCCGGCACGAGCACCTCGAAGCGCTCGAGGACCACGAGGGTGTCGTCGTCGACCGGCTCGCCGTGCGGCGCGGTGGCCGCGAACGCCTCGCGGTGGATGGCCCGCCAGTCGGCGAGCGTGCCGTTGCCCTCCCCCTCGAGCCGGGCGTGCTCGGCGGGGACGTCGGCGAAGCGGCACACGTCCACGTCCGTGATGCGGACCAGGGCCCGGGGTCGACCGGAGCCGTCGAGCAGGATGGACAGCAGCCCGGGCTCGGGCAGCGCCAGGTCGAGGCCGACGCCGGTGCGGGTGAGGGTGTCGCCCTCGGCGGGCCCCTCGCCCAGGGCCTGCCGGGTCCGCGCGTCGGCCTCGTAGTCCCGGTAGGCGCTGGCCGTCGCGGTCTTCCGCCCGGCGAGCACCAGCCCGAGCAACCGGTCCGCGGTCTGCGGGTCGTCCTCACCGCCGAAGCTCCACGCCGGCGGCGGGAGGGTGTCGCTCACCTGGGCACCGGCATACACCTCGATGCGGTTGAGCTTGCCGCGGATCCGCGCGTCCTCCCAGAACGCGGCGATCGCACGGTCGTGCCGGCTGCGCTCCGCTCCGCCCGGTGTCTGCTCGCTCATGCACCCCACCCTAGGCTCAGCCGGTGTGAGGCCCTTCCTGTTGCTCGGCACGCGCGCCGAGGACGACGCCGCCGACGACGAGTATGCCGGGTTCCTGCGCTACGGCGGCCTCACGGAGAGCCAGCTGCACCGGGTCCGGGTCGAGGCGGGGCCGATGCCTGCGATCGACCTCGACGACTACGCCGGGCTGATCCTCGGTGGCAGCCCCTTCAACGCCTCGGACGAGCGCAAATCACCGGTCCAGGTGCGTGTCGAGCGCGAGCTCGGCGAGCTGGTGAAGCGGGTGGTCGCGGCGGACAAGCCGTTCCTCGGAGCGTGCTACGGCATCGGGTTGCTCGGGCAGGTCTGCGGCGGCGTCGTCGACCGGAGGTATGGCGAGGCGCCGGCGGCGGTGGAGATCTCCCTGACGGTGGACGGGCGGATCGACCCGCTGCTGCTGGGGATGCCGAACCCGTTCCACGCGATCGTGGGCCACAAGGAGGCCTGCGCCGTGCTGCCCCCTGGCGCGATCCTGCTGGCCTCGTCGGCGGGCTGCCCGACCCAGATGTTCCGGATCGGGCAGCACGTCTATGCCACGCAGTTCCACCCTGAGCTGGACGCAGACTCCTTGGAACACCGGCTGCACATCTATGCCGGTCACGGCTACTGCGAGCCGGACGAGGTGGGCCCGATCGTCGCACAGGCGCGGGAGGACGCGCTGGACGACGTGCGGCGGATCCTGGCCAGCTTCGTGACGATGGCGACGCAGGTCAGCCGCTGACCAGGTCCTGGTGCGTCTCGTCCGAAGCTCCCGCCGGCATGAGCAGTCGAAAGTGCCTCGCTCGCAGGATCTGGATCTGCATCGAGGCACGTTCGACTGCTCATGAAACGTGGGCGGCGGCATACAGCACCGGCAGAATGTCCTGCGTCCGCCCCGTTTCCTCGATGTTGTGGGTAGTCCAGTGATCGGCCGTCTCGCGGAGAAGACCTGCGGCCCGACCGCCCGGTTGAGGAGCGGCCCGACCAGCGGCACCTCGAAGTCGACTGCGGTCTCGGCGTAGAAGCTGACCCCGCCGGGGACCTCGGCGTATCGATGGGTGATCCGGCCGGCTGGCCGGTCCCCTGGGCCAAGGATGTCGAAGGTGAACTCCGACTCGTCCAGCGTCGTCGTGTGCATGACCTGGTGGATGCGGTCCCGGTAGTCGTTGAACTGCTCGTCGATGCGCGAACGGGCACCGACCGCGAAGCCACGGTTGGGTGTCCCCTCGGGAGCGTCGGTCATCGGAGTGACGCGGATGTGGTCCCGGTGGTGCCACAGGTGGTACACGAGGATCTCCGGGCCGGAGAAGTCCTCACCGTTCCATGTCGTCGTGCCCGCGAGGTTCTCGAACCACCACTTCAACATCGCTGGCGTGACCCCCGCGATGTCGTCATGCTCGAGCTGCACCAGCAGGGCGCCCCGCTTGTCGACCGAGACGTTGGTCCACTTCGTGGAGGAGATGGGTTTGAAGGGCAGTCGGCCCGCCCGTTGCAGGGCCTGGCGGGCCAGGAGTCGCTGCTCGCGCAGGGTGTCGTCGACCTCGATCATGGTGATCCTTCCGTCCGGGTATGCGCCGGGTCGCGCCCAGGCCGCCGATGACGCTGTGGAGCACGAGGCCGCGGATGGACCCGTGAGTTCGTGCAGCGGTGCCGGATCGTCGTCCGTGAGCCAGTCGAGCATCGTCCAGGCGACGGCGGCGGCGAGAGCACGCGAGGTGAGCTCCAGGGGCAGAGGGCCACCGGCCAGGGCGCGGGAGACGGGGGTGTTGGTGGCGATCCTGGCGGTGAGAAGCGCGACGATTTCGGCCTGCACGATGTGCCCCCCGTGGCCGCTCAGCACCCCCCGGGAGAAGTCGCGGTGGGGTGCGATGCGAGCCAGCATGCGGCTGATGGTCTCCCCCATGACCTGCTCGCGGTGCTCCTCCGCCTGGGGCTCGGCCTCGCCCTCGAGGGCTGCGCTGATCCGCGCGACAGCAGCTGCGGCATACAGCGACGGCAGGTCGCCGAAAGTGGCGTAGAACGTCGGCCGGGTCAGGCCAGCACGGGTCACGACCCGGGTGATGGTGATGCCAGCGGGATCACGCTCGTCCAGCAGGCTGGTGGCCGCCGCGACGAGGGAAGCGCGGGAGCGCGAGGAGCTGGTGGGCACGGGTGTGTTTACATATGTAAAGCATGCTTCCTCAGTCGCCCGCGATGAGGTCGATGACCTCGTCCCGGCTGGGGCCGGCCGCGATCTGATCGGCGAGTTCGCGGGCACGCTGACGGTATGCCGGGTTCCTGAGCACCCGCTCGACCGCCCTCCGAGCGCGGGCCGCGTCGATGCTGCGCCGGGTGGTGCCGAGCCCCACGCCGGACCAGGTGACCCGGGCCGCCACGTCGCGCTTGTCCTCCGTCGCGCCGACGGCGACGAGCGGCACGGCATACCGGAGCGCGTGGTTGACGCTGCCGTAGCCACCGTTGGTGACCATGACGTCGCACCGCGGCAGCAACTCGTCGTAGGGGAGGAAGTCGGCGACGCGGGCGTTGTCGGGGAGGCGGTCGAGGGCCAGGTCGCCCCCGCCGGTGCTGGCGACGACGAGCACCTCGGCGTCGGCGAGGCCCTCGATGACCGGCCGCACGAGCTGCCCGAGGTCGGTGTTGGCGACCGTGCCCTGGGTGACGTGCACGACAGGGCGGTCGTCGTCCAGATCGGCCCACCAGCCGGCAGCGGGTGCTCGGTCGACGCGCTGGTCGTGGTCGGGCCGACGAAGTGGACCGGGGCTGGGACCTCGCCGGGCGAGCGTGGGTACTCGAATCCGGGAGCGGTCATCTGCAGGATGCCGTCGCTGTGGCCGGGCCAGTCGAAGGGGACCAGGTCGGTCCGGATGCCCTCGAGCTCGGCGACCTGGCGGTGGGCGAGTGCGGTGATGGGCGCCAGCACGCGGTGGGCGACGCGGCGGATCAGGGCGTTGCGGACGCGGTCGACCGGGCCGGCCGGCGGCGGAAGAGCAGGCAGCGGCGGGACCAGCGGCAGGAAGCCGAGCGCGAGCACGCGCGGCCGTGAGGCGCGCGGTCGCAGGACGAGCGGCATACCCGCGAGGAAGAGGGGGTCGCAGAGCACGACGTCGGCTCCCGCCCGCAGCTCGTCGTCGACCACCCGCAGCTGCGCGGGCATGGCGCAGACGAACTGCGTGAGGTCGAAGCGGGCGAGCTTCGGGCCGCGCAGGCCGGCGCGACCGGGGATCGAGCCGTCGAGGTCGGTGTCGTCGAAGTCGACCTCGGGCGGGAGCGGGACGGTGCGCGCCCCCAGCGCGTCGAAGGTATGCCGGTAGTGGGCGCCGGTGATGACGGTCACCTCGTGGCCGCGCTCGCGGAGGGCGACGACGATCGGTGCGGTCGGCCCCACGTGGCCGCGGGCGGGCTGCACGCAGACGAGGACGTGGGCCATGGCAAGATCTCCCCTCGCAGTGATGCTGCCCATCGTGACATGCGGCCAGCATGAGGCGGCGGGCTCACCGGCCTAGGGTGGGGATCATGACGACTGCGACGGACCTTCGGACCAGGGCCCTGAGCGGCGGCCTCGCAGGTGTGTTGACGCTCTATCCGATCGGGCGTGCGCCACGCTGGGCCCAGGCGGCCTTCGTGGCGGTGCCGACCGCCCTGGCCGCGGCCGGGGGCGGCGTGGTGGCGGCGAGCGTCGACTGGTCGACGTCGAGGAAGGTGGCGGTGGCCGTCGGGGCACCCCTGTGGATGGCCGCGACCTCCGCCCTGTCGGTCGACCTGGACCGCCGCGTCGAAGAGTGGCTCCGGCCGCGGGTGAAGAGGCCCCGGGTCGTGATGGCGGCCGGAGCGGCGGTGCTCGCGGCCGCCATGTCGATGGCGGACGGGGACGGTGCTCCGCGAGAGGACCACGGCGCCGGAGGGTAGAAGGCGCCACGGCTCGGACCGACTGATCCCTCGATGCCGTCCCCTGTCTGAGATCTGAGACGCTGGGAGTCGTCGCGGGGGTGACGCGGCGCGACGCGGGCGGTCCAATGGTGGTCATGAGCCAGCACCCCCGCACCGACCTGCCGACCGAGGTGACCGTCGGCGTCGGCCCCCTGTCCCACGCCGAGGTCGTCGCCGTCGCCCGGCATGGTGCCCGCGTGAGCATCGCGGGCGACGCCGTCGAGGGCATCGCCGCGACCCGCCGCATCATCGAGGACCTGGCGAGCGACACCCAGCCGCACTACGGCATCTCGACCGGCTTCGGCGCGCTGGCCAACACCAGCATTCCGCTCGAGAAGCGGGCGCAGCTGCAGCGCAGCCTGGTCCGCAGCCACGCCGCGGGGTCCGGCCCGGAGGTCGAGCGCGAGGTCGTGCGGGCGCTCATGCTCCTGCGCCTGTCGACCCTCGCGACCGGCCGCACCGGGGTGCGGGTCGAGACGGCGCAGGCGTATGCCTCGCTCCTCAACGCCGGCATCACCCCCGTCGTGCGCGAGCACGGCAGCCTCGGCTGCTCCGGCGACCTCGCGCCGCTGGCCCACTGCGCCCTGGCCGTCATGGGCGAGGGCATGGTCCGGGTCGGTCCGGAGGCGGGCGCGGACCAGGAGGCCTGGCAGGCCTCCCCGCAGGAGCTCATCCCCGCCGGTGAGGCGCTGGCCCGCGCCGGCATCGCCCCGGTCGAGCTGGCCGAGAAGGAGGGCCTGGCCCTCATCAACGGCACCGACGGCATGCTCGGCATGCTCGTGCTCGCCCTGCACGACCTCGACACCCTGCTCACCACCGCCGACGTCGCCGCCGCGATGAGCGTCGAGGGCCTGCTCGGCACCGACGACGTCTTCGCCGCCGACCTGCACGAGCTGCGGCCGCACCCCGGCCAGGCCCGGTCGGCCGAGAACTTGCGAGACCTCATGTCCGACAGCGCGATCCGCGAGTCGCACCGCACCGAGGCGTGCACCCGCGTGCAGGACGCCTACTCGCTGCGCTGCTCGCCCCAGGTGCACGGATCCGCCCGCGACACCTGCGGGTATGCCCGCACCGTCGCCGACCGCGAGCTCGCCGCCGCCGTCGACAACCCGGTCGTCACGCTCGACGGACGGGTCGAGAGCAACGGCAACTTCCACGGTGCGCCGGTCGCCCACGTGCTCGACTTCCTCGCGATCGTCGCCGCCGACGTGGCGAGCATCAGCGAGCGGCGCACCGACCGCTTCCTCGACGTCGCCCGCAGCCATGGGCTGCCGCCCTTCCTCGCGGACGACCCCGGGACCGACAGCGGGCACATGATCGCGCAGTACACCCAGGCCGCGCTGGTCAGCGAGCTCAAGCGGCTGGCCGCCCCGGCGAGCGTGGACTCCATACCCTCCTCCGCGATGCAGGAGGACCACGTGAGCATGGGCTGGGGTGCGGCCCGCAAGCTGCGCCGCGCCGTCGACGGGCTGACCCGCGTCGTCGCGGTCGAGGTCCTCACCGCCGCCCGCGCGCTCGACCTGCGCGCGCCGCTCACCCCCGCCCCCGCGACGGCGGCCGTCGTGGCGCTGCTGCGCGGGTCCGGCGTCGAGGGCCCCGGCCCGGACCGCCACCTCAGCCCGGAGATCGAGACCGTCGTCGATCTCGTCGCGGACGGCCGCGTCCGCGCCGCCGCCGAGAGGGTCACCGGACTGCTGCACTGACGCAGACCGGGCGGCCGGTCCGCGCAGACCGTGCGGCCGGTCAGAAGAAGTGCCACAGCCAGAGCCAAGCCAGAGAAACGAGTCGAAGGAGACCACCATGGAAGGCGCCCGTCCTGTCCGCGCACCGCGCGGCACCCAGCTCACCGCCCGCTCCTGGGCCACCGAGGCCCCGCTGCGGATGCTCATGAACAACCTCGACCCCGAGGTCGCCGAGCGCCCCGACGACCTCGTCGTCTACGGCGGCACCGGCCGCGCGGCGCGCGACTGGCGCAGCTTCGACGCCATGGTCCGCACCCTCACCGACCTGCGCGAGGACGAGACCATGCTGGTCCAGTCCGGTCGCCCGGTCGGGGTCATGCAGACCCACGAGTGGGCGCCGCGCGTGCTCATCGCCAACTCCAACCTCGTCGGCGACTGGGCGACCTGGCCCGAGTTCCGCCGGCTCGAGCAGCTCGGGCTGACGATGTACGGCCAGATGACCGCCGGCTCCTGGATCTACATCGGCACCCAGGGCATCCTGCAGGGCACCTACGAGACGTTCGCCGCGGTCGCCGCCAAGAAGTTCGGCGGGTCCCTCGCCGGGACGCTCACCCTCACCGGTGGGTGCGGCGGCATGGGCGGCGCCCAGCCGCTGGCGGTGACGCTCAACGGCGGGGTATGCCTCGTGGTCGACGTCGACGAGGCCCGGCTGCGCCGTCGGGTGAAGAGCCGCTACCTGGACGAGGTCGCCGACTCCCTCGACGCCGGGGTCGAGCGGGCGCTGGCCGCCAAGCAGGCGCGCGAGGCCGTCTCGATCGGCGTCGTCGGCAACGCCGCCGAGGTCTTCCCCGAGCTGCTGCGCCGCGGTGTCGCGATCGACATCGTGACCGACCAGACGTCCGCGCACGACCCGCTGTCCTACCTGCCGACCGGCATCGACCTCGCCGACTGGCAGGACTACGCCGAGAAGAAGCCGGAGGAGTTCACCGACCGGGCACAGGAGTCGATGGCCCGGCACGTCGAGGCGATGGTCGGCTTCATGGACGCCGGCGCGAGGTCTTCGACTACGGCAACAGCATCCGTGACGAGGCCCGCCAGGGCGGCTACGACCGGGCCTTTGAGTTCCCCGGCTTCGTCCCGGCATACATCCGGCCGCTGTTCTGCGAGGGCAAGGGCCCGTTCCGCTGGGCCGCGCTCTCCGGCGACGAGAAGGACATCGCCGCCACCGACCAGGCCGTGCTCGACCTCTTCCCCGACAACGACCACCTGCAGAAGTGGATCCGGGGCGCCCAGGACAAGGTCGCCTTCGAGGGGCTGCCCGCGCGGATCTGCTGGCTCGGCTACGGCGAGCGGGACAAGGCGGGCGTGCGCTTCAACGACATGGTCGCCTCCGGCGAGGTCAGCGCCCCGATCGCCATCGGCCGGGACCACCTCGACTGCGGCTCGGTGGCGAGCCCCTACCGCGAGACCGAGGCCATGGCCGACGGCTCGGACGCCATCGCCGACTGGCCGCTGCTCAACGCCATGGTCAACACCGCCTCCGGCGCGTCCTGGGTGTCGCTGCACCACGGCGGCGGCGTCGGCATCGGCCGCTCGCTGCACGCCGGGCAGGTCAGCGTGGCCGACGGCACCGACCTGGCCCGGCAGAAGCTGGAGCGGGTCCTGACCAACGACCCCGGCATGGGCGTCATCCGGCACGTCGACGCCGGCTACGACCGTGCGACGAGGTGGCCGCCGAGCGCGGCGTGCGCGTCCCCATGCGGGAGGGCGACTGACATGAGCACCACCATCCGGCCCGACGACGTGCCGGACACCGCAGTCCCCATGTGGAAGTTCTTCGTCCTGTCCGCCATCGGCGTCGTGATGTTCTTCGTGCCGGTCACGATCGGCGGGCGCAGCACGATCCCGCTGGACCACATCGTGTCCTGGCTGCGCGAGGCGATCCCCGGCATCCTGCCCTGGTATGCCCTCGCCCTCATCGCGGCGGGTGCCGTCTACCCCTGGGTCACCGGGTCCTGGCGGCGGAGCACGACCGACGCCGTCTTCGCCGTCGCTCGCGTCATCGGTCTGGTCGTCGGGGTGATGCTCGTCCTCGAGGTCGGGCCGGCGTGGCTCTTCGCCGAGGGCATGGGGCCGTTCCTGCTGAACGCCCTGGTAATCCCGGTCGGGCTGCTCGTGCCGATCGGGGCGGTCTTTCTGGCGCTGCTCGTGGGCTACGGGCTGATGGAGTTCATCGGGGTGCTCGCGCGGCCGCTCATGCGGCCCGTCTTCCGCACCCCCGGCCGCTCGGCGATCGACGCCGTCGCCAGCTTCGTCGGGTCCTACTCGCTCGCCCTGCTCATCACCAACCGGGTCTACCTCGACGGGAAGTACACCCGGCGCGAGGCCATGGTCATCGCCACCGGCTTCTCCACCGTCTCGGCGACCTTCATGATCGTCGTCGCGAGCGCGCTGGACCTCATGGACCACTGGACGGTCTACTTCTGGTCCACCCTGCTCATCACCTTCGTCGTCACCGCCGTCACGGTCCGGATCCCGCCGCTGGGCCGGATGCCGGACGAGACGGCGCCCGGCGTGGAGCACCAGCCGGAGCAGCCGACCGAGGGCGGCCGGTTCGCGACCGCGTGGCGGGAGGCCAGGCATACCGTCGCGGTGGACCCGGGCCTGCTGCGGACGGTCCGGTCCACCTTCCTCGACGGGCTCCGGATGGCCATGGCGATCCTGCCGAGCATCCTGTCGATCGGGCTGCTGGGCCTGGTGCTCGCCGAGTTCACGCCGGTCTTCGACTGGCTCGGCTACGTCTTCTACCCCATCACCTGGGCGCTGCAGATCCCCGAGCCGCTGCTCGTCGCCAAGGCCGCCGCGCTGGGTGTCTCGGAGATGTTCCTCCCGGCCGCGCTCGTCGCGGAGTCCGCGATGTCGGTGAAGTACGTCGTCGCCGTGGTGAGCGTCAGCCAGATCATCTTCTTCTCCGCGATGGTGCCCTCCCTCGTCGGCACCCAGATCCCGGTGTCCATCCCGCGGCTGCTCGTCGTCTGGTTCGAGCGGGTATGCCTGAGCCTGGTCCTCGCGATCCCGGTCGGGCTGCTGCTGTTCTGAGACGCGAGGGACGCTACCCGCCGGTACGTTCGGCGCATGGGCAACGTCGCAGTGCGGCACCTCGGTGCCGAGGAGTTCATCTCGTTCACGACCTTCCGCCGCAACGGCGAGCCGGTGCCGACGCCGGTCTGGGTGGTGCCGCTGCGCGACGGCGAGCGGGTCGGGTTCTACACGACGATGGGCACCGGCAAGACGAAGCGGCTCCGGCATACCTCGCGGGTCACGGTGCAGCCGTGCGGTCGGACCGGGACGCTGAAGCCGGGTACCGAGCCGGTCGAGGGGACCGCTGAGATGGTGCAGGGCGGGGCGGACTTCGACGAGGTCAGGGCCGCGGTGCGGGCGAAGTACGGCTGGCAGACGCGGGTCTTCCGGCTCGTGGGCAAGCTCATGATGCGCGGCAAGGGCCGGACCTACGGCGACACCGTCGTGCTCGTCACCCCGGGGGTCCTGCCCGGCTGACCTGTGGACGACGCCGGTGCGGTCGTGCCGGACCGGCATGCTGGACGTCATGACGGGGGAGGGGCACGATGGAGATCATGAGCATGACCGAGGTCGGCATCTACACGGTCGAGGACCTGTATGCCTACCGCGAGCAGCGGGACGACATGACGATCCAGCTCATCGAGGGTGAGCTGGTCGTGTCCCCCGGTCCGAGCATCGTCCACCAGGCGGTCAGCGGGGAGCTCTTCGCCCTCCTGCGTGCCTCCTGTCCGCCGCACCTGCGCGTGCTGGCCGCACCGCTGGACCTGCGGGCCGGGGAGCGCAGCATGATCCAGCCCGACCTCATGGTGATCCCCCGGGAGATCCGCGAGGGCGGACAGGTCGAGGTCCCACCGGTCCTCGCTGTCGAGATCCTGTCGCCGTCGAGCCGCCGGACCGACCTCGTCGCGAAGCCGCACGTGCTCGCCCGCTTCGGCTGCCCGCACTACTGGGTGGTGGACCCGGAGGCGCCGGGCATCCGGGTCTACCGCTTGGTGGGCGACGCCTACGAGTCCGGCGAGGTCGTCATGGGCGATGTGGCGTTCCGCGTGACCGACCCCTTCGAGGTGTCCTTCCGGCTCTCCGACCTCACCCGCTGATCCGCGGCGGGTGTGCCGCCGGCCGGTCAGTCGGTGACGTCCGCCACCTGCGCGCCGAGAGCCGTCAGCGCGGCCTCGGCCTCGAGGGTCACCGCGACCCCGTGCGCGCCCGCCCCGAGCGAGATCTGGCGTCCCTGCTCACCGGTCAGGCTGGCGTCGGCGACGACGGGCCAGGCGGTGGTCGAGCCGAAGGGCGTGATCGTGCCGCGCTCGTAGCCGGTCGCCTCCTTGGCCGTCCCGCGTCCGGCATGGAGAGTCTGTTGACGCCGAGCAGCGACCGAAGCTTGGGCCAGGCGATCTCCCGGTCGCCCGGCACGAGGACGAAGAGGTAGTCCTCCTCGCCGCGCCGTACCACCAGGGTCTTGACGATGTCGCGCGGCTCGACGCCACGCACCTGGGCCGCCTCCTGCAGGCTCCCGACCCGGCCGTGGCGGGTGACGGCATACTCGAGCCGAGCCGCCTCCAGCGCGGCCAGGGCGCGTTCCTCACTCATGGGACCGAGGGTATGCCCCGCGCGGGCGATGGCATCTGGGTCCTGTCGTGTCTGATATCCGAGACGACGACGGCAGCTCGGCACTGTCAGCGCCCGCCGCCGGACACCTAGGGTCGGGACCGTGAGCACCGCAGCCGCCCTCGCCGCCTTCGACCGCATGTGGGCCGACCTCGACCCGGTGGGCCGGGTCGGCAGCGGCGGCTACCGCCGGTTCGCCTGGACCCGCGAGGACGCGATGCTGCGGGAGTGGTTCGCCCAGGAGGCGGCCGCACGCGGGCTCGATCTGGTCGAGGACCGGGTCGGCAACCAGTGGGCCTGGTGGTGGGACGGCCCCGGCACCGTGGATGACGCGGTGCGGGCCGGGCATACCGGTCTCGTCGTCGGCTCGCACCTGGACTCCGTGCCCGACGGCGGCGCCTTCGACGGGCCGCTGGGGGTGGTCAGCTCGTTCGCGGCGCTCGACCTGCTGCGCAGCGAGGGGGTCGCGCCCACCCGGCCGGTCGCGGTGGCGAACTTCGTGGACGAGGAGGGCGCGCGCTTCGGGATCGCCTGCGCAGGGTCGCGGTTGCTCACCGGCGCGCTCGACGCCGACCGGGCACGCGCGCTGACCGACGCCGACGGCGTGAGGTATGCCGACGCGCTCGCCGCGGTGGGCCGCGACCCGGCCGACCTGGGGCGGGACGAGGAGACGCTGGCGCGCGTCGGCGCCTTCGTCGAGCTGCACGTCGAGCAGGGCCGGGCGTTGGTCGACCTCGACGCACCGGTCGCGGTGGCGAGCGACATCTGGCCGCACGGCCGCTGGCGCTTCGACGTCCCCGGCGAGGCCAACCACGCCGGGACCACCCGGCTGGAGGACCGTCGGGACGCGATGCTCGGCTATGCCGACCTCGTGCTGGCGGCCCGCGCGGGCGCCGCCGGGCGGGGCTGCGTCGCCACCGTCGGCAGGGTGGCGGTCACCCCGGGCGGCGTCAACGCGATCCCCTCCCACGTCACGGGGTGGCTGGACGCGCGAGGACCGGAGGAGGACCAGGTGGAGGCGCTCGTCGCCGAGCTCGAGGAGCGGGCGGGGCGGCACGGTGCCAGCCTCACCCGCGAGTCCTGGACGCCGACCACCCGCTTCGACGGGGCGCTGGCCGACCGGCTGCGCCGAGTCCTCGGCAGCGCGGACGAGCTCAGCGTGCCCGTGCTCGGCACCGGGGCGGGGCACGACGCGGGCATCCTCGCGGGAGCGGGCATACCCACCGCGATGCTCTTCGTGCGCAACCCGACCGGCGTCTCGCACAGCCCCGCCGAGCACGCCGAGGCCGCCGACTGCCACGCCGGCGTCGAGGCGCTCGCGGCGTGCGTGACCGACCTCGTGAGCGAGCAGCCGTGAGCACCGCCTTCCACGCGCGGCACGCGCACCTGCCGACCGGTGTCGCCGCCGACGTCGGCATCACGGTCGAGGACGGCCGGATCACCGGGGTGGAGGCGGGCATACCGCCGCAGGACGGGGACCACCGGCTGCCCGGCGTCGTCCTGCCCGGCCTGGCCAACGCCCACAGCCACGCCTTCCACCGCGCGCTCCGGGGTCGGACGCACCACGGGGGCGGCACGTTCTGGTCCTGGCGCGAGACGATGTATGCCGTCGCAGCCCGGCTCGACCCGGACCGCTACCTCGCCCTGGCGCGCGCGACCTACGCCGAGATGGCGCTCGCCGGGATCACGGCGGTGGGGGAGTTCCACTACCTCCACCACGGGCCCGGCGGGAAGCGCTACATGGACCCCAACGTCATGGGGAAGGCTCTGGTGCAGGCCGCCGCCGACGCCGGGATCCGGCTGACGCTGCTGGACACCTGCTACCTCGTCGGCGGGCTCGACGGCGCCGGTCACCGGGAGCTGGAGGGCCCGCAGCTGCGCTTCGGCGACGGCGACGCACGGACCTGGGCGCTGCGCGTGGACGACCTGCGCGACCACACCGACGGCGGGCCCGCGCACCTGCGGGTCGGTGCCGCGATCCACTCGGTGCGCGCCGTGCCCCGCGACCAGCTCGCGACCGTGGCTTCGTGGGCGCGCACCGCGCCCGCGACCCTCGACCGGACAGCGCCTCTGTCAACACCCCCCACGTCCGGTCGCGGGGAGGGCGGGCGGCCGGTGCACGTGCACCTCTCGGAGCAGCCCGCGGAGAACGACGCGTGCCTCGCCGCGCACGGGCTCACCCCCACCGGTCTGCTCGAGGCCGAGGGCGTGCTCGGGCCGGACCTCAGCGCGGTGCACGCCACCCACCTCACCGACGAGGACGTCGCGCTGCTCGGCCGGCACCGGTCGTATGCCTGCTTCTGCCCCACCACCGAGCGCGACCTCGCCGACGGGATCGGCCCCGCCCGCGCCCTGCGCGACACCGGGGCGCGACTGTCCCTCGGCTCGGACCAGCACGCCGTCGTCGACCTGCTGGAGGAGGCCCGGGCCCTGGAGATGCACGAGCGGCTCGACAGCCTCGAGCGGGGCCGGTTCACGCCCGCCGACCTGCTGGCGGCGGCCACCGCGCACGACAGCATCGGCTGGCCGGACGCCGGGCGCATCGAGGTCGGCGCGCGGGCCGACCTCGTCGCCATGCGCGACGACACCGTCCGCACCGCCGGCACCGACCCCGGTCAGGTCGTCCTCGCGGCGACCTCGGCCGATGTCGACACGGTCGTCGTCGACGGGCGGGTGGTCGTGCAGGACGGGCGCCACCGGCTGGGCGACGTCGGGCGCCTGCTGTCCGAGGCCATCCACCCGCTGGTCGCACCGACCGACTGATCGCGGCACGAGAGGATCGACCCATGAGCATGCTCATCACCGGCATCAGCGAGCTGTCCACCTGCGACGACAGCCAGGAGGAGCGACCAGCCACCTCGGAGGAGGCGGCGCTCACCCGCGGCCTCGGTGTCGTCCGCGACGCCGCCGTCGTCCTCGGTGGCGGGGGCGAGGACTCGGCGCCCGTCGTGGAGTGGATCGGCCCGGCCGACCAGGCACCGGCCGCGGACTGGGCGATCGACCTCGGCGGCAAGGCGGTCCTGCCCGGCTTCGTCGACAGCCACGCCCACCTCGTCTTCGCCGGCGACCGCTCGGCCGAGTTCGCCGCCAGGATGACCGGGCAGCCCTACGACGGCGGCGGCATCGCGGTGACGATGGCGGCGACCCGCAAGGCCGGGGACGCCGAGCTGCGCGACCTGCTCGCCCGGCGCGTCGCCGAGATGCGCTCCCAGGGCACCACGACGGTGGAGATCAAGAGCGGCTACGGGCTCGACGTCGAGCACGAGGTGCGGGCGCTGCGACTGGCGCGCGAGGTCACGCCGGAGACGACCTTCCTCGGCGCCCACGTCGTGCCCCCGGACCGGAGGGAGGACGGCGGGCGGGAGGCATACCTCGACCTCGTCTGCGGCGAGATGCTCGCCGCCTGCGCGCCGTATGCCCGCTGGATCGACGTCTTCTGCGAGCCAGCGAGCGCGCACGCCTTCGACGGCGAGGAGAGCCGGCGCGTGCTCGAGGCGGGTCGGGACGCCGGGCTCGAGCTGCGGGTCCACGGCAACCAGCTGTCGCACGGCCCGGGCGTGCGGCTCGCGGTCGAGCTCGGCGCCGCCAGCGTCGACCACTGCACCTTCCTCACCGACGAGGACGTCGACGCGCTGGTCGGGAGCGACACTGTGGCGACCCTGCTGCCGGGCGTGGAGTTCTCCACCCGGCAGCCCTACCCGGACGCCCGCCGGCTCCTCGACGCGGGCGTCGACGTCGCCCTGGCGACCGACTGCAACCCCGGCACCTGCCACTCCTCCTCCATGCCGCTGATGATCGCGCTCGCGGTCCGGGAGATGGGGATGACCCCCGCCGAGGCGGTGCGGGCCGCCACCGTCGGCGGGGCGCGCGCGCTGCGCCGGGACGACGTCGGCCGCATCCGCGTGGGCCGGCGCGCCGACCTCGCCGTGGTCGACGCGCCCAGCGTGCTGCACATCCCCTACCGCGTCGGGGTGCCGATCGTGCGTGCCCTGGAGGTCTGAGCAGTCCCGACGTCAGACCACGGGGGGACGTGAAGGGCGACCGCGGTATGACGCGGGCCGGCTGCCGCAGCGCCTAGGGTCGGACCGTGGACCAGACGGCGCAGGGACCCCGCCAGCGAGCGGCGGACGCGTGGCGCCGGGCGCGTGACGTGCCCTGGCTGACCGACGCCGCGCTCGTGGGTGTGCTGCTGTTCTTCCTGCTCTTCCTCGGCGCCGGGCTGGGCAGCCCGGCCTCTCTCGTGCTGAGCGTGCTGCAGATCGTGCCGCTGCTGTGGCGGCGCAGGCGTCCGCTTCCGGTCGCGCTGGTCGTGGCCGGTGGCTGCGCCCTGCAGGTGGTCTTCATGGACACCCCGATGCCCGCGAACGTGGCCGTGCTCATCGCGGTCTACAGCGCGGCGGCGTCCGGGACCCGCACCACCTCTCGCGTTGTCCTGGGGCTGGGCCTGGCAGGTGCGCTGATCGCCGCCATCGACTGGACCGGCCCGATCTACACCGGTACGGACCTCGGGGTCCTAGCCGTCCAGGCCGTCTTCATGGCCTGCTTCGTCGGGGTGGCCTGGACCCTGGGGGACGTCATGCGGCGGCGCCGCGAGGTGGTCTCCCGGCTGCAGGAGCAGAACCGTGCGCTCGCGCGCGACCAGGCGCAGCGTGCCCGGCTCGCGGCCCAGGACGAGCGCGCCACGATCGCGCGGGAGATGCACGACGTGGTGGCACACTCGCTCGCGGTCGTGGTGGTGCAGGCGGACGGCGGTCTGTATGCCGCGCGGCAGGCGCTCTCGCGCGGCACCGGCGAGGCGGCTGATCAGGACCGGCAGCGGGCCGCCTTGGAGCAGGCCGCCACCACGCTGGAGACCTTGGCCGAGACCGCCAGGGCGTCGCTGGCGGACACCCGGCGCCTGGTGGGGGTGCTGCGCGACCCCGGGTCGGACCCGGAGTATGCGCCGCTGCAGGGACTGGCGCACCTGGACGACCTGGTGCAGCGGGTGCGCGCCTCGGGGGTCGACGTCTCCATGCACGTCCGCGGCGAGGTGGACGGACTGTCGACCGAGGCCGACCTGGCGGCCTACCGCGTCGTCCAGGAGGCCCTGACCAACGCCATGAAGCACGCAGGCCCGGGCGCCTCGGTCGACGTGGACCTGCTGCGCACGCCCGAGGTCCTTCTCGTGCGGGTCACCGACGACGGCGACGGGGCCGCCCAGGACGACCACGACGGCGAGGGCAACGGTCTCATCGGCATGCGCGAGCGGGTCGAGGTCCTGGGGGGCAGCGTGAGCGCCGGGCCCCGGGCGCGGCGCGGCTGGGAGGTCGTGGCCACCCTGCCGGTCGCGCGCGCCACGGACGAGCCGGGTGCGCCGCGCGACCGGTCCGACGACGCCGAACCGGCAGCACGGCATACCTCAGGAGGGACCCGATGACCCCGATCCGCCTCTTCCTCGTCGACGACCAGGCGCTCGTGCGCGCCGGGTTCCGGATGGTCCTCGACGCGCAGGACGACATGACGGTCGTCGGGGAGGCGGGGGACGGCGTCAGCGCCCTCGAGGCCATCGCGCAGACCCGGCCGGACGTCGTGCTCATGGACATCCGGATGCCGCGGATGGACGGGGTGGAGACCACCCGGCGCCTGCTGGCGGACGCCCCGGCCGACCGGACGCTCAAGGTCCTGGTGCTGACCACCTTCGACCTGGACGAGTACGTCTTCGCGGCCCTGCGCGCGGGGGCCTCCGGCTTCCTGCTCAAGGACGCGGGACCGGCCGAGCTGCTGGCGGCGATCCGGGCGGTGCACCAGGGTGACGCCGCGATGGCGCCGTCGACGACGCGTCGCCTGCTCGAGCGCTTCGTGCCGGACCTCCCGGACGCCCAGGGCGAGCAGGAGGGAGCGGCGAGCCGCCGCGCGGCCGCGGCCCGGCTGGAGTCGTTGACCGAGCGGGAGCGCGAGGTGCTCGAGTCCGTCGGGCGAGGGCTCACCAACACCGAGATCGCCGCCGAGCTCTACCTCGCCGAGGCGACGGTCAAGACGCACATCGGGCGGGTCCTGGCCAAGCTGTCGCTCCGCGACCGGGTGCAGATGGTCATCACGGCCTACGAGACGGGCCTCGTCGGCCGCCCCGAATAGCCACCGAGCGTCGCCAGTGGTGGCCTCTTTCGGCACCGGGCGACGCTCGGTCATACCTGGGGCGGAGGGACGGGGGCGCAGGTCGAGACCTGGGGCTGACGCCGGGGGCGACGTTCGCTCCCTAGCGTCGCCGGTATGACGTCCACGACACATCGACAGAGCGCCGCCGAGGCGCGCCCGGGCCGGCGGATGGCCGCCAGCGCGGTCGACCTCACCAAGACCTACGGACGCGGCGAGGCCGCCGTCACCGCCCTCGACCGCGTCTCGGTCGGCATCGAGGCAGGCCGCTTCACGGCCATCATGGGCCCGAGCGGCTCGGGCAAGTCCACCCTCATGCACCTGCTCGCGGGGCTGGACACCCCCACGTCCGGTCGGGTCCACCTCGGCGAGCACGAGCTCACCTCGCTGTCCGACGCACAGCTGACCCGCCTGCGCCGCGACGCGGTCGGCTTCGTCTTCCAGGCGTTCAACCTGCTGCCCGCGCTCACCGCGCGTCAGAACCTCCGGCTGCCGCTGGAGCTCGCCGGCCGCGAGGCGACGCGGCCTGGGAGAAGACCGTCGTGGACGCCCTGGGGCTCGCAGGACGGCTCGACCACCGGCCCGGGCAGCTCTCGGGCGGGCAGCAGCAACGGGTCGCCCTGGCCCGCGCGCTGGTGGCCCGGCCGGCCGTCATCTTCGCCGACGAGCCCACCGGTGCTCTCGACTCCACCACGGGAGCCGAGGTGCTCGACCTGCTGCGCCGGTCGGTGGACGAGTGGGCCCAGACCGTCGTCATGGTCACCCACGACCCGACGGCAGCGGCCGTCGCCGACCGGGTGCTCATGCTGGCCGACGGCAAGATCGCCGGCGAGATTCTCGACCCGGACGCCGACACCGTCCTGGCCGCGATCCGCGAGCTCGGGAAGGTCGCCTGATGGCGGCCCGGTGGATGGCGCCGGCCTGGCCTCGCGCGGCCGGCGGCTGGTCTCGGCGGCGGTGGCGATCTTCATCGGGGTGGGCTTCCTGACCACCAGCCTCGTGGTCGTCTCGACCGCCCAGGCCGGGCTCGAGGACGCGGTGGCCGGGGGGCTGCGCGACGCCGACCTGGTCGTGACCGGGGCGGACGACACGTGGCTGGCGGCCGACGACGTGGACCGGGTGGCCGGGACGCCCGGGGTGGACCGGGTCGTGGCGGACGCGACGGTGGGCGTCGACCGCGGCAGCAGCTTCCTCGCTGCGACCTCGGTGCCGGCCGGGGGGATGACCCTGCTCGAGGGCCGGATGCCGACGGGTGCCGACGAGGCGACCGTCAACCAGGCCCTGGCCGGTCAGGTGGCCGTCGGGGACGAGCTCACGCTCACCACGCGCACCGTGGACGGCGCGGCCGGCGACCCGTTGACGCTCACCGTGGTCGGGGTGGTGGACCCCGGGGAGGTGCACACGCTCAGCTACACCGAAGGGTTCCTCACCACCGACGCCACGCTGCGCGAGCTCGACCCCGGGGTGTCCTACGAGTCCGCCCAGGTCACGGTGGCCGGGACGGCAACCGTCGACGAGGTGCGCGAGGCGCTGGCCGAGGCGGTGCCGGGGGCCGCGCTCCAGACCGGCCCGGAGGCCGCCGCGGACCGGGTCGCCGGCCTGACCGGTCAGACCTTCGTGCTCGGGTCGGTCCTGCTGGGCTTCGGCGCGGTGGCGCTGGCCACCGCGGCCATCGTCATCGCCAACACCTTCACCATCACCCTGGCCCAGCGGACCGGGGAGCTCGCGCTGCTGCGCTGCGTCGGGGCCACCCGCGGTCAGGTGCGCCGCTCGGTGCTCCTGGAGGCGCTGGTCCTCGGGGCCGCGGCCTCGGTGGTCGGGGTGGGCGCCGGGCTCGGGGTCGCCCAGCTCATGCTGAGCCTGGCCCGCGGGGCGGATCTCGGCATCCCGCTGGGCACCGGTCTCGAGGTCGGGTGGCTCAGCCTGGTGGTGCCGGTGGTCGTGGGTGTGGCGATCACCCTGCTGGCCTCCTGGTGGCCGGCGGGGCGGGCCACCCGGGTGTCGCCGCTGGCCGCGCTGCGGCCGAGCGGGGAGCCGGCAGCCGCCGCCCGGGTGAGCCGGGTGCGGGTGCTGCTCGCGCTGCTCCTCGTCGTCGGTGGCACCGGTCTCATGGTGCTCGCCGCCCTCCTGCGGCAGGTGCTCGTCGGCGTGGCCGGCGGGCTGGTCTCCTTCGTCGGCGTGCTGCTGGCCGCGGTGGTGCTCGTGCCCCCGCTCGTGCGCCTGCTCGGCCTGGCCGCACGGCCGGCCGGGGTGCCGGGCCGGCTCGCGGTGACCGGGGCCGTGCGCAATCCTGGCCGGGCGGCGGCCACCAGCGCCGCCCTGCTCGTCGGGGTCACCCTCATCACCATGACCTCGGTGGGTGCCGCCTCGGGGGAACGTACCGCGCTGGGTGAGATCGACCAGGCGTATGCCGTCGACCTCGTGGCGCAGACCGAGCCGGGGCTGGACGGGGACGTGCCGGTGACCACGGCCGTCGACGAGGGTGTGGTGCAGCGGCTGGCCGCGGTGGACGGAGTCCGTGCCGCGGAGCCGGTGGACACGGCATACCTCGAGGTCGGTGAGGTCGACGCCGTCCCGGTGGCCGCGCTCGACCGGGACACCGCGGAGCGCGTCATGCGCAGCGAGGACCTCGTCGCCGCCCTGGCGCCGGGCACCGTCGGCCTCGGTCCCTACGACCGGGTCAACTACGGGGTCGAGGCGGGGGACACCCTGACGGTGAGCGGCCCCGGCGGGAGCCGCGACCTCACCGTCATCGAGCTCGGGCTGGGCGCCGCGGGGCTCGCGGTGCAGCCCGCGGACCTGGAGGCGCTGACCGGCGAGGCGCCGCAGCCCGGTGCGGTGCTCCTCCGGCTGGACGACGACGCGGACGTCGGCGACACGATGACCGCGGTCGGCGAGGTCGCCGAGGACAGCGGCATGACCGTCCAGGGGGCGGCCGCCGAGCGCGCGCTCGTCGCCCAGGTGCTGGACGTCATGGTGCTCGTCGCCACGGCCCTGCTGGGTGTGGCGGTCCTCATCGCGGTCGTCGGGATCGCCAACACCCTGTCGCTGTCGGTCATCGAGCGGCACCGGGAGCACGCCCTCCTGCGCGGGCTCGGGCTCACCCGGGGCCAGATGCGGGGGATGCTGCTCACCGAGGGCGTCCTGCTGGCGCTGGTCAGCGCCGGGCTGGGCCTCGCGCTCGGGATCGGGTATGCCGCGCTCGGCGTCCAGACGATCCTCCCGGAGCACCCCGCTGGCGCTGGCGGTGCCCTGGGTGCGCGTCGGCGTCATCGTCGGTGTGGCGCTGCTGGCCGGGGTGCTGGCCAGCGTGCTGCCCGCCCGGCGGGCGGCCCGGGTGAGCCCCGCGGAGGGGCTGGCGGCCGCCTGAGACCGGTCGGGGGCGGTGCAGGGACTCATCGCCCCCGACCCGGGTCCCCCCGCGTGGCGGGTGGCAGACCCGACGGGGCCGGCCGGGCAGGGACTCCCGGCCGGCCCCCGGCACGTCCCGCGCCCTTCCGGGCCGGAGGTATCGGTTCCGGCGGTGCAGGGACCCACCACCCCCGGCCAGGGTCTCCCGCGTAGCGGGTGGCGGGCTACGCCCGCAGGAGCTTGTAGTGCAGGCGCACGGCCGCGGCCGACCACAGGCGCAGCACGTGGTCGGTCCGCAGGGTGCCCTCGTCGTCGACGTAGACCCGGAAGGTCTCGTGCAGCGGCACCCGGGCGGCGTGCGTGCCGCGGTGGTCCACGACGACGTAGGCGCCGTCGTCGCCGAAGCCACCCGGGGTGAGGACAGCTCCAGCCCGCCACCGGGCAGCAGCGCCGGTCGCAGGAAGACCTGCACGTTGCCGCGCTCGAGCGGGAAGGCGACGTGCACTCCGGGCTGGCTGCTGCCCGGACGCGTCCGGGCGGAGTAGCAGCCGCTGTAGACGTACTCCCCGGTCGAGCCCAGCGTGCGCAGCCACGCGGCCGCACGCTGCTGGCCGGTGGAGTCGGTGAGGACGGTGATGCGGCTGTCCATGCCTCGGGCCACGTCGAGCGGAGGGGTCGGCAGGGCGAGCTGCTGCACCCTGCGCGCGAAGAGGCGGGACACGAGCTCGCCACCGTGCGCGGCGGCCGCGGCGCGCACCTACGCGTCGCCGACGGTGGCGCCCGCGCTGACCGGCGCGGCCAGCCACGCCTCCGGCCCCTCCAGGTCCACCGGGCGGCCCGTGACCCGCCAGAACCGACGCGTGAGGCGATCCATCCCCGCGGCGACCGTGCTCACGGGGGGCCCGCCAGTCGCTGCCGCAGACCGCTCGCCCGGACGACGCGACGCGCCACCGCCGTCCGGACCTCCTCCTCCGAGCCGACCACGCGGATCCGCTTCTCGGCGCGGGTCACCGCGGTGTAGAACAGCTCGCGCGTCAGCAGCGGGCTGTCGAGCTCGGGCAGCAGCACCGTGATCTCCTCCGCCTGGCTGCCCTGCGCCTTGTGGATCGTCATCGCGTGCATCGTCTCGACGTCGCCGAGGCGGGAGGGGGCATACCTGCTCCGCCCACCGGTGCCGTCGACGGCCGCCATCCGCACCGGGACACCGGCGGACGTCTGGGAGGCGACGACGACGCCGGTGTCGCCGTTGAGCACCCCCGTCGCGTAGTCGTTGGCGGTGATGAGCAGCGGACGGCCGACATACATCGGGTCGTAGAGGGTGAGACCGGTCTCCTCCGCGAGCCAGGTCTCGACGAGGTGGTTCCACCGACGCACCCCGCGCTCCCCCTCGCGGTGGGCGCAGAGCAGCCGGTGGCGGTGCAGCGCCGCCAGCGCGGCGTCGTCGTCGCCCCGCCGGGCGGCCCGGAGGACCTGCAGCGCCTGCCGGGTCAGGTCCTCCCGCAGGTATGCACTCGCGTCGTCCTCCTGGACCCACACCACCTCGTCCCCGGGCGTCGCGAGGGCGCGCACCACCGCGTCGGCGTCGCCGAGGCGCAGCGCCTGCGCCAGCGCGCCGATCGTCTCGCCGAAGCGGTGCACCGTGCGCAGCCGCGCCAGGGCCAGCGGGGCGGCACGGTGCGTGCTCTCTCCCCGCCCGGTCGCGTCGCTGGTCTCGTCCTCCGTCTCGCCGTCCGGGCAGGTGACCTCCGGTGCCCCCGGCTGGGCCAGCCCGACCGACCGCTCGGGCACCGCGGCGACGAGGTCGGCGAGGACCGCGCCGGCCTCCACCGAGACGAGCTGGTCGGCGTCGCCGACGAGGATGAGTCGGGCCGAGGGCCGCAGCGCCTCGAGCAGCCGGGCCATGTGCGTGAGCGACACCATCGAGGCCTCGTCGACGAGGACGACGTCGTGCGGCAGGCGGTTGCCCCGGTGGTGGCGGAAGCGGCTGCGCGACCCCGGGCGCCAGCCCAGCAGGCGGTGCAGCGTGCGCGGCTCGACGCCACGCAGCCGCTCCACGACCTCACGGCCCTCCGGCTCCAGGGTGCGCGCCTCGATCTCGTCGAGGGCGCGGTCCACCGCGGCCTTCACCCGCGCCGCGGCCTTGCCGGTGGGCGCGGCCAGCCCGACACGCAGCGGGCGCTGCCCGGCGAGCGCCGCCTGCTCGGCCAGCAGGGTCAGCACGCCGGCCACGGTGGTCGTCTTGCCCGTGCCCGGGCCGCCGGTGATGACGCCGGTGCGGGAGCGCACGACGACCTCCGCGGCGGTGCGCTGCTCGGCATACCCGACGCCGGGGAAGATCCTGGTCAGCCCGGCTGCCAGCACCTGCTCGTCCACCGGTGGCGCACCGAGCTCGGCTCGGGCCCGCAGGTCGGCCACCACCTGGACCTCCTGGTGGTGGTAACGCTGGAGGTAGACCAGACCGGTCGGCTCGTCGACGACCAGCCCGCCCTCGGCGGCCAGCCGGCTGCCGGCCACGTCGCGGTCCAGCGCTCCGGGTCGGGCCAGGGCAGGTCGGGCAGCGCGAGCGCGCCCTCGGTCGCGAGGGCCGCGAGGTCGACGGCCACCGAGCCCGAGCGCACCGCCCGGGTCGCCACCGCCGCGGCGAGCACCACCTCCACGTCCTTCTCCCCGGCGGCGCGGGCCAGCCCGGTCGCGACGTGCACGTCGGCCGCGGTGAGCAGGCCGGCAGCGTTGAAGTCGCGCAACGGCCCGGTGGCGGTCAGCGCCAGGCGGCGGTCGTGGTCATCGACCGGCTCGAAGAGCTCCACCATCGGCGCTGCCCGCTCCGGGGCGTCCCCGGCCGGTCCGGTGGTCGGGTCGCCGGTCATCGGGTCCCGCCTCCTGCGCGTGCGGCGCCATCGAGCAGGTCGGACAGGGCGAGCACCAGGCGACCGGCGGGCGCCAGGAGAAGACGCCGCACGGCATACCGTCCACGACCGGGGTGTCCGGCCCGCACATGCCGCGCAGGTAGAGGTAGAGCACGCCGCCCAGGTGCTGGTCCGGGTCGTAACCGGGCAGCCGCCACCGCAGGAAGCGGTGCGCCACGACGGCGTAGAGCAGCGCCTGCAGCGGGTAGGAGGAGTGGCCCATCGCCTCGGCGAGCCGCTCGGGTCGGTAGTCGGCGGCGGTGAGGGCCTCCTCGGGGGTGCCGAGCCAGTTGGTCTTGTAGTCCGCCACGAGGAAGGTCTGCCGCCCGTCGACCTGGACCCGCAGCACCACGTCGACCGAGCCGGTGAGGTAACCGCGCAGCTCCTGACCGGCCAGGTCGGGAGCGGCGTCCAGCACCTCCGCCCAGGCGCGGACCGGGTCGCCCGCCGGCAGGTGCTCGCGGAGCAGGGGTGCCAGGTCACCCAGCACGGCGGATCGCCCCGTCGTGTCACGCCGCAGGTCGCCACCACCGAGCGGCAGCTCGAAGTCCAGCTCGCAGAGCCGGTCGCTCGCCCCGATCTGCCGAAGCGTCGTGCCACCCGCGAGCGGCCCGAGCGGCGTGTCGCAGACGGCGACCAGGGCCTCGACGAGGAGGTCCTCGCCGCCCTCGCCGAGCTCCACCGGCCACAGCACCCGCTGCTCGTGCAGGTGGCGGCGCAGCTCGGCGCCCAGGTCCGCCGCCTGGGGGTCGGCGTGCTCGAGCACGGCGTGGACCAGCGAGCCGAAGGTCGCACCCACGGGGAGCTCGGCCATCGGCGAGGGCACCTCCGAGCCGACGGCGGGCGCGGCGGCGCCCAGGCCGGGCAGGGCCGGGGTGCTCTCGGCCACCGGGTCCGGCCCGGTCGGCTCGTCCTCCCGCCCGGTCAGCCCCACCTCCGGCTCGCTGCCGACGCCGGCGACGGCCGGTCCGCTCTCGGCGGGCGTGGACAGGGCGGTGTAGGACGTGCGCCGCCAGTCGTGGTCGACCCGGCGGGTCCAGCCGGCCAGCCGCAGCTCCGGCTCGGCCGGCACCGGGGCGGGGGGCAGCTCGGTCGCGTGGTCGGCCCGCTCCAGCGCGAAGGCGCCGGTGTCGGCCCAGCGGCGCAGCAGCTCGGTGGCCGCGTCGTCCTGGCGCGGGACCCGCACGCGGTGCGGCACCTCCCCGTGGCCAGGCTCGCGGCCGAAGAGCACGCGGTGCAGGGCCGAGCCGCTGGCGTTGTTGACCGGCGCCCACCATGTGACGACCTGGCTCTGGGCCCGGGTGAGCGCGACGTAGAGCAGCCGGAGCGACTCCCCGGCGTCCTCGTCCTTGTGGCGCCTCACCGACTCCGCCCACCCGGGGTTGGCCCCGTGCTCCCCGCCCACGTCGAGGCACCGGGTGCGCTCGGGCGGTTCGTCGTGGAAGAGCGGGATCGTGGGGGAGTCGCTGACCCACCGGTCGGCCAGCGAGGGCAGGTAGACGACGGGGTACTGCAGGCCCTTGCTGCCGTGGATGGTGGCCAGCTGCACTGCCGCGGCGTCGCTGTCCAGCCGCCGCGTGCGGGCCCCGGCGCTGCTCGGAGCGTCCTGCGCCATCCCGGCCCGGAGCCATTCCAGCAGCGCGACCAGCCCGAGCTGGTCGCGCCGGGCGGTCTCGTGCAGCAGCTGGGCGACGTGCCGCAGGTCGGTGAGCGAGCGCTCGCCCCCGACCTGGCCGAGCACCCGGTCCGGGAGACCGCGGACGGTCAGCAGCTCGAGCACGGCGGCGACCCCCTGCCGGGCGTAGACGCCTGCCAGCTCGCGGCAGGTCTGCGCCAGCTCGTCCTCGAGGTCGGCGTCCGGCTGCTCGCCGCGCTCGCCGACGCGGGCGACGGCATACCCCAGCAGGTCGGTGAGGGCTGCCGCCCGGGTGAGCACCGGTCGGTGCGGCGCGACCATCGCCTCGAGCAGCGCCAGCCAGTCGTGCGCCGCCCGGCTGTGCAGCACGGTCGAGCCCCCCGTGGTGACGGCGGGTATGCCCAGCTCGGCCAGGGCGTCGCGCGCCGCGACGAGGTCCTTGCCGCGGTGGGCGAGGACCGCCACGTCCCGGGCCTGGACCGGGCGTCCCTCGAAGGTGGCCCCGGAGGCGAGCAGGGAGGCGACGTCGTGCGCCAGGTCGCGGGCGATCCACGGCCGCACCGTCGGCATCCGGGTGTCACCGCCCAGGTGGTCGCGCAGCAGCACCTGGCGCAGCCGCACCGGGGCGGTGCTCGGGGCCCCGGCCAGGCGCGAGCCCTCCCGGTGCGCGGTGACCGGGTGCACGAGGATCTGCTCGTCGCCGAGCTGGGCGCCGGTCAGCATCGACCCGAGCGCCTGCGTCACCCCGGGGTCGGAGCGGAAGTTGCGGGGCAGGGTGCGCCGGTCGCCGGCGGTGTCGGCGGCCATGAGGTAGGTCGGGACGTCGCCACCGCGGAAGGCGTAGATCGCCTGCTTTGGGTCGCCGATGAGCACCATCGCGTGCGCGTGGCCGGAGAAGGCGCGGTCCAGCACGGACCACTGGATCGGGTCGGTGTCCTGGAACTCGTCGACCAGCACGACCTTCCAGCGCCGCCGCATCCGGACCCGGGCGGGGGAGTCCTCGCCGGCCAGCGCGTCGGCGAGCTGGGTGAGCAGGTCGTTGTAGTGCATGACCTGCAACCGCTCCTTGCGCAGGCCGAGCTCGTGCCGGACGGCCCGCGCGAAGCGCACCCGCCGGTCCGGGACCGAGCGCGGCTCCGCGCCGGTCGGCCGCAGCTCGGCGTGGACGTCGTCGACGACGGTGCGGGCGATCTGCAGCGCCTCGCGCCGGGAGAAGAAGGGCTCGTCCTCGCGCTGGGCGAAGGCCCGCAGGTAGAGGTCGTCGACGACCTCGACGAGCAGCCGGTCGAGGTCGTCCACCAGCTCGGCGTCGGCGTCCGCCGTGCCCGCGACCCCGAGGCTGCGCAGGACCTGCTGACAGAACTGGTGCGTGGTGGCGATGGTGGCGGCGTCGATGTCGGACAGGGCGGTCCGCAGCGCCGGCGACGCAGCGCCCGCTCCTCCTCGTCCACGTCGAGCAGCAGCGTCAGCAGGTCGTCGCGGTCGCCGGCGGGCGGGGGATCGGCGAGGGCCCGCTCGGCCGCCACGAGCTGCTCGCGCACCCGGGCGCGCAGCTCCTGGCTGGCGGCCCGCCCGAAGGTCACGACCAGCATCTCCGGCAGCAGCACCACCCCCTCGGCGACGTAGCGGGTCACCAGCGCCGCGATCGTCCACGTCTTGCCGGTGCCGGCGCTCGCCTCGAGCAGGACGGTGCCGGTGGGCAGCGGGTCGGTGATGGAGAAGTGGGGCAGCGCGCTCATACCCGCTCCCGCCGCTCGGCGCCCCCGGTCAGGACCGGGCCCCAGACCCGCAGCGCGAGCTGACCGAGCCGGTGCTCCACGCCGGTCGCCCACCGCTCGTCCTCGCGGGGGACCCCGAGGATCTCCTGCAGCGGCACCGCGCCGCCGTGGACGTAGGACTGGCTCGGGTCGTCCTGCTCCTTGGGGAAGGCCTGCTCGAAGGTGTCGTCGGTGCGCCACTCACGGACGGCGTCGAGCGTCGCGGCGCGCTCGTCGCCCGGCCCGCCGAGGTAGGACTCCGCCCACCGCAGCGAGGTCTGGACCGGCAGCGGCAGCGGCTCCACCAGGCCCCGTGCCCGCAGGTCGACGAGCTGGTCGAGCAGCTCGAGGGCACGGTCAGGCTCGTGCGGCCCGTGGGTGTAGTGCACGCCTCCCGGGTGGCGGCCCCACCGGTGCCGTCCGAGCAGGTGGCTGGTCGCGTCCGGTCCGAGGGCGGCGGCCAGCACGAGCGAGGTGATCCAGGAGCGCAGCCGCTGCTTGGCCTTGACCGTCGAGTAGGTCGCCCTCACCGCGCGTCGCCCGACCATGCCGGTGACGGTGCCGGTGAGCCGGGCGCCGCCGGGCAGCGTCAGATCCACGTCCAGGGTGTCCCGCTCGAGCGGCACCCCCCAGCCACCCTGCCCCGTCGCGCGCCACGTCGCCTCGGCCACGAGCTGGGTCTGCCGGGTGACCTCCTTCATCACCCCCGTGCCGAGCGCTCCCGGCGGCAGCTCGCCGCGCCACAGCTCGCGTCGACGGTGGCTCCGGGCTCGCGGCCGGCCAGGACCGCCTGCAGCACGCGCTCGCCGACCCCCCACTTGTCGAGCCCGTCCAGCTCGATGGGTATGCCCTCGCTCGCCTCCTCGGGCACCTGCGGCAGCAGCAGGCCGAGCCGGTCGCGCAGGTAGGCCCGGGCGGGGTTGTCGAAGAAGCGGAGCAGGGCGTCGAGCTCGACGGCGTCGTCGGCACCGTGGTGACGACCCAGCGGTGCGTCCACCGGTCTGGGCCGCGGCGCCCGCTCTCCCACGGCGGCCCGGCCGCCACGCAGCGCCGCCGGGTCGTGGCTGAACGGCCGGTCCTGCGGGAGGAGCGGGGTCGTGTCCGCGCCCGCCGCGCCCAGGTTGCGCGGGTCGAAGGGCTGCAGCGGGTGACGGGTGAGCACCCGGGCGACCCCTGGCGAGGCGGGGTCGGCGGTGCGGCGCACCGCGTCGAGCAGCTCCCCGAGCGGCACGGCCGGGGGGCGGGGGGCGCCGGTGTGCTCGTCGAAGCCGGTGTAGGTGACGACCAGGGCGTCGCGGGCCGCCATGAGCGCATCGAGCAGCAGCTGGCGGTCCTCGCTGCGCGGGTCCCGCTCACCGGTCACCGGACGCCGAGCCGTGGCGTCGTCGCCGTCGGCCGCAGTCGTGCGGGGGAATACCCCGTCGTCGAGACCGACCAGCGCGACCACGCGGTGCGGCACCGAGCGCATCGGCACCATGGTGCAGACGGTGAGCGTGCCGGTCCGGAAGTTGGACCGGGTCGCCCGGCCGGCGGCCTGCTCGTCCAGCAGGGCATGCACGTCGGAGAGCGCCAAGGTCGTGCCCGACGCCGTGCCCCCTGGGCCCGGGTCCGAGGCGCCACCGGCATGCCTGCGCAGGAGGTCCAGCTCGCGCCGCAGCTGCGTCACCTGCCACGCCTCGGTGGGGGCGGTGTCGGCCAGCCCGAGCACCCCCTCCTCGAGGACATCCGCCCACCCGACCGCCTCGGACGCGACACGCATCGCCCGCAGCGTCCGCCCGAGCCGCGCGACGAGCTCGGCCATCCGCCCCGCGAGGTCGAGGTCCCCGCTGTCCAGGTCGTCGAGACCGAGGGTGGTGCCGAGGTGGTCGACCTCCTCCCCGTCGACCGCGGCCCCGACCAGCACCCGCGCCAGCCCGCCTGCCAGGTGTTCTGCGTCAGCCCGGGGAGGGCGTAGTCGGCGCGGTGCTCCTCGTCCAGCCCCCAGCGGACCCCGACCGAGCCCACCCAGTCGCCGAGCCGCTCGAGGTCGTCGTCGTCCAGCCCGAAGCGTCGGCGCACCGGCGCGCTGCGGGCGAGGTCGAGCACCTCGCCCGCGGTCAGCCGCCCACCGGCCAGCCCCACCAGACGCGCCGCCAGGGCGAGCAGGGGGTTGGCCTGCGTGGGGGCGCGGTCGGCGAGGCGCACCCGCAGCGAGTGCGCGGGGTGGGTCGCGGGCGATCCGTCGCCGGGCCCCTCGCGGACCACCTCGCCGAGACCGAAGCCGGCGTGCACCAGGGGGGCGTAGGTGTCGATGTCGGGGCACATGACGAGGATGTCGCGCGGCTCGAGGGTGGGGTCGTGCTCGAGCAGGTCGGCGAGCACGTCGCGGAGCACGTCGATCTGCCGCGCCTGGCCGTGGCAGGCGTGGACCTGGAGGCTGCGGTCGTCCGCGCCGATGTGCCGGCCCGCGACCTCCTGGGGTGAAGGCACGTGGTCCCGGGCGAGGTCGGTCTGCAGCAGGTGCAGCAGTGAGCCCGACGGAGGTGGCGGGGAGGGTGCGGGCACCTCGGGAGCGGTGTGCGGCACCAGCGACAGCGTGCGCTGCAGCTCTCGTGCGTCGCGGCCCAGGCTCGCCAGCAGCGGGTGGTCGACGAGCAGCGCCGTCTCGTCCTCGTCGCGCGGCACCGGCCCGGCCGACACCTGCGGTGCCAGGGCCTGCCAGGCGGCGGGGGAGGCCTGCGGCAGCCAGAGGTGGACGTCGCGGTGCTCGGCGAGCGCGGCGAGCACCTCGACCTCGCTGCGCGCGATCCGGGTATGCCCGAACAACGAGAGTCGGCCCGGCAGCTCCAGCCCCGGGAGGCTCGGTGCGTGCTCGCCCGAGCGCAGCGCGGCGACCACCCGCTGCTGCCGCACGTCCGGCGGCTCGGCGTCCACCAGCTCCAGCACGCGGCGCCACAGCGGCGGCTGCCAGCCGAGGTCATCCTCGACCTGGCCGCCGAGGCCGTCGCCGGAGCCGCCCTCGCGCCAGTCGGTGATCATCGCGGGGCGGGAGGCGGCATACCCCGCGAGGAGACCGGCCAGCCGCCGGGCGACGGCATACCTCCGACCGCGCCGCAGGGCTGCCCGCTCGGCGTCCACGCCCTCGCCCCGCCCGAGGTGACGGGCGAGGGTGTCGGCCCACGGCTCGCCCAGGCTCGTGTCGATCGCCTCCAGCATCGGCCACACCAGCCGGTCCGGGTGCCAGGGGTCGTCCCGCTCGATCCCGAGCACCATCGACACCAGCGAGTGCGGGTTGAGGAAGCGGATGCCCGCGCACACCCCGTCGTGTCCCGCCGTGCCGGCGCCGAGGGTGTGCGACAGCCGCTGCGCCAGCCACCGCTCGACCCCCTTGGCGGGGACGGCGACGACCTCCTCGGCGAAGGGGTCGGGCAGCGGCTCGGCCAGCAGCGCGGCCAGCCCCTCGGCCAGGGCCGCGGTGCTCACGTCCCGATGCACGACCAACGTCACGTCGCCGACCCTATCCGCGCCCACCGACGGGCCTGGGCGTCGATCGGCCCAGTGACCCGCCGGGCAGACTCTTGTCAGCGAGGGCACGTGACTCCTAGGCTGTGCGTATGGCGAGGCGCGTTGCATGATGGGCAACACCTACCCCTCAGTGGTGCTCGAGCGGCTGCTGCGGGGGGCGCGGCTGGAGATCCTCCCCACGGCCGCGGTGGCGGACCAGGTGCACGGTCACGTGGAGCCCGGCCGCACCCTGACCGTCACGGCCTCCCCGGCCAAGGGGCTGGAGGCCACGCTGCAGCTCGCCGAGCAGCTGGTCGGCGCCTACCACGTGGTCCCGCACCTCGCCGCGCGCATGGTCGAGCGGGCCGCGCTGCCCGACCTCGTCGCCCGGCTGACCGAGGCCGGTATCACCGAGATCTTCGTGCCGGGTGGGGATGCGGAGCCGACCGACCAGACCTTCACCAGCGCGCTCGACCTGCTCATCGAGCTTGACTCCCTGGGGTCGCCGTTCACCGGGGTCGGGATCACCGGCTACCCCGAGTCCCACCCCGGGATCGACGACGACGTCATCGTGCAGTCGATGTGGGACAAGCGTCGGTATGCCACCGCGGTGGTCTCCAACATGACCTTCGACGACGACAGGGTCGGTCAGTGGCTGGAGCGGGTGCGCCGGCGGGGGGTCGAGCTGCCGGTGTGGGTCGGGGTCCCCGGGCCGGTCGACCCCGCGAGGTTGCTGCGCATGGCCAGCACCATCGGGGTCGGCGACTCGATGCGCTTCCTGCGCAAGCAGCGCAACGTCTTCACCCGCATGGTGATGCCCGGCTTCTCCACCACCCGGTTCGCCCACCGGATGGCGGTGCTGGGGACGGCGGACCGGCTCGGCATCGCCGGGCTGCACCTCTACACCTTCAACCAGGTCGCGCAGACCGAGGCGTGGCGCCGGACCCAGCTGTCGAAGGTGGCCGAGCTGCGTGACCCCGCCTCGGGGCCGTGACCCGGTGGCGAGGAGCGATCCGGCTGCACCGACGCGCTGCGCGGGAACGGTCGTGAGAGGGTGCAGTAGGGAGGCTGCGACGCGCCGGGGATCTCGCACCGGCACGGCGTCGCGTATGGCGCGTAGAGTTGCGGAATGCGCAACGACGACGAGACCACCGGTGCCCTGGTCCAGTCCGTGGACCGGGCGCTGACCATCCTGGAGATCCTGGCGCGGACCGGTGAGGCCGGTGTGGGCGAGGTGGCGACGGAGCTCGGGGTGCACAAGTCGACGGCGAGCAGGCTGGTGGCGACGCTGGCCGCGCACGACCTGGTCGAGCTCGGCGGCGAGCGGGGCCGCGCGACCCTGGGCGTCGGTGTCCTGCGCCTGGCTGGCGCCACCACGGCGCGGCTGGACCTCGTGCAGGAGGCTCGCCCGATCTGTCAGGAACTGGCCGCGGAGACCAACGAGACGGTCAACATCGCCGTGCTCGGGGGTCACTCCGCGCTCTACATCGACCAGGTCATCGGACCCTCGACGATCACGTCCTACAACTGGGTGGGGCAGCACATCCCGCTGCACGCGACGAGCAACGGGCGGGTGCTGCTGAGCGAGCTGCCCCGCGGCGAGCGGCACGACGCGTGGGGCGACCTCACCAGCTACACCGAGCGCACGGTCACCGACCAGGCACAGCTGGACGAGCTGGCCGACCGGGCGCGGGACCAGGGGTATGCCGTCGTCCGGGACGAGCTCGACGTGGGGCTGACGGCGATGGCGGCCCCGGTCCGTGACGCGCACGGGCAGATCTGCGCCTCGATGAGCCTGTCCGGTCCGACCTTCCGCATGGACGAGGCACAGGTGGAGCAGCTGCTCCCCGCGCTGCTGCGGGCCGCGGCTCAGGTGTCGGTCCGGCTCGGCTGGCACCAGGCCGCGGCGACCGCCGGCTGCTGAGCTCGACCGCCTTTCGTCACGGCCGCGCTGGGTCGCGGCCGTCGCTTCGTCACGATCGCCGCCTGCAGCACGCAGCCGGGCCCCGACCGCAGCGGCGGTCGGGGCCCGGTCAGCCCGATCACTCAGGTCAGAGGAAGGCCTGACCCTCCTCCTTGAGCACCTCACGCGTGTTGGGGTTCACCGAGGGCCGGAAGGGCACCTCGACGACCGTGGCGCCGACCGGCTGGCCGGGGGTCTCGGCATACTGGTCCGGCAGCCACACCCGCAGCTCGGTGCCGACCCCGCTCAGGCCGAACGGCACGTAGCCGAGCGCGATGTTGGTGTCGAGCTCGGGGGAGAACCACGCGAGGTGAGGTAGCCGACCGGGTCGTCGGACTCGACCGTGCTCACCAGCCAGAAGTCCGGGGCGTAGTCGGTGATGGGCTTGCCGCCCAGCCGCAGGCCGACGAGCATCTGGCTGAACGGCGGGTTGCCCGCCTCCAGCTGCTCGCGCTGCGCCTCCAGCGCCGCCTTGCCGATGTAGTCCTCCTCCTTCATCCGCGGCACCTGGTAGGCCAGGTTGGTCTGCAGGGGGGAGGTCTCGGCGTCCAGGTCCTGACCCCAGGACAGGATGCCGGCCTGGACCCGCCGGGGGTGGGCCGGCGCGATGACCCGCAGGTTGTGCGCCTCACCCGCGGCGAGGATGGCGTACCACATCTGCTCGGCGTGCAGCGTGGCGTCGTAGAGGTAGATCTCGTAGCCCTTCTCCCCGGTGAACCCGGTCTGGGACACGATGACCGGCAGTCCCGCCACCTCGGCCGCGGCCAGCCCGTAGTTGGGGATGTCGGAGACCATCGGGCCGATGAGGTCGCGCATGAGCGCCTCGGACTTCGGTCCCTGGATCTGCACCGGGCACACGTCGATCTCCTGGATCGTCACGTCATACCCCTTGCCGACGTTGACCCCCTGCAGCCAGAGCATGAGGTCGGAGTCGGACAGGCTGAACCAGAACTCGTCCTCGCTGATCCGCAGCAGCACCGGGTCGTTGAGCACGCCGCCGGCCTCGTTGCACAGGATGACGTAGCGGGCGTGCATCGGGCTGATCTTCTTGGCCTGCCGGGTGATGACGTAGTTGACGAAGTCCTCGGCGTCCGGCCCCTTGACCTGGATCTGCCGCTCGACGGCGACGTTCCACAGCGTCACGTCGTGCACGACCGACTGGTGCTCGGTCAGTGCGGCGCCGTCGTCCCTGCTCACGTAGCCCCGCGGGTGGTAGGTGCGGTTGTAGACCTCGGCGCGCCAGGCGCCGGACTCGACCGACAGGTGCCAGTAGGGCGACTTGCGGATGCGGGTGGAGATGAGCATCTCCACCGGCGTGGGTCCGGACTGGCGCAGGTTGACCGGGACGGTGCGTCCCTGGTCGACCGTCGGGTAGTTGTGGTTGAGAGCGTCCGGACCGTCCGGCTGCTCGGGTGCGGGTGTGTCGCTCTGGGTGGTTGCGATGCTCGGGGTTGCCGCCATGGGCCGCCCTCCTGTCATGCGGGGTCGACTTCGCAGGGTCGACCGGTCGGTGGGCTGTTTTCCAGCGTGCTCGCGACGCTACACCTGAAGTTTCGTCCTATGCAATGGTATGCGCGATACGCAACTCGGCGTGTCGCCCCGGCGCGGATCCCGACGCCGCTCAGGGCTGTCCGCCGGTCGGCCAGCCTGGGTCGCGGCCGAGCCGGGCCAGGAGGCGGTCCGTCGGCGGGGCGTCGTCCGGGACCGAGACCGCGGGGCCGCAGATGCCCTCGCTGTAGAGCGCCGCCCCCCAGCCGTCGGCGGCGGCGGTCAGCGCCGCCGCCTCCTCCTCGTCGACCGACCACGGCTGGCCCGTGGCGCGGGCCACGTCCGACCCGTGGATGACGAGGTCCCAGCCGTAGAAGTCCGCCATCGTGGCGCCCAGGGTGGTCGGGCCGAAGTAGCCCGCGTACTCCCGCTCCGCCACCCCGTCCTGCCTCACGATGCTCACGGCCTGCTCCGCGTGCTGCGCCCAGGCCTGCGCGGGGTCCCCGAGGTCGGGGGCGGCCCCGAGGTCGAAGCCCTGCTGCCCGAGGAAGTCGCGCTGGGTCTGCACGACGTGGGCGACGACGTCCCGCGCGGTCCACCCCTCGCAGGGCGACGGGGCGTCCCAGCGGCCCTGTGCGCCGCTGACGATCTGCGTGAACTGCTCGGTGCGCTCCATGAATCTCTGTGCTGTCTGGTCCATGCCCCCACGATGGCGGCACCGCCGGTGCCCTCTCTTGTCATAATCCGACACATGCAAGCCGACCAGGGTCGCGTGCGTCTGACCGACCCGGTGGACCGGGCGCACCTGACGGGGGTCAGCCGACCCTCGCCACCGATCCACCGCTACCCGCCCTCGCCCCACCTGCGCGACCTGGTGGAGCGCTACTGGATCCCGGTGTGGTCGCTGGCCGAGCCCTCGACGCAGAGCACGCTGCAGCACCCGGTCTGCCTCGTCGTGGTGAGCAACACGTATGCCCGGTTCTACGGCGTCGTCCGCGGCCGGTCGTCGGTGACGCTCGAGGGGGAGGGGTGGGCGGTCGGGACGATGCTGACCCCGGCCGCCGGACGGCTGATCCTGGGTCGCTCGGTCGCGACGGTCACCGACGCGTACCTCGACCTGGGGCAGCTGCCGAGCCCTGACGCGCACGCGCTCGTGACGCAGATCCGCGGCGCGATGGCGGCCGACCCCGCTTCGCCGCGAGCGCACGCCGAGGCGGTCGCGGCGACCGAGCGGTGGCTGACGGCATACCTGCCCGTCGACGACGCGGGTCTCCTCGTCAACGACCTCGTGGCCTGGGTGCGGGACCACCCCGAGGTGACCCGGGTCGACGAGCTCGCACGGCGCGCGGGGCTGGGGGAGCGGGCGCTGCAGCGGCTCGTCGAGAAACGCGTCGGCCTCAGCCCCAAGTGGCTGATCCAGCGGCGGCGGCTCCACGACGCGGTCGCCGCGCTCAAGGACGGGACCGGGCCACGGTCGGGGTCAGGGTCGCTCGCGGACCTGGCGGCCCGGCTAGGGTATGCCGACCAGGCCCACTTCACGCATGACTTCCGGGCGGTGACGGGCCTCACTCCCGGCGAGTTCGGGCGGGACCAGCCGGTGCGCTGAGCGGGGACTGTCGGTCGCCCGTGCCAGTCTGTCGATGACCTGGACGCGCAGGCACCGAGGGGGAGACGATCAGACATGAGCACGGGACACGGCCGGCAGCTGCTGGTGGGCACGACCAAGGGAGCTTTCGTCCTCGAGCCCAGGAGCGACGCGGAGGGGTCGTGGTCCGTGCGGGGACCGTTCTGCGACGGCTGGCCGATCAACCACGTGGTCGGCGATCCGGCCACCGGGACCATCTGGGCCGGGGGTGGTGGCGCCTGGAGCGGTGCAGGCATCTGGCGGTCAACCGACGGCGGTGACACCTGGACCCTGGCCAAGCTCACGACGGGCGAGCTGGACGCGTGAGCGGCCGAGGACCCGGCTTCGCCGAGAGCATCGGCTGGGAGTCCGTCGAGGCGCCCTTCGGCGACGAGTTCAGCCAGGTCTGGTGGCTCGGTCTCGCGGGCGAGCGGGTGTATGCCGGGACCAAGCCGGCCGCCCTGCTCGCCATCGAGGACGGCCGGGAGACGGACACGGTGGCCGGCGCCGTGCTCTCCCTGCTGTCCCGCCTGCCCTGACACCCGCTTAGGGGCGGGCGTGTCCGTGGCCGCGCCTATTCTCGTCCCATGGATGCCTCCGCGGTGCTGCGCCGGCTGGTGGAGACGATCGACGACCGGGCGTGGGATGACCTGCCCGGCCTCCTCGCGCCCGACTTCACCAGCACGCTCGCGCACACCCGCGAGCGCTTCGACCGGGACGGTTGGGTGCGCCTCAACGCCGACTACCCGGGCTTCGGTCGGGCGACGCTCGCCCAGATCGTCGGTGACGGTGACCGGGCTGCGGCGCGTGCCCACGTGGCGGGGATGATCGACGGCGTCGAGGCGCACTTCGAGGTCGCGATGTTCGCCACCACCCGCGACGGACTTGTCACCGAGATGGTCGAGGTGTGGGCGGACTGCGACGCCGACCCGCCAGCGGGGACCCGGCCAGCCCTCTGAGGTCGGGCCGCGGCGACGGTGTACGGGCAGGCGCGCGGTCAGGCGCCGAACGGGTCGACCAGTCGCGCGCCAGTCAGGGCGACGTCGCGTCCTGAGTCGGCGACCCTCTGGAAGTCCTCGTCCTGGCCGACGTCCGGTATCGAGGCGAGCGTCGCCCTGAAGCCGGCCCCACCCAGGACGGCCTCACGCAGGATCACGCGGTGCTCGGCCTCGGCCGAGCGTCCTCGGGCAGCGGCGCGCTTCTGCAGCGCTGCCACGACCTCGTCCTCGATGTTGCGCACGATGAGCTCAGCCACGGTCACCTCCTCAGAGAGATGATGTCAGTGTTGCCGCTGGGCCGCACGCGCCCCTGGGCGGCACCACCCGGGTGAAGACCGCGCCGATCGCCAGGTGCCCCGTGCCGGGCGACGTGCGCCGCTGGCCTGCGCCTCGGCATACCTGCACACGGTTGAGACTTGTGCACGTCGGTCCGCGCGGAGCCTTGACACTCATCGCGCGACCGATGACACTGATTGCACGATACGCACAGCGTTGCATATTACGCACCAAGAAGGGCGACCATGACCTCCTCCCTCCCCGACCGCTGCGACGTGCTGGTCATCGGTGCCGGCATCGTCGGCAACTCCCTGGTCCACCACCTCGCCGAGCTGGGATGGACCGACATCGTCCAGATCGACAAGGGACCGCTGCCCAACCCGGGCGGCTCGACCGGCCACGCGTCCAACTTCATCTTCCCGGTGGACCACAGCCGGGAGATCACCGACCTGACCCTCGACTCGATGCGGCAGTACGAGGACATGGGGGTGCTCACCACCTCCGGCGGCATCGAGGTCGCCCGCACCGAGGAGCGGATGGAGGAGCTGCGCCGGCGGATGAGCTCGGCGCGGGCGTGGGGGATCGAGTCGCGTCTCGTCACACCCGAGGAGATCGCCGAGATGGTGCCCTTCCTCGACCCCTCCGTCGTGGTCGGCGGCTTCTACACCCCGAGCGTCGGCGTCGTCGACTCGCTGCGCGCGGGCACGATCATGCGGGAGAGGGCGCAGGACAAGGGCGTGCTCACCACGGTCCCCAACGTGGAGGTCACGGGGATGACCGTCACCGAGGGCCGGATCAGCGCCGTCCAGACCGACAAGGGCGACATCGAGGCGCCCGTGGTCGTCATCGCCTGCGGGGTCTGGAGCCCCCGGCTGGCCCGGATGGCGGGTGCGCACATCCCGCTCACCCCTGCGGTGCACCAGATGATCTCCGTCGGCCCCTGCGAGCAGCTCGCCGACAAGCCCGGCGAGATCAGCTTCCCGATCATCCGCGACATGGACACCTTCTGCTACGAGCGGCAGCACGGCTCGGACATGGAGGTCGGGTCCTACGCCCACCGCGCGATCCTGCACGAGCCGGACGAGATCCCCTCGATCGCCCAGGCCAAGCTGTCCCCGACCGAGATGCCCTTCACCGAGGACGACTTCGACCCCCAGCTGGAGCAGGCGCTGGAGCTCATGCCCGAGCTGCTCGGCGACGAGCGCGCCGAGATCCGGTATGCCATCAACGGTCTCCTCTCGCTCACCCCCGACGGCGCTCCCGTCCTCGGCGAGACGCCCGAGGTCAAGGGCCTGTGGAGCTGCGCCGCGGTGTGGATCAAGGAGGGACCGGGCGTCGGCCGCGCGGTCGCCGAGTGGATGACCCACGGCATACCCGAGATCGACCTCGGCCACAGCGACATCGCCCGCTTCTACCCCCACCAGCGCACGCGTGCGCACGTCCGCGCCCGCACCTCCGAGGCCTTCAACAAGACCTACGGCATCGTCCACCCCGGCGAGCAGTGGGCCAGCTCGCGCCCGGTCCGGAAGTCGCCGATGCACGAGAGCCAGAAGGCGCTCGGCGCGGAGTTCTTCGAGGCCGTAGGCTGGGAGCGTCCGCAGTGGTATGCCTCGAACGAGCCGCTGCTGGAGGAGTTCGGCGACGCGGTGATGCCGCGCGAGCACGAGTGGGATTCGCGCTGGTGGTCCCCGATCATCAACGCCGAGCACCTGGCCCTGCGCGCCCGCGGCGGGATCGTCGACCTCAGCGCCTTCGCGATGTTCGACATCGTCGGGCCCGCCGCGCTGGACGCGGTGCAGCGGATCATCGTCGCGCAGGCCGACGTCGCGATCGGGCGGGTGATCTACACCCCGGTGCTCGACGAGCAGGGCGGCTTCCGCTCCGACCTCACCGTCATGCGGCTCGCGCACGACCGCTTCCGCGTCGTCACCGGTGGCGCGCACGGCATGGTCGACGCCAAGTGGTTCGCCGACCAGCTCCCCGAGGGTGCCTCGCTGGTCGACCTGACCTCGGCATACACGACGATCGGGGTCTGGGGCCCACGCGCCGGCGACGTCCTCGGGGCGGTCACCGACGACGACCTCTCGCCCGAGAGGTTCAGGTTCGGCACCTGCCGGCTCATCGAGGTCGGCGAGCTGTCGGTCCTCGCCTCGCGGATCTCCTACGTCGGCGAGTTCGGCTGGGAGCTGTATGCCCCGATCGAGACCGGTGCGGCCCTGTGGGACCGCTTGATCGAGGCCGGCCGCGAGCACGGCGTCGTGCCGGTCGGCATCGGGGTCTACACCGCGACCGGGCGCATCGAGAAGGGCTACCGCGCCTACGGCGCCGAGCTCGACTCGGAGCGGACCCTCGCCGAGACCGGCATGCAGCGGCCGAAGATCAAGGACGCCGACTTCATCGGCAAGCAGGCGGTCCTCGCGCAGGCCGACGAGGAGCCGCGAGCCGTGCTCTGCGCGCTGACTGTCGAGGACCACACCTCCGCGAGCGGGGTGAAGCGCTACATGCTCGGCGGCGAGCCGATCCTCACCCGCGAGGGCGAGCCGCTCACCGACGGCCACGGGCACCACCCCTACGTCACCTCCGCGGCCTCCGCGCCGAGCCTCGGCAAGCACGTGCTCATGGCCTTCCTGCCGCCGGCGCAGGCGAGCGTCGGGACCGAGCTGGCGGTCTCCTACATGGAGGAGCTCTACCCGGTCACCGTGGCAAGCGTCGATGCGACACCGTTGGTGGACCCCGACAACCTGCGGGTCAAGGGCCGGTATGCCGAGCTCGGGCAGGAGGACCCTCCCGCCGACCCCGACGGCGCCGACCGCACCCACGCGGTGGCCGAGCCGGCGGGGGTGGCGTGATGACCGACGTCCTGGTCTGCGTCAAGCGGGTGCCGGACACCTCCGGCGAGGTGGTGCTCACCGCGGACGGCGGCGGTGTCGACGGCCGGTATGCCGGGTGGACGATGAGCGCGCACGAGGAGTGCGCGGTCGAGCTCGGCGTGCAGGTCGCCGGGGAGACCGGCGGCTCGGTCACGGTGCTGACGCTCGGTGACGAGGACAGCGTCGAGCAGCTGCGCGCCGCGCTGGCCGTCGGGGCGCACGAGGCGGTGCGCATCGACGCGGTCGCCGACGACTACGGCCCGGCCGACGTCGCCACCGCCATCGCCGACGTGGTCCGCGCCCGGGAGGCCGACGGGTCCGGCTTCGGCCTCGTCCTCGTCGGCAACGACGCCGCCGACACCGGTGACCACCAGGTAGGGATCCGGCTGGCGCACCTGCTCGACCGGCCTGTGGTGGCCGGGGCGCAGGAGGTGACGCTCGCCGGTGAGCGGCTCGAGGTGCGCTCCAGCGTGTCCGGCCCGACCGAGGTCTACGACGTGCCGCTGCCGGCTGTGCTCACCGTCTGGGAGGGCGGCGTCGAGCCGCGCTACCCCAACATCAGCGGGCGGATGAAGGCCAAGAAGGCGCAGGTCGAGGTGGTCCAGCCAGGGTCGGCGCCGCAGGGGTCGGGCCGGCTGGGCCTGCGGGTGCTGCCACCACCGGAGAGCAATGTCGAGGTGCTCGGCGAGGGGGCGGCCGCCGCGCCGCGCCTGGTCGCCGTGCTGCGGGAGATCGGGGTCGTGCGATGAGCGTGCTGGTGGTCGTGGAGCCGGACGAGGCGGGCGAGGGCCTGTCGGTCGTGTCCCGGGAGACGTTGACCTTCGCCCGGCAGCTGCCCGGCGGAGACCGTCTCGACGCGGTCCTGGTGGGGGCGGTCGGGGATCCCGACGATCCTGCGCTCGCCCACTGCCGCGAGCACGGTGTCGGCACCGTCCACGTCAGCGACGACGACCGGCTGGAGCGGTATGCCGCCCGCGGCTGGTCCCGCGTCGTCGACGCCGCGGCCGGGGCGTCCGGCGCGGCCTACCTGCTCGCCGGCGGGACCCCGCGCGGCAACGAGGTGCTGGCCCACGTCGCCGCCGCCCGCGGCGTGCCGATGCCGTGCAACCTCGTCGCGGTCGTGCAGGCCGAGCCGCTGGAGGTGGAGCGCCAGGTCGTCGGTGGTGCGGTGCTGGAGCGCGTGGCGCTGGGCGCCGACGGCGGTCTCGCGGTGGCCTCGGTCGCCGGGCACGCGGTGGCCCCGGAGCCCGCGGCGACGCCGGGTGAGGCACGCGTGGAGCGCGTCGCGGCCGAGCTCACCGAGGCCGACCTGGCGGCCCAGGTGGTGCGCGTCGAGGAGCGTGAGGGTGGCGACACCTCCGCGCTGACCGGCGCCGACGTCGTCGTGGGAGCCGGCCGCGGCGTGGGCGGGGCCGACCAGTTCGCCGACGTCGAGCAGCTCGCCAGCCGGCTCGGTGGCGCGGTCGGGGTCTCGCGGGTCGTCACCAGCCTCGGCTGCGACCGCACCACGAGCAGGTCGGGCAGACGGGCAGCCGGATCTCGCCCGACCTCTACCTCGCCTGCGGCATCAGCGGCGCCATCCAGCACTGGGCCGGCTGCAGCTCGTCCAAGACCATCATCGCGGTCAACACCGACGCCGAGGCGCCCATGGTCACCAAGGCCCGGTATGCCGTCGTCGGGGACATGCACGAGGTGCTGCCCGCGGTGCTGGAGGAGCTGGGCTGAGGATGCCCGTCACGCCGGGCCTCAGCCCGGTGTGAGCAGGCCGGCCGAGCGCAGCCAGCGCTCGCCCTCCTCGAGGAAGCCGAGCCGGTGCAGCCAGACACCGGTGCAGACGCGCTCGACGAAGGCCCACGCCTCGACCCGGTCCGCGTCCAGCCCGAGCCGCGCGGCGACGCGGCCGACCTGCGCCCGGTGCCAGGAGCGCACGGCGCTCGCGGGCTCGCTGCGCGCCAGGGCCTCCAGCTCGGCCATGAGGTCGCGCAGCGCCACGCCGGCGTCGTACTCCCGCTCGCACAGGAAGCCGTCCGGGTCGATGAAGGCATACCCCGACCCCGGCCGCTGCAGCACGTTGAGGCTGTGCGCGTCGCCGTGGACCACCACCCGGTCCGTCAGCGGGGCGGCGACCAGCTCGCGGGCCAGGGCGGCCGCGTGGGCGAGGGCGCGGGTATGCGCCCGCACCCACCCGCGTCGGCGACCTCGGTCTCGACGATCGCGAGCAGCTGGCTGGCCTTCTCGCCGAGCTGCTCGTCCTGGGCGACCGCGAGCGGCAGCTCCCACGCGGACTCCAGCAGGTCGACGAGCACCTCCACCTGCGCGACGCCGTCCGGGACAGTCCTCGCCAGCGAAGGACCGAGCCGCTCCAGGAGCGCCGACCCGATGTCCTCGGCGTGGTCCAGCACCCGGCAGTAGCCGCGCCCGTTCGCGGCGGTCATCACCCGCACCTGCTGTGTCAGGTCGGTGCCCGCGTCGTCGAACTTCACCGCGGCGGGCGACCCGCCGCGACGCACCTCCAGCACGGGAAGGCCGACGCCGTCCAGGTGCGCGCGCTCGATCGCCAGGTCCCACCGGTCCACCGTGCGGGCCAGGACGTCGGGGAAGGAGTCGAGGATCGGTGCCGCCCAGTCCTGGTCCGCCCAGGGCCGGGCGCGGGCGAGCGCCACCACCTCCGCCTGATCCACGAGGTCGATCGTGCCAGACGCCGGACCCTAGACTCCCGCGTGTGCCCACCCCCGCTCCTCCCGCTGGACCGAGCCCGCGCGCACGGCTGCGCGCGGTCCTCGCGCTGCTCCTGACGAGCGCGCTGATGCTCGCCGCGGCGCCCTCGCTCGCGCTGACCGGCGACGAGGACGATCTCGGTGCCCGCGCGCTGCGGGGGGACGGGTGGAGCGAGCCCCGGGCGGAGTTCGACGACCTCACGCGCGACGCGCCGGTCTTCCCGACGACCCCGCCCATCAGCGCCGTCACGCGGATGTACCCCGCCTACTACGCCGACGGCTGCCACGTCGGGCGCAGCGGCACGACGATCCGGCCCGGGTGCGTCTACGGCGACCCCGACGGCGACGTCGAGGTGGCCGTCCTCGGATCCTCCAAGGTCGGGCAGTTTTTCCCGGCGCTGGAGGAGATCGCGCTGCGCGAGGGCTGGCGGTTGCGGATGTATACCAAGCTCGCCTGCTCCTTCACCGACGAGCCGGAGCCCTCCTACCCCGAGTGCGACGCCTACAAGGCCGAGCTGCGGGAGCACCTGGAGGACGACCCGCCCGATCTCGTCATCACCGGGGGGATGCGCCAGGACGTCGCCGACGGCTACGTGCGCACCTGGACCTGGCTGCGCGGGCTGGGGGTCGAGGAGGTCGTGGGGCTCTGGGACTCGCCCGGTCCCACCGGCGGCAACCCCGCCGCCTGCGTCGCGCAGGCGATCGAGGGGGGCGAGAGCCTGAGCTCGTGCGCGGTCTCCCTGCTGGAGTCGCGCAGCGGCAACCCCTCGATGCGGGAGGCGGCCGAGCGGGTGCCGGGGGCCCTGTTCGTCGACCTGCGCGACTGGGTATGCCCGCGCTCTTACCTCGCCCCGAGGTGCGCGGCCGTGGTCGGCCGCGCCCAGCTCTACGGCGGCGGGTCCCACCTCGTCCCGAGCTACACCGCCACCCTCACCGACCCCCTGCACCAGCGCCTGCATGAGACCGGGGTGGCGGCATACCGCCCCTCGGTGGACCGGGTGGGCGGCACCGACCGGTTCTCCACCGCGGCCCTGCTGGCGCGGTCCGCCGAGCCGGGCGGCCGGGTCTTCCTCACCAGCGGGCGCGACTTCCCGGACGCCCTGGCCGCCGCGGCCAAGGCGGGCGCCCGGGGTGAGGCCGTGCTCCTCACCGGTGGTGCCCGGCTGCCGGCGGCCACCCGCGCGGCGCTGCTGCGGCTCGAGCCGAGCGAGATCCTCGTGGTCGGCGGCGAGGGCGCCGTGCCCCGGACCGTCCTGGATGAGGCCGCCGAGCTGGCCCCGACGGAGCGGGTGTCCGGGCCCGGCCGCTACGAGACCGCCGCCGCCGTGGCCCAGGTGGAGCCCGTGCAGCGGCGGGGCAGCGTCTTCATCGCCACGGGGGAGGACTTCCCGGACGCGCTCGCCGCAGCCGCACGGGCCGGCCAGCAGGAGGCGCCCGTGCTGCTCGTGCGTCACGACGAGATCCCCGAGGCGACCGCGGCCGCGCTGCGTGACCTCGACCCCGCGCGCATCGTCGTCGTCGGCGGGGAGGGCGCGGTGGCCGGCACGGTCGAGGAGGACCTGGAGGAGCTCGGCAGCAGCGTGCAGCGGATCGGTGGGGATGACCGGTACGCCACCGCAGCCCTGCTCGCGGGCCGGGGTGCCGAGGTGCTGCACGTCGGGTCCGGTCTGACCTTCGCCGACGCGCTGGCGGCCGGGCCGGTCGCTGCCGCCCAGGGCGGCGCCGTCCTGCTGACGGCCCCGGGCAGGGTGCCGACCGCGACCCGGGAGGCGCTGGAGCGGATCGCGCCCGAGCGGCTCGTGCTCACCGGCGGGGCCGGCGCGGTCGGCGAGGACGTCCGGCGGACCCTCCTGCGGCTGACCTCCTGAGGGTCAGGTGCCTCAGAGGTCGGCGAGGAGGGCCGCCGGCTGCTCCACGCAGTCAGCCACGAACCGCAGGAACCCGCCCGCCGTGCCGCCGTCGCACACCCGGTGGTCGAAGGTGAAGGACAGCTGGGTGACCTTGCGGAGCTTCACCTTGCCGTGGTGCGCCCACGGCTTGTCGACGATGCGCCCCACGCCGAGCATCGCGGCCTCGGGGTGGTTGATGATCGGCGTCGAGCCGTCCACCCCGAAGACGCCGTAGTTGTTGAGCGTGAACGTGCCTCCCGTCAGCTGCGCGGGGGACAGCTTGCCGTCCCGGGCGCGGACCGTCAGCTGACGCAGCGCGGCGGCCAGCTCGGCCGTCGTCAGGGCGTCGGCGCCGTGGACGACGGGCACCACCAGGCCGCGTGGGCTCTGCGCCGCGAAGCCCAGGTTGACCGCGCCGTGGTGGACGATCTCGCCGGCCTCGGTGTCGACCGAGGAGTTGAGGGCGGGGTAGGCCCGCAGCCCGGCCACGGTGATCCGGGCGAGCAGGGGGAGCACGCCGATGCCCGCGTCGGGGCGGGCCGCCTTCAGCGCGTCCTTGGCCTTCATGAGCCGGGTGGAGTCGACGTCCACCCAGGTCGTGGCATCCGGGATCTCGCGGCGCGAGGTCGAGAGCCGCTCGACCATGAGCCGCTGCACCCCCTGGATCGGGATGCGCCGCTCCTCGCGACCGGGCACCCCTGCTGTCTGCTGTCCACCGCGACCCGACACCCCGTCGGTCAGGTCGTCCTGGCGACCGGACACCCCGTCGGTCCGCTCGAGGTATGCCGTGAGGTCGGCTTTGCGGATCACGCCGGTCGGGCCGGGCGGCACCTCGGCGATGTCGACGCCCCGATCCGCGGCCAGCCGGCGCACCAGCGGGGAGATGACGCGGACGGCGGCCGGGTGGTCCGGGCGGGCAGCAGGAGTGTTCGGTCGGGAGGTGGTGTCGCGGACGGACGGGGTGTCCGGTCGGGTCGCCGCGGCGCGGCGGCGTCGGCCGCCGGTGCGGGCGCGGCGGGCCGGGCCCTCGCCCGCGCCGTAGCCGATGAGCGGCCGCTCCGGCTCGTCCTCGGGCAGCTCGGCCCCGGCCCGCTCCTCCTCGCGGTACTGCTCACCGCCGGCTCCCTGCGGGCCGGCCTCGCCGTCGGCCCGCGAGCGGGCGCCCGCAGCAGTGTTGATGTCGGCACCAGCGCCGTCACCGGCGGCCACCTCGGCGCCGATCGTGATGAGCGGCTCGCCGACGGGCAGCACCTGCCCGGCCTCGGCGTGCACCTGGGCGACGGTGCCGGCATACGGGCAGGGCACCGACACCGCGGCCTTGGCGGTCTCGACCGTCACGACCTCCTGGTCGACGACGACCTCGTCACCAGCGCTGACGTGCCACTCGACGATCTCGGCCTCGGTGAGCCCCTCGCCCAGGTCGGCAGCCGGAAGACCTGCGTCATGCCGACACCTCGTGCTCGTGCGGGGTATGCGTGTGGTCGGGCTCGTCGTCCCACTGCAGCCGGGCGATGGTGTCGAGGATGCGGTCGACCCCGGGCAGGTGGGTGTGCTCCAGCTTGGGCGGCGGGTAGGGGATGTCCAGCCCGCTGACCCGCAGCACCGGCGCGGCGAGGCTGTGGAAGCAGCGCTCCTGCACCCGGGCGGCGATCTCGGCACCCATCCCGGCGAAGCCCTGCGCCTCGGCGAGCACGACGGCCCGCCCGGTCCGGCGCACCGAGGCCTCCACGGTCGCGTCGTCGAAGGGCACGAGTGTGCGCAGGTCGATGACCTCGACGTCCCAGTCCTCCTCGGCGGCGGCGACCTCGGCCGCCTTGAGCGCGGTCGCGAGCTGCGGGCCGTAGGTCACGAGTGTGACGTCGGACCCCTCACGGCGCACCGCGGCCTGCCCGATCGGCTCGGTGCTCGTGGGCAGCTCGAGGTCGGCCTTGGTGTAGTACTGGCTCTTCGGCTCCATGAAGACGACCGGGTCGTCGGAGGCGATGGACTCGCGCAGCAGCGAGTAGGCGTCGGCCGGCGTCGCGGGGGTGACGACGTGCAGCCCCGGGGTGTGGACGTAGTAGCCCTCGGAGGAGTCGCAGTGGTGCTCGACGCCGCCGATGCCCCCGGCATACGGGATCCGGATGACCAGCGGCATCGGCAGCGCGCCGCGGGTCCGGTTGCGCATCTTGGCGATGTGCGAGGTGACCTGCTCGAAGGCGGGGTAGCCGAAGGCGTCGAACTGCATCTCGACCACCGGCCGGAAGCCCTGCATGGCGAGCCCGACGGCGAAGCCGGCGATCCCGGCCTCGGCCAGCGGGGTGTCGACGCAGCGGTCCTCGCCGAAGTCCCGGGTGAGGCCGTCGGTGATGCGGAAGACGCCGCCGAGCGCGCCGACGTCCTCGCCCATGACGAGCACGTCCGGGTCCTCGGTCAGCGCGTCGCGCAGCGCGGCGTTGAGCGCCTTGGCGTAGGTGGTCGGGCTCATCTCGCGTCCTCCGTCTGGGTGCTCCCGTGCGCCGCCGTGGCGGTGCCCGCGAGCTCGGTGCGGACCATCTCGCGCTGCTCGCGCAGCTGCGGCGTGGGCTCGGCATACACGTGGTCGAAGAGCTCGAGCGGCTCCACGGTCGGCTCGGCGTTCATGCGGGTCCGCAGGTCGGCCGCGAGCTCCTCGGCCTCGGCGCGCACCTCCTCGATCCGGGCGTCGTCGAGGTGCCCCTGCTCGACGAGGTATGCCTGGAGCCGGACGATCGGGTCCTGCCCGGTCCACCCGTCGACCTCGTCCTTGGTGCGGTAGCGGGTCGCGTCGTCGGCGTTGGTGTGCGCCTCCATGCGGTAGGTGTGCGCCTCGACGAGGACCGGGCCGTGCCCGGCCCGGGCGTGGGCATACGCCTCCCGCATGACGGCGAGCACCGCGGCCGGGTCGTTGCCGTCGACCTGCTCGCTGCGCACGCCGTAGCCGACGCCCTTGTAGGCGAGCGCCGGGGCCTTGGTCTGCTTGGCGAGCGGGACGGAGATGGCGTACTTGTTGTTCTGCACGAGGAAGACCGTCGGGGCCTCGAAGACGGCGGCGAAGTTGAGGCCCTCGTGGAAGTCGCCCTCGCTGGTCGCGCCGTCGCCGATGAGGCACAGCGCGAGCGCGTCGGTGCCGCGGCGGGCGAGCCCGTGGGCGGCACCGGCGGCGTGGACCGCCTGGGTGGCGAGCGGGGTGCACTGGGGGGCGGTGCGGGTGGCCTGCGGGTCGTAGCCGCAGTGCCAGTCACCGCGCAGCAGCGTCAGCACCTGGACCGGGTCGATGCCGTGGGTGACCAGCGCCATCGAGTCGCGGTAGGTGGGGAAGAGCCAGTCCTGCTCGCCGAGCGCCAGGATGGGCGCGACCTGGCAGGCGTCCTGGCCGCGGGAGCTGGGGTAGACCGCGAGCCGGCCCTGCTTGGTCAGCGCGGTCGCCTGGGCGTCGAAGCGGCGGCCGATGACCATCGCGCGCCAGACGGCGAGCAGGTCCTCGGCCTCCGGCATCGCGTAGCCGCGCTCGCGGGCCTGCTCGCTCGGCTCCACGGCGGTGCCGTCGGCGGCGATCAGCTGCACCGGCTCGGGGCAGGGCAGCAGGTGGGTGATGTCGCTCATCATCGAGTCCTCACGGCTAGACGTCTGACCGATATCGTCCCGCGCGCTCGCACAGGCGGACCACTCCTGCCGTAGATTGCGGACATCTGGCAGGATCGAGGTATGCCTGAGGACCGATCGTCCGATCAGTCACCGGCCGCGGCATCGCTTACCGGACAGGTGGCGCCGGCGCTCGACGACACGGACCGCGCGATCGTCGCCGAGCTGCGCCGGGACGGACGGCTGTCGGTGCGCGCGCTCGCCGAGCGGGTCCACATCAGCCGGGCGACGGCATACACCCGGCTGGAGCGGTTGCACCGGGACAAGGTGATCACCGGTTATGCCGCGCAGGTCGACCCCGACAAGCTCGGCCTGGCGACCGCGGCCTACGTGTCGGTCTCGATCGAGCAGGGGAGCTGGCGGGAGGTGCTCGACGCCCTCGAGGTGCTGCCGCGGGTGGAGCGGGTGGCGCTGGTGGGCGCGGAGTTCGACATGCTCGTCGAGGTGCGGGCACGCGACAACCACGAGCTGCGCGACGTCGTGCTCGGCCGGATCCAGGGGGTGCCCGGGGTCCGCGCCACCCGGACCTGGCTGATCTTCGAGGAGTGGGAGCGCTGAGCGGCATGGTGTCGATCGTCCTGGTGGTGGCCCTCGCGGTCCTCGCCTTCAGCGTGCTGGCCGGGCGGCTCGCGGGCACCCCGGTCACGATGCCGATGCTCTTCACCACCGCCGGACTCCTGCTCGGCCCGGCTGTGCTGGATGTCGTGCGGCTCGACGTGGAGGACGAGGTGGTGAGCGTCCTGGCGGAGGCGACGCTGGTCCTGGTGCTCTTCACCGACGCCTCCCGGCTCGATCTGCGGACCGTGGTCCGCGAGCACAGTCTGGCGCTGCGGCTGCTGCTGATCGGGCTGCCGGCGGCGGTGCTCATCGGCACCGGGGTGGGGTGGCTGCTGCTGCCCTCGATGCCCCTCATCGCGCTGGCCCTCCTCGCCGCCACGCTGGCACCCACCGACGCCGCGCTCGGCCAGTCCTTCGTGGAGAGCCCCTCGGTGCCCCAGCGCATCCGCCAGACGCTCAACGTCGAGAGCGGGCTCAACGACGGTTTGGTGGTCCCCTTCGTCGTGATCCTCATCGACGTCGCCCTGGCGCAGACCGACACCGCGGCGGGGTATGTCGTCCTGCTCGCGCAGATCGTCGGCCTGGGTGTGCTCGTCGGCGGGCTGACCGGCTGGCTGGGTGGGCGGCTCCTGGGCTGGGCGCACGAGCGGTCGTGGACGACCGCACCGTCACTGCGGCTCGGGGTGGTGGCGGTGGCCGGCTGCTCCTACGCAGCGGCCGAGCTGATGGGCGGCAACGGCTTCGTCTCCGCCTTCGTGGCCGGCGCGGTCCTCGGGGCGACGTCCCGCCCCGTGCTGGAGCACACCACCACCTTCGCGCAGTCCGAGGGCCAGCTGTTGACGTTGCTCACCTTCCTGCTCTTCGGTGGCGCGATCGCCAGTGACCTCGTCGCCGACCTCGACCCGGGCCACCTGATCTACGCGCTGGCCAGCCTGCTGGTCGTGCGGATGCTGGCGACGACGGTGGCGCTGCTGGGCAGCGGGGTGAGCGCGCCGACCGTGCTCTACGTCGGTTGGGCCGGGCCGCGGGGGCTGGCGTCGATCGTCTACGCCGTCCTCGTGGTGACGACGGCGGGCCTGCCCCGGTCGGAGGAGATCTTCGTGATCGCCGGGTGGACCATCCTGCTCAGCGTCTACCTCCACGGGCTCAGCGCGGCCTGGATCAGCCGGCGCTACGGGGACCGGGTGAGCCAGGCGCCCGAGGACCGCCCCGAGCACCGGAGCATCAGCCTGCTGCCGCTGCGCCTGCAGCGGGCGGAGCACCGCTCCCGCTGAGACGTGCTCTCAGCGTGGCGCTCAGAGCGAGGCGGCGGCGAGCTTGACGCCGAAGCCGACGAAGACCGCGCCGACGAGCCCGGTCAGGCCGCCCGAGGTGCGGCGGTGCCGGCGGAAGCCGCGGGCGAGCGCGGTGCCGCCCACGATGAGCAGGCCGAGGTAGATCATGCTCAGCACCTGCATCGTCGTCGCGAGCACGAGGAAGTCGAGCAGTGGCCGGGCCGAGTCCGGGCGGAGGAACTGCACGAAGAAGGCGACGAAGAACAGGATGGCCTTGGGGTTGAGCAGGCTCAGCACCAGCGCCGTGAGGAAGGAGCCGCCGCGCCGGGGCGGGGCCACCGTCTCCTCCGCCGTCGCGGGCTGCTGCTGGCCGAAGGCGGCGATGCCGGCCCGCACCAGGCGCCAGCCGATCCAGGCGAGGTAGGCCGCGCCGAGGTACTTCACGACGCTGAAGACCACGGGGTTGCCCTGCAGCAGCGAGGCGGCGCCGAGGAAGGTGAGCCCCATGAGCACCGAGTCGCCCACAAAGACACCGGCCGCGGCCGACCAGCCTCGACCGATGCCGCGACGGGCCGCCTCGGACAGCACGAACATCGAGTTCGGCCCGGGCAGCAGGATGATGAGCAGCGCGGCGACGAAGAACGTCCCGTAGTCAGGGATCCCCAGGAGCACCGCACCAGCGTAGGGCCACCGAGCACGTCGGGGAAAAACCCGTGCGCCGCTGCCTCGCGGGCCCTACCGTGGCGACGTGACCGACGATCCTGGAGCAGAGGCATACCGGCTGCGCGCCGTGCGCGACGGCGACGCCGCGGCCGTGCTCGAGGCCTTCCGCAGCGCCCCGGACATGGCGCGCCAGGGCGAGGTCAGCGATCTCGGGTCGGCGCGGGGTTACGTCACCTGGCTGCAGGCGGAGGGGAGGCGAGGGTATGCCGTGACCTGCGCCGCCCGGCTCGTGGGCGTGGTCGGCGTCATCGTGGACCAGGTCAACCGCACCGGGTGGGTCTTCTACTGGATGCACGCCGGGCACCGTGGCCGGCACGTCATGGGGCGGGCCGTCGCCACGGTGTGCGACCGCCTCCTGGCCGTCGGTCTGGAGCGGCTCGAATTGGGCCACCGGGTCGACAACCCGGCCTCCGGCGGGGTGGCCCGGGCGGCTGGCTTCCTGCCGGAGGGGCGCGAGCGGGGGAAATTCCTCATCGACGGCGAGCGGGTGGACGTCCTGACCTACGGCCGGCTCAGGAGTGACCCGGCATCCAGGCACGCACCTCTCGAGGTCGAGGTGCAGCCCGACGTCGCGGGTATCCACAGCCTGCTGTAACACACATGTCTTACATCCCGGTAGCCTGCCACCATGAGTCTCGTGAACGTACGGATCAGTGGGGCGGCGGAAACAGCGTTGCAGGAGCTGACGGCGAACGGCCTGAGCGTGTCGGAGGCTGTCCGCGACGCCTTGGTGATGGCCGCGCGGCTGCGGCGGCGCGAGCGGATGCGCGTCGAGGCGCTACGCGCGATGGCGGACCCCGACGACCGGGCAGCGGTGCGCCGCGTGATGGAGGACTGGGACGATGCTGGCGCGCGGTGACGTCTACGAGGTGCCGCACGATCGTCGAGCGCGAGGACATGAGCAGCGGGGGCGCAGGCTCGGAGTCGTCGTGCAGTCCGAGGACCTTCCGCTCTCCACGGTGATCCTCGCGCCGACGTCGGTGTCGGCGCCCGAGCGCACCTTCCGACCCTCGATCTCGATCGGCGACCGACCGACGCGCGTGCTCGTCGAGCAGCTGCGGGCCGTCGACACCGGTCGGCTGGGCGCCCGGGTCGGGCACCTCACTGCTGCTGAGATGGCGACGGTGGAGGACGCGCTCGACATGGTCCTGGCGCTCGACCTGCGCCGGCACTGAAATGTCGCGACCCTGTCAGCCCTGACGGTCCCGCCAGCGGGCCTGCTTGTTGCGGTTGCCGCAGACGTCCATCGAGCACCACTGGCCGGTGCGGGAGCGGGACCGGTCGTAGAACGCCCACCGGCAGCTGTCGTCACGGCAGGCCTTGAGGCGTGACCACGTCCCGTCGGCCAGGGCGTCGCCAACGATCGCCAGGAGCCGCCCGGCGAGGCCGCGCGCTCCGGTGGCGCCCACCTCCAGCGTGATGCCGACCGTGCCCAGAATCGGACGGGCCCGCGACCAGAGGAGGGCGTCGTCGAGGCTCTGCCGGACGCAGGGCGGCACTGGCGCGCGGTCGTGGTTGGCCAGCAGGCCGGTCCGCATCGCCTCGCGCAGGTCCCGCAGCCGCGCCAGCTCGGACCGCGACGCCGGCTCGGGTATGCCTTGACTCACCGCCCAGGTGGCCCATGACTCCGCGTCGGCCAGCTGGTCGACGTCGGCCTCGACGTCGAGCGTGTTGACGAAGCTGCGCACCAGCTCGAGCTGGCCCGGGGCGCTCGGGGCAGGTCGTGTCGGCATACCTCATCCTAACCGGTGACCGACCGACACCGGTTGCGGCGACGGGTGATGCTTGAGTAACTTTCATTCGCATGACAAAGGTTACAAGCGCGTGGGTGAACCGTGACTACCGTCGGGTGTGGGGCGCGAGCACGGCGGGTGCCGTCGGCGGCGAGATCGGGGAGCTGGCGCTGCCGGTGCTGGCGCTCGTCACGCTCGGGGCCAGCGCGCAAGAGCTGTCGTGGGTGCGCACCGCGACCTTCCTGCCCTACCTGCTGCTCACGCTGTGGCTCGGGGTGCTCGTGGACAACCGGCGGCGTCGCCCGCTGATGATCGGGGCCGAGCTCGGGCGGGCCGGCCTGCTGCTGACGGTGGGGGTCCTGGCGCTGACCGGCCAGCTCACCGTGCCGCTCCTGGTGGCCGCGACCTTCGCGGTGGGCGCGCTGGCGGTGCTCCACATGCTCGCGGACTTCTCCTTCCTGCCCCACGTCGTCACACCGAAGCAGCTGCCGGACGCCAACGCGCGGATCACCGCGACGCAGTCGGCCGTCGGCATCGGCGGGTCCGGCCTGGGTGGTGCGCTCGTGCAGGCGGTGACGGCGCCGGTCGCCGTGCTGGTCAACGCCGCGACCCATCTCGTCTCGGCGCTGCTGCTGCGCCGCGTCCGGCTGGCGGAGCCGGAGGTGGAGCCCTCGGAGGGAGGCACGCTGGCGCAGGCGAAGGAGGGTCTGGTCACGATGTTGCGCCACCGCGTCGTGCGGGCGCTGGCCGCGGAGGCGACGGTGTGGAACCTCGGCAACGAGGTCTTCATGCTGGCGCTGACCGTCGCCGTGGTGGGCGGGCGCAGCGACGGCCCGCTCGCGCTCGGGCTGGTCCTCATGGCGGGAGGGGTCGGGGCCTTCCTCGGGGCCGGACTGAGTGCCCGGCTGACCGGCTGGGCGGGCTACGGAGCTCGCTCGTGGTGTCCATGCTGCTGGGCAACACCGCCCCGCTGGTCGGGGTGCTGCTCAGCGGGAGCACGAGCCTGCGGTCCCTGGTCGTGCTGGCGGTGGCCTTCCTGGTCTCCGGGCTCGGCATCGGGGTGGCGAACTCGCAGGCGGTGACGGTGCGTCAGCTCGCGGTGCCCGCTCGGCTGCGGGGGCGGGTCAACTCGGCCTACCGGTTGCTCTCCTGGGGTGCGCTGTCGGTCGGGGCGCTGGTCGCCGGCGTGCTCGTGACGGTGTGGGGCGCCTGGCCGACGGCGCTGGCCGGCACGGTGCTCATGGCGGTGGCGACGCTCCCGGTGGCGCTCTCCCCGGTGCGGGGTATGCGTGACCTGGACGACGAGCCGGAGCCCACGCCCGCCGCGACGCCCCAGGAATAGTGTCCGCGCGTGGGCGTTCTCCCTGCCGTGCGTCACTGACGCACGGTCCCGACCCGAGGAGGACGACCCCATGCGTGCAGCGAGCTACGAGACCTTCGGCGGAGCCGACGTCCTGACCGTGGGCGAGCGGCCCGACCCGCCGGTCGGCCCCGACACCGTCCTCGTGCGGGCCCGCGCGACCAGCGTCAACCCGGTCGACTGGAAGATCCGGGAGGGCTACCTGCAGGGCGCCTACCCGCACCACCTGCCGATCGTCCCCGGCTGGGACGTCGCCGGGGTGGTCGAGGCGGTCGGCCCCGCCGTCCGCACCGGGCTGCAGGTCGGCGACCGGGTCTGGGGCTACGTCCGCCGTGACGACGTCTCCCACGGCACGGCCGCCGAGCTCGTCCCCGCCCCGGAGCGCACGGTGTCGCGTATGCCGGAGGGCCTGTCCTTCGAGGAGGCCGCCGCGATGCCGCTGGCCGGACTCACGGCATACCAGGTGCTGACCGAGGCGCTGCAGGTCCAGGCCGGCGACCGGGTGCTCGTGCACGCGGCCTCCGGTGGCGTCGGCCATCTCGCGGTCCAGATCGCGGCTGCGCTCGGAGCCGAGGTGATCGGCACCGCCTCGCCCGCGCACCACGACCTGGTCCGCCGTCTCGGCGCCTCCGAGGTCCTCGACCACCACGCCGGGCCGGTCAGCGAGCAGCTCGCCGAGCCCGTCGACGCCGTCCTCGACCTCGTCGGCGGGGACGCGCTGGCGGATGCGCCCGCTCAGGTGAAGGACCCCAGCCGCGTGGCCTCCGTCGTCGACGCCGAGACCGTGCTCGGCCTCGGCGGACAGTATGTCTTCGTCCGCCCCGAGCGGGAGCACCTGGAGGCGCTCGCCGAGCTCGTGGCGGCCGGCTCGCTGCGGGTCAACGTGGCGCGCACCTTCGACCTGGCTGACATCGCCGAGGCGCACCGTCTCTCCGAGCAGGGCAGCCCCGGCGGCAAGATCGTCGTGACGATCTGAGGTGGACGGGAGCGACGGCCGGCGGCGGCGGTCGGCTCAGCCCACCCAGTGCTGCTCGGGCAGCGCGTGCGAGAGGAAGTGGCTCATCGCCTGGGTGTAGGCGTAGGCACCGGTCTGCCCGAAGACCACGACGTCACCAGGGCGGAGGTCGGTGGGGAGGTCGCCGGTCCCCACGCGGTCCAAGGACGTGCACAGCGGCCCGGCCAGCGTGGCGGCCGAGGACTCGCCCGCCAGCACCCCCTCGCCGTTGCGGACGGCCAGCGTCGGAAACGACTGCCCGGTCAGCAGCGGCCGGAGCAGGTGGTTGATCCCGCCCTCGAGCATGACGAACCGCTCGCCGCGGGAGACCTTCGTCCGCACCACGCGCGCGGCGTAGACCCCCGTCGGGCCGGACAGCCAGCGACCCGGCTCCAGCAGCAGCTCACCGGTGAACCAGTCGTTCTCGGCCAGGATCCGACCCAGCCCGGCGCCCAGGGCGCGGACGTCGAGCGTCGGCTCGGTGAGGGCATACCGGATGCCGAGCCCGCCGCCGATGTCGATCAGGTCCAGCTCGCGACCCACCAGCTGTTGCAGCCGCTGCCCGATCCGCAGCGCGGTGCGGTGGTTGGCCAGCAACCTGCCCGCGTCCAGCTCGTTGCTCGCGGCGAAGACCTGCAGCCCCCTGATCTCGACCCGGTCGTAGCGGGCCGCCTCCGTCACGAAGTCCTCCATCACCTCCTCGTCGACGCCGAAGGCGCTCGGGCCTCCACCGCCGATGATGGTCGCGACCTCCGACACACCCGCGGCAGGGTTGACGCGGACGTTGACGGGCAGCGGGTGGTCCCCGGTGTGCAGGTCGTGCAGCCGCGCCACGTCCTCGATCCCGTCGACCTGGATCCGGGCACCGGCAAACAGCGCCGCTTGCAGGTCGCGCTCGGTCTTGGCCGGTCCGGCGAAGACCATGCCCCGCCCGGTCGCGCCGGCCGCCAGCGCGGTCGAGACCTCGCCCGCGCTCGCGCAGTCGAACCATGCGCCCTGCTCGGCGAAGGTCTCCAGGAGCGGCAGCCCCGGGTTGGACTTCACGGCATACGCGAGCCGGACCCGGGCCGGGAGCGCGGCCCGCAGCCCGGTGAAGCGCTCCCGCGCCGCGGCCAGGTCGTAGGCGAAGAACGGCGTGCCGTGCCGGGTCGTGAGCTCGTCCAGCCTCGCCTCGTCGAAGGCGAACAGGTCGGTCGTCGCAGCGGTCAAGATCATGCCTTCCACCAGGGCGCCAGGCGCCGCAGTCCTTCCTCGAGATCCTCCACCGGCCCGCCGAGGCTCACCCGCAGGAAGCCCGACCCGCGCGCGCCGAAGGCGGTGCCGGGGATCGTGGTCACGCGGCCCTCGTCGCGTAGTCGCAGCGCGAAGGCCTCGGTGCCGTCGGGGTCGATGCCCTCCGGGAGCGGGAGCCAGAGGTAGAACCCCACCCGTCCCGCACTTCTGGACCGAGCTTTCTGGGGCCCGTCGCCCAGAAACCGATGTCCATTTGCGCAGGGGGCCAGTCGCGCGACCGCGTCCCAGCGCAGGCGGAGCTGCTCGCGCGCCGCAGGAAGCACCTCGCCCGCGGCCTCGAGCAGCGCGAGCGCGGCGCGCTGGGACAGTCGGGAGGGTGCCGTGGTCATCGCGTTGTGCACCAGCCGGGCGGGCGCGAGCACCTCGGGGTCACCGGTCGCCCAACCGATCCGCAGCCCGGGCGCGCCGAAGGCCTTGCTCATCGACCCCAGCACCACGCCCACGTCCGTGACGTCGCGCAGCGAGGCAGGCGGCTCGTCGACCCACAGCTCGGCATACACCTCGTCGCTCACGAGGAGCACGTCGCGCTCCGCGCACGCCTCGGCGACCCGCTCGAGCGCGCCGGAGGAGGTCAACCCGCCGGTCGGGTTGGCGGGGTGGTTGAGCACGACCAGGGAGGTATGCCCGTGCTCGCACAGCGCCGCGAGCAGCGCGTCAGCGTCGAGGTCACCGTCCGGGCCGAGCGGGTAGCCGACCGGCGTCGCGCCGCACAGCCGGGCGAGGGTGGGGTAGGCGACGAAGCCGGGGTCGGGCGCGAGCACGGCCGATCCGGGCTCGGCATACGCCTGGAAGAGCGCGAAGAGCGCCGCCTGGCTGCCGGCGGTGACCATGACCCCGTCCGGACCGACCGTGTCCGCACCGCGGGCCTGGGCGTAGCCGGCGATCGCGTCCACCAGCGCCGGGTCGGAGGTGTTGGGCCCGTAGGACAGGTCGACCGAGCCCTCGTCCGGACGCACGGCCTGTCCGGTCGGCAGCGGCCACCCGGGCTCGCCGAGCCCGAGGTTGACCGCGTCCGGCGGGGCTCCGAGCGCCATGCGTCGGATGGGTGACAGGCCCTGGCCCGCCACCCGCGAGGCCGTCCTCACCGCAGCGACTCCTCGAGCGCCGTGGCGGCGTCGGTCGCGGTGTCGCGGTACTTCACGATCACCGGGGCGTAGAGCGAGAGCCCGAGGACGTCGGCGTAGTCGCCGCGCGCCGGGCGGGAGCCGGGCACGACGACGGCGCGCTCGGGCACCTCGCCGCGCAGCTCCCGCTGGTCGACCAGGTCGTAGATCGTCGTCCCCGAGGTCAGCGTGACGCCCGGTGCCAGCACGGCACCGCGACGGACGACCACGCCCTCGTAGAGCCCGCACTGCGCCCCGACGAAGACGTCGTCCTCGACGACGACCGGGCGGGCACCGACCGGCTCGAGCACGCCACCCAGCTGCACGGCCGTGGACAGGTGCACCCGCTCGCCGACCTGCGCGCACGACCCGACGAGCACGTGGCTGTCGACCATCGAGCCGGCGCCGACACGCCCGCCGACGTTGACATAGCTCGGCGGCATGACGACGACCCCGGGCGCGAGGTGCGCGCCGCGGCGGACGGCGGTGCCGCCCGGCACGAGGCGTATGCCGTCGCCCGCCGTGATCCGGCGCGCCGGCACGAGCGACTTGTCGACGCTGCCGCCCGGCCAGTCGAGCTCGACGGTCTCGCTGAGCCGGAAGGCGGCGAGGATGCCGCGCTTGACCCAGCCGTGCGCGGCCCAGGTGCCGTCCTCGGCGCGGCGGGCGGCCCGGATCGAGCCGTCCTCCAGCCCGGCGAGCAGCTCCTCCACGTGCTCCACCGTCGGATCGATGCCGCGGCCCTCGGCGAAGACCTGATGCAGGGAGGTGCCGTCGGTCGTGTCCTGCGGAGTCATGGACTCCATGGTGCCGACGGTGCTCACGACGCCAGCGCCGAGGTGTCGTGCGGCACGGCGACCCGCTCCGGCAGCCGTCCGATCGACGCCGAGCCGCTGCGGCGGGAGGTCTGCAGGTCGGCGAGGGCGGTCTGGACCTGCGACCAGGTGTCCGGCTCGGCGGGGGAGAGCGGCAGCCGTACCTGTGCGGTGGCCAGGCCGAGGCACGCCAGCGCGGCCTTGACCGGCACCGGGTTGGTCTCGGCGAACATCGCCGCCATCGTCGGTGCCAGCAGCGCAGCGCTCTCGCGAGCGAGGGGCAGATCACCGGCCATCGCGGCGTGCACGAGGCGCCGGGTCTCGGTCGGCACCACGTTGGCGCACACCGAGACCAGCCCCTGCGCGCCGACGGCGATGCCGGCCAGCGCGAGGTCGTCGTCCCCGGCGAGCACCGCACGGCCCTGCGGCGCCTCCTGGCACATCCGGGCCACCTGGCGCAGGTCGCCCGAACTCTCCTTGATCGCGACGACCTGGTCGATCTTCCAGATCGCCCGCAGCGCCTCGGGAGTGATGTTGCAGCCGGTGCGGCCGGGCACGTTGTAGGCGATGATCGGCAGCCCCGGCGCCGCGTCGGCGACGGCGCGGTAGTGCGCCACCAGGCCACTGACCTGGGGCTTGTTGTAGAACGGCGTGACGACGAGCAGGGCGTCGGCCCCAGCGGCCGCAGCCTGCCCGGCGAGCTCGCAGGTGCGCTCGGTGTCGTTGTGCCCGACCCCGACGACGACCGGGATGCGGCGGTCGTCCCGGCGGGCCAGCTCGACGGCCTGGCGCACCAGCGCGTGCCGCTCGACGTCGGTGACCGTGGCGGCCTCGCCGGTGGAGCCGAGGACGACCAGCCAGTCGACGCCCCGCCCGTCGGCGATCACGTGCTCGACGAGGCGGCCGAAGGCGTCGTGGTCGACAGCGGGCTTCGCGAGCCGCCCACGGCGTCGGTCCCGGTCGTGAACGGCGTCGCCAGGGCGACGCCGAGACCCGTGAACGGTGCTGCGGTGAGGCTGCTGCTCATGCTGTCTCCTTCAGGTGGTCCTCGGCGAGGTCGTCGAGGGTGAACAGGCCCGGTCCGGGCCGGTCGGTGAGCCAGAGTGCGGCCGTCAGGGCGCCGGTGGCGAAGAGGTCGCGGTCGTGCGCGGTGTGCCGGAGGGTGATCGTCTCGGTGGGGGAGGCGAGGGTGACCGCGTGCTCGCCCACGACCTCCCCGAGTCGCAGGCTGGTGGTCTGGACCTCCGCTGCGCCCTCACCGGCAGCGTCGGCCAGCGCGTCGCGCAGGGAGAGCGCGGTGCCGCTAGGTGCGTCGACCTTGTGGCGGTGATGGGTCTCGGTGACTGCGAGGTCGACCGGTATGCCCGCAGCGCGGTGCGCGGCGGCATACCCGCCGAGCAGTCTGCTCACGCGGCGGGCGAGGGCGACACCGAGGGAGAAGTTCGGTGCGACGAGCACCCGCACGCCCAGCTCGGTGTCGAGCAGCGCGGGGTCGAAGCCGGTCGCGCCGACCACGAGATCGGTGCCGCTGCGCTGCGCCCACGCGAGGTGCGCGGCGACGGCCGTGCCGGTGCTGACGTCGATCGCGACGTCCACCGCCTCCCGTGCCTCGGGGTCGCTGCTCCCCACCGCCCAGACGACGTCGACGTTGTCCCGGGAGTCGGCGAGCCGCCGGATCGCCGAGCCGAGGCGTCCGGTGCCGAAGAGTCCGATGCGGGTGGGCACCGGACGAGTATGTCGGCGCTCACGGAAGCCTCGCAAACGGCGTTTTCGCAGGTCAGGGCACCTTTCCTGTCAAGACGCCACTTCGCCGCAAGATGTCCTTCCGGGCTCCAGGCGCGCTCGCCGTCCTCCCGCCGCGCCGCGCAAAGTTGGTACGCCGCGCGGGCCCTCAGAGAAGGGTCAGGGCTGGACGAGACCGGTCTTGTAGGCCAGGGCGACGAGCTGGGCGCGCTCGGAGCTGCCGGTCTTCATGAGCAGCCGGGAGATGTGGGTCTTGATCGTCGCCTCGGAGACGTAGAGCTGCCGGGCGAGGTCGGTGTTGGAGGGCGCGTCGCCCATGAGCTTCAGCACCTCGAGCTCGCGCGGGGAGAGCAGGTCGAGGTCCGGCAGCCCCCGGGCGTCCCGCGGTGCCGTGTCGCGCAGCGTCTCGATGACCTTGCCGGCCACGCTCGGGTCGATCCAGGACTCGCCCGCGGCGACCTGCCGGATCGCGTCGGGGAGCCGGCTGGGGGCGGCGTCCTTGAGCATGTAGCCCGACGCCCCGGCCCGCAGCGCGCCGTAGAGCGCATCGTCGTGGTCGAAGGTCGTGAGCATGAGGACAGTCGTGACGGCCCCCTGCTCGGGACACTCCTGCACGATCCGGCGGGTCGCCTCGATGCCGTCCGTCCCCGGCATCCGGATGTCCATGACGACGACGTCGGGCGAGGTCTGCTCGGTCAGCGCGACCGCCTCGTCGCCGTCCGCGGCGAGGCCGACCACCTCGATGTCGCCGTGCACGCCGAGCAGCATCTCCAAGCCCTCGCGGACCTCCTGCTGGTCGTCGGCGATCACGACCGTGATGCTCACTCCCGCCCCGCCGTGCCGGGTGCCGGCCGCTCGGCCGGGCCTCCGCTCGTGGGCGGCCGCACCGGCAGGACGGCGGTGTTGATGAACTCCTCACCGGACCACCCGGCCTCAAAACTCCCGCCGACGAGCCCTACCCGCTCGCGCAGCCCGCGGAGCCCGGTGCCGCCGTTGGGCGTCCCCGGACGCATCCCGTGGCTGGCGCGGGAGCGGACCTGCACCTGCAGCTCGGTGTCCTGCCACGCGAGGTAGACGTCCACGAGCGCACCGCGCCCTGCGTGCTTGAGCGCGTTGGTGAGCGACTCCTGCACCACCCGGTATGCCGCCGCGCCCACCGACGGGTCGACCGTCCGCGCGTGTCCCGAGCGGTGGACCTCGACGATGAGACCGCTGCTGCGCGGCACCTCCACCAGGGCGTCGATGTCGTCCAGCCCGGGCTGGGCGCTGGGGGCGTGGTCGAGGTCGAGGCTGCTGGGCAGGTGGTCGTGGATCTGGTCCTCGCGCAGCGCGCCGAGCAGCCGGTGCAGCTCGCGCATGCTCTGCGCCCCGGTCGACTCGATGGTGCCGAGCGCGCGCTGGACCGTGTCGAGCCGCGCGTCGTCCGGTGCGTCCTTCGCGACGGACTGGCTCATGGCGCGGGCACCGGCGGCCTGCATCATCATGGCGCTGACCGAGTGGGCGACGATGTCGTGCAGCTCGCGGGCGATGCGTTGCCGCTCGGCGTGCGCGGCCTCCTCGGCGCGGACGTCGATCTCACCGTGCAGGTCCCGGTTGCGCTCGTGCGAGAGTCGGTCGCGGGTCGCGACCCCCCAGGCGGTCATCACGACGACGGTGAAGAACACGCCGGGGAAGATCCAGTCGAGCGGCGTGGGGTCGTCGTAGGACCTGTGCACCGCGAGCACCACCATGGGAACCGTGGTCAGGGCAATCGCCAGCGCCAGCAGCGAGTGCCGTAGGTTGCCGCGCCGTGCGGCGCTGTGCAGGGCGACCAGGACGCAGAAGATCGGCTGCGCCGTCGTGAAGACCAGCATGGCGGCGATCGAGATGCCGGTGGTCGCCAGCAGGACCGGCAGCGGATAGCGCCTCCTGACGAAGAGGAGAGCGACCATGACGAGCACGGCTGGCGCCATGGCCAGACCCGAGATCTCCATGCCGCCGAAGGTGCGCAGCGGACCGGACAGCACTCCGGCGGTCCCGAGGTCGAGCAGCCCGGCCGTCAGCACGGCCAGGACGTTCGCCGCCTGACCTGCTCGTCGCCAGTGCTGCTGCGCTGGGGTCCGTCGTACCTCAGGAGCAGTTCCGGTCACGACCACTCCTTCCGTGGTTCGTCATCAATGCAGATGACGGGTCTAGCACATCGAGGGGAAGAGCTTGCACCACCAGGGCTTGGAGGTCAGCGAGGCGAGACCGACCACCCGAGGCTGCGTCCACCCGGGGACGGCCCGCGCGAGGCGGAGCGCCACCATACTCTCGTCGCCCTCGGCAGGGATCACCTCGGTCACGTCGATCTTGGTGTGCTCGCCCCTGTCGCCCCCTGCCGCGACAGGGACGAGCACGACGTGCAGCGGAAGCGACGGGGTGGGCTCCCTGTAGCCCACCCGCATCACGGCGTGGTCCGAGGTGACCAGCTCGGCCTGACCTAGGGTCCGGCCAGAGTGTCCCTCTGCATCTCCCTCGACGACACGCACGTGATCCTGTGACTGCACGCGCCCCAGTCTGGTGTGGTCACCAGACCGGGGCGTCATCCTGCAGACGGATTTCCGTGAGGTCAGTGGCGGAGACCGTCGGTTTTGCGGGGGGACTCAGGGCCGGGGGCCGCCGCCCATTCCGCCCATGCCCATCTGCGCATACTCACCCGCCGTCGCGGTGGCGACCTCGGTCCCGCCGGCGGTGACGGTATACGTCTCTCCGGCCACCAGGTCGGCGGTGGACAGGACGAGCGAGGCGGTGTCCTTGGTCACCGCGACCTCGGCGACGACGGCGCCGTCGGCGTCCGTCACGGTGAGCGTCTCGCCGGCCGCGACCGAGCCGGACAGAGCGGTGGCGATCGAGGCCTGCTCGCTGTCGGTGGACGGTGCCATCATCATCCCGGCGCTGCCCACCGCGGTGAGGGTGCCGCCGGAGAGGAGGAAGTCACCGTCGACGTCCACGGCGCCGTTGCCGTCCATCGTGGGTCCGTTGACCACGACCGTGCCGCCGGTCATCGTGACCGTGCCGTTGGAGTCGAGGCCGTCACCGTCCGAGGTGAGGGTGAGCTCGCCGCCACTGATCTCCACGCTCGGCGTGACCGTGTCGGAGGCGGCGTTGAGCGCGTCGTCGCTCGCGGTGACCTCGGTGGTGCCGCCCTCGACGACGATCCGGGCCGACTCGAGTCCTTCGAGCGACTGGGTGACGGTCAGGGTGCCGTCGACGAGGTCGATGACGTTCTCGGCCTTCACAGCGTCGTCGCCGGCCGCGACGGTGATCTCGGTCGAGTCACCCGAGACGGCGATGATGCCGGTGCCGTCCTCGGTGTTGTCCGACTTCAACGCGTCGCCGTTGGCGGTGACGGTGAGGGTGCCACCCTGGATCGACAGGAAGTCCTTGCCGCGGATCCCGTCGTCGACGGCGTTGACGGTGATCTCACCCGAGAGGATCACCAGGCCGTCCTTGCTCGTGATGCCGTCGCTGCCGTAGCTCTCGACGGTCAGCGCCCCCGTGCCCGCGATGGTGAGGTCAGCGGTGGAGTAGAGCGCCGCATTGGGCGCGTCCACCTCCTCGCCGGTCTCCTCGTCGACGCTCCCCTCGGTCTGGGCATACGTCTCGGGGTCGGTCAGGGCGTTGTCCGAGCCGTCCGCGAGCACGACGGTCGCGTCCTCGGCGGAGCTGATCTGCAGCGCCGACCCGAGCGAGCTGGTGATCTCGACCCCGTCGAGCACGACGGTGACGTCGTCCTCCTCGGGCACGTCGACGACGACCTGGCCATCGGTCAGGGTCCCGGAGAGGACGTAGGTGCCGGCCTCGGTGATCGTCACCAGGTCGGTCCCCTCCTCGGTGCTGCTCACCTCGACACCGCTCCCGGCGCTGCTGCCGGCGTCGTCGGCCAGCTCGACCGACACCGCGCTCGCCGCGTCGTAGTCGGCCTCGTCACCGTCTGCGTGAGTGGTGAGGCCGACGGTGCCGATCGCCTCCTCGGTGTCCTCGCCGGCGCCCTCGGACGCCTCATTGTTCTCCTCGGTCGTGGCAGTGCTGTCCTCGGTCGAGCCCTCGCTGTCGGAGGTGCTCGTGCTGACGGTGCTGACGGTGCTGCCGGCGGCGGTGCTGCCGGTGGTCTCCTGGACGCCGCAGCCGGCGATCAGGGCGGCGACGGCGAGGCTGGCGGCGGTGGTGCGCAGGCGGGTGCGGGTGGTGCTCATGGTGGTTCTCCTTCGGTGGGTGGTGGGTCAGGCGGCCAGCGGGCCGGTGGTCGTGAGCAGGCGGTGCCAGCGGTGCGCGGGCAGGGTCGGGTCGAGCAGGGCGAGGCCGGTGGCGAACTTGCTGATCCGCACCGGCCGGTGGCCGGCGGCCCAGAGCGCGCGGTCCAGCGAGGTCGGGGTGGACCCGCCCTTGGTCTCGACGATGGCGACGCCCTCGGGCGCCAGCTCGGTGCCGTCCGGCGAGGTCCAGCGCAGCGCCGTGTCGATCGTGGCTCGGGCGCGTCGGCGAGGGCAAGCGTCGTCCTGCGGTATGCCGTGCCGAGCGCGGGTGCCGCGTCCCACCCGTCCCGGGGCAGCGGCACCCCCTGGTCGCGCAGTGTGCGCTCCACGAAGCCGGCCGCGTCCGCGGTGAGGGCGGCGGGCATACCGACGGGGTGGGGCTGGCGCGCCTTGACCGTGGTGCCGCGCGGACCGCGGGTCTTGACCTCGAGCCAGCAGGTCCCGGTGTCGAGGTAGGAGCGGGTGCGGACCTTCCAGCGACGGCGGCGCGCGGTGGCGGCGAGGCGGTAGCTCTGCCGGTCGTCGGTGTCGAAGTAGGTCGAGGCGTAGTCGAACCGGCGCAGGCCCTCGATCTCCAGGACGCGCGTCCCGGCGGGCAGGTCCGCCAGGGCGGCGTCGACCTGGGCGGTGGTGAGGAGGTACTTGCGGTCCACCCGGGTGAGCAGGGCCGACTCGGCGACCAGGTCCGTCAGCGAGATGGGGGAGAGGCTGGCGAGCGGGCTCATCGGGCGACCGCCTCGCGAGCGGAGGCGCCGGCCGGGGCCTGCACCGTCGGCGAGGTCCTGCCGGAGGCCCGCCAGCCGACCTCGACCTGCGTGCTGTCGTTGACCAGGTCCAGGCGCACCGTGCGGGCGGTGACGACCTCGCCGCCGAGCAGCGCCCGCAGCCGGTCGCGCAGCTCGTCGGGGTCGGTGACGGCCCGGTCGAGCACGACCAGCTGCTGCTGCAGCTCCTCCTGCGGCCCGGCGACCCGCGTGTGGTCGCCGACTGCGAGGGCGAGCACGACGAGCGCCATGAGGCCGATGCCGACCACGAGGCTGGTCACCCCGATGCCACCGAGCAGACCCAGGGTGAGCGCGGCGAAGTAGTAGGCGATCTCGCGCTGGCTGAGCTCGCTGGAGCGCAGCCGGATGATCGACAGGACGCCGAAGAGCCCGAGCCCCAGACCGACCGTCGCGGCCGAGGAGGTGAGGGCCATGCTGACGGCCAGCACCCCCACGTTGACCCCGAGGAAGGCCGGGACCAGCTCGGTGCGTCGGTGCCGGGGCAGGTAGATCGCGAAGGTCAGCAGGACGATCGCGAGCAGGTCGACGGCGGGCAGGATCAGGGCGTTCATGGGTGCTCCTCGGGGGCGGTGTCCGGTGGTGTGAGTCCATTCCGCCGCCCGGGGCTATGTGCCTGCTGTGAACCGCCGGTGCGCGATGTATGAGGTGTGGCAGGCTTGCCCCCACGTCGGGTCGGCCGGCGGTCGAGCCGGGTGAGGAGAGCCATGGAGCGCGAGCAGATCGATCTCGACACCGAGGGCGTCGGACGGGGCGCGATCATCCGCTACGGCCACTGGGGCCGGCCGGTGCTGGTCTTCCCCTCCGAGGCCGGTCGGGCGTGGGACTTCGAGAACAACGGGATGCTCGACGCCGTCGCCCCGCTGCTGGCCGACGGCCGGATCAAGCTCTACGCGGTCGACTCCTTCGACCACCTGACCTGGAGCGACAACAGCCTGCCGACCGAGGAGCGGGCGCGCCGGCACGGGGCATACGAGCGCTGGATCCTGGACACGGTGGTGCCGCTCGTCGACGAGGACTCACCAGGGCACGACCGCATCGTGACCGTCGGGGCCAGCATGGGCGGCTTCCACGCGGTCAACTTCGCGCTCAAGCGGCCCGACCTCTTCGGCGTCGGCATCAGCCTGTCCGGCAACTTCGACCCCAGCTCGTGGCACGGGTGGGGCGAGCTGGGCGAGGCGACCTACTTCGCCAACCCGACGGCGTATGTCGCGGGCATGGAGGGCGACCACCTGCAGTGGGTGCGCGAGCACGCCAACATCCTGCTGGTCGCCGGGCAGGGCGCCTTCGAGGTGCACCCGACCCAGTCGCTGCCGGGGGCCCACCGGATGGCGGGGATCCTGGCCGACAAGGGCATCCCGCACGAGTTCGACCTGTGGGGCCACGACAGCGCCCACGACTGGCCGTGGTGGCGCAAGCAGCTGGAGCACCACCTGCCGCGCTTCTGCTGAGGCGGCCGGCGCCGGTCAGCCGACGGGAGGTCCGACCGCGAGCGGCCGGTGTCGCGGGTGTGGTCGCCCACCGCGGTGGCTCTGTGTTGCCCCGGCGACACCTTCTCACCGCGGTCGTCGACCAGTTCGCTCGGTCTCAGCCGGCGTTCGCCCAGCGGGGGTCGGTCGCGATGGCGCAGGTATGCCCGCAGGCCGGGGCATACCCGTCCAGCCGCGTGCCTGCTGGGCAGCCCCGACATCGGCGGCCAGCCGACACGGGTCGACCACCACCTCCACCCATCCGGCGCGGAGCACCACACCACCGGCTCCTGCTGCTTCACGGTCGCGTCGCCGGTCGGCGAGCTGCTTCTCCCGGTGCCAGAGGTTGCCGTCGATCTCGACGCCCAGCCCGCGCGCGCGGTCGCGGAAGTCCATCGTGCGGGCCAGGGTGCCGCCGTCGGCACGGCTGATCGGATCCTGGCGTTGCATCCGGGGGAGGGCGTGCGCCGCCTCGACATCACGGGCATACCGTGCCTCGGCCGCGCTGCCCAGGCCTTCCTCGGCGGCGGTCAGGGTCTCCGTGAGGACCTCGCGCGCCGGGTGTCGCGGATGGTGCGTGAGCTCGTCGCGCAGCTCGGGCACCGTGACCTTGCGTGAGGACACTCCTCGGGTGATGAGCGCCATCATGTCGTCGCTGTCCCTGGGACGAAGGGCGATGACGTCGATGATGGTCTGTGGCAGCGTGGTGACCGGCAGCCCGTAGCGCCGAGCGGTGGCGAGCCGACGACGTCGTCGGACCCTGACGCCCTCGAGCGCGCCGCTGCGGTGGGTGTCGAAATGCTCGGCCAACGTGATGACCGCCGGCTGCTCCCGGGTGAGGCCCCACAGGTGCAGAGCGCAACGGAGACTGACCACGGCACCGGGACCCCGAGCCGATACCGCCGCCTCGACGCGTTCAAGCCACGTGACCTGCCCCGTGTGCTGGACGTAGGTCGCCCTGAATGGCTGCTGCCAGTCACCACGATCGAGCTTGTGCCGGATCTGCCCGGTCGTCGTGCCCTGCGCGAGCGCCTGGCGGCGCGAGATCACCGTCTTCATGAGTCTCAGCGTGACCGCTCGGCCCGCGCCCGCGCCGATCTCATCCACAGGCCCAACCACCGCGGTGGCTCTGTGTCGCGATGGCAACGAGCACCCACCGCGGTGGCTCGGTGTCGCGATGGCTACTCATACCCACCGCGGTTGCCGGGTGCTGGGTGGCGGGGTGGCCGATGGTCGCGGTGGCTCGTTGGCCGCGCCAGCCGGTCAGCCGACGGGAGGTCCGACCGCGAGCAGCGCGCTGAAGACGCCTGCCACGAGCAGCAGCGCCACCAGCGCGGAGGGCAGCGGCCGGCGCAGCACCGCCGCGAGCGCCCGCTCGACCGCGGTGTGCCCGGTGCCCTCGCGCAACCGCCAGCGCTCGCCGCCCAGGCCGCGGCGGCGCACCGAACGCTCGAAGGGGATCGTCACGAAGGGCGGGATGGCGCTGGCCAGGCCGAGCACGATCCGCCCGGCGCCCCAGCGCTGGTCGACGCCGACGACGAGCACGACGACGCAGTAGGCGAGGAAGACGAAGCCGTGGACGGGACCGGCGATGCTCACGCCCAGGTCGGTGGTTCCGGTGAGGTACTTCAACGCCATCCCCACCAGCAGCAGCGCCCAGGTCACCGCCTCGCGTCGGCGAGCAGGCGGAGGAGGCGACCGGGACCGGGGGAGAGCACCCCTCCATTGTCGGCGACGCCACGGCCACGGCATACCCGACCCCCGCTGACTCTGGCACCGCGAGGCGCTAACGTTCCGACATGGCCAACGACGTGCGCACGCATCTGATCGGTCTGCTCCTCGGCGCGGAGGAGGACTGGCCCCGAGCCTTCGAGTCGATCCTGTCGCTCGTCGGCCCGGTCGAGGCGGGTGGTGAGACGCACTCGATCACCAGCGAGCGGGTGCGCATCCACCCCTTCGACCTCACCGACCCGGTGCGGCACGGCCTGGTCATCGACCGGCTGGCGTACTGGTACTACCACCCGCGCGAGTGGCTCAAGAAGGCGTCGCTGATGAACGACACCTATCTGCTCAACAGCCCGTTCACGTTCCAGTCGATGGAGAAGCACAGCGCCTACGTCGCGATGCTGCGCCTCGGCATGAAGATCCCCAAGACGGTGCTGGTGCCCTACAAGAACCCGGTGGACAACGTGCGCTGGGCCTACACCTCGAGCAAGTACAACGACCCCTTCGACCTCGAGACCATCGCCGCGGACGTCGGCTACCCGCTCTTCATGAAGCCGTTCGACGGCGGCGGCTGGCGCGGCGTCTCCAAGGTCAAGGACGTCGAGGGGCTGCACCAGGCCTACGACGAGTCCGGCAACATGCTCATGCACCTGCAGGCGACGGTCGACTACGACAAGTTCGCCCGGGCGCTGACGATCGGCCCCGAGACCATGGTCATGGACTTCCGGCCGGACGAGCCGATGCACAACCGGTATGCCGTCACCCACGACTTCCTGTCGCCCCAGGCCGGCTGGGAGGCCGAGACGGTGAGCAAGGTCGTCAACGCCTTCTTCGGCTGGGAGTTCAACTCCGCCGAGATGCTGGTGGCCGGGGACGACGTCTACCCGATCGACTACGCCAACGCCTGCCCGGACGTCGCGATCACCTCGCTGCACTACTACTTCCCGTGGGCCCTCACCGCGCTCGTGCGCTGGTCGACCTACTGCCTCGTGACCGGCCGCAAGTCGGCCATCGGCGTGCGTAACCCGCGCGAGTACTTCGCCATCGGCGACGACCCGGACCGCACCTACCAGGAGAAGATGCAGGGCTACCGCGAGCTCGCGGACGCCGAGTTCGAGACGGACCGCTACTGGGAGTGGTGCGAGCAGCACCTGCCGCACCTGCCCGAGCGGGTCCTCGACTGGGTCTCCTCGGACGACTTCGACCGGCTGCTCGTGGACACCGTGCGCGGGCACTACCCGGAGCACGAGCACGAGAAGTTCGTCGCGCACTTCCGCGGCCTGACCGGCCTGTGGGCGAAGGACCAGCGGGCCTGACCCTCAGGCCTGGTCTCTACACGACCTCGGTCGTGCCGATCAGTCTGTAGCCCTGGCCCCGGACGGACTCGATGACACGCTTGGAGCCGGCGGCCTGGAACTTGAGGCGGAGCCTGCTGATGTGCGACTCCAGCGCGCGGTCGCTCAGCTGCGCCTTGCCGAGGGCGGTCGCCAGGTCGCGGCGGGACACGACCTGGCCGGACTGATCGGCCAGGAGGGACAGCAGGTCCAGCTCCGAGCGGGTGAGGGCCACCGGCACCCCCGACGCCAGGGCGAACCGCCCCTGCAGGTCCAGATGCACATCTGCCGGTTTCTCTTCCTGCGGGTCGGTCCTCGGCTGGTCGGCGTGGTTGCGGACGAACGCCTCGATGCGACTGCGCAGCCGCGTCTCCGACACCGGTAGACCGATGACGTCCTTGGCTCCTCGCCCCAGGAGCAGTGCCTCATGCTGCTCTGTCAGTTGCTCGACCAGGATCAAGGTAGGTACCTCGCGCTGGTTGAGCCACCGCTGGGCCTCGACCATGTCGGTGGAGAAGCAGCCGCCGCGGATCAGCGCGGTGGTGGGCTGCTCCGTGGACATCCGGTCCTGTAGTAGTTCAGGGGGTACGGGCAACACTACGCAGCCGAGGGCATGGCTGATGGTGACCGTCGGGTCCTGACGGGAGACCACTCCCGAGGTCGGGACGATCCACATGGTGTGCTCTGGCATCGGCCGCTCCTGTGTTCGGGACCATCACACCAGATCTGCGAGGGTCTTGACTCGATCTTGACCATAGTCGTGCCCTGTCTGGGCCAGCGAAGCGGGGACCTTTGGGATTTGGTCACGGTTAGATAACGATTCCTCGCATTTGCGCCAATCGAAGGTATCGTTCGCGTGTCAGGGATCCGCAGGGGACACCCCTAAGGCGTCACGCCCCACCACCAGATCGAAGTGGAATCGCCATGTACTCACTCGCACAACGTGCCACCGCGATGTTCGCGGCTCTCCTCGTCGGGCTCACGGTCGGGGGGACACAGGCCGCAGCAGCGGTCCCCCAACCGGTGGCGACCGCGATCGCGATTCCCACGGTCGTCCCAGACGTCATACCGCACGACTCGATCGTGTCCGAGTCCTCGGTCAACTGGACTCCGCAGATCCGGGACGGCAGAGTCTTCGACATCGCGCAGTCCGGCCAGAGCGTGGTCGCCGGCGGCCGGTTCGCCGAGGTGGCCGGCAGCAACGGCTCGCCCGTGCTGAGCCGGAGCAGCATCGTCTCCTTCAACGCCACGAGCGGGGCCATCAACACGGGCTTCGACCCCAGCATCGTCGGTGACGTGCGGGCCATCGAGCCCGGACCGACACCGGGCACGGTCTACGTCGGGGGGACCTTCCAGGGCATCGACGGCGTCACGGGCAAGCTCTTCCTGCTCGACGCGCAGACCGGCGCGCGCGTGAGCTCCTTCACGCCGGTGCGCACCAACGGCGCCGTCCAGGACGTCGTGCTCCGCAACGGCCGGCTCTTCGTCGGTGGCTCCTTCACGAGGGTGAACAACCAGCCTCGCGGCGGGCTGGTGACGATGAACCCGACCACGGGAGCGGTCGACGGCTTCCTGACCTCCACCGTTGCTGGGAATCACAACTGGTTCGAGGGCTCCAACGGCGCGAAGGCGCCGGTCGGTCCCAAGGCGCTGACGATCGACCCGACCGGTCAGCACCTCGCGGTCATGGGCAACTTCAAGACCGTCGACGGGCTGACCCGCGACCAGCTCGCCCTCCTAGACATCTCCGGCGGCAGCGCCCAGCTGCGGACGGACTGGCGCACGACCGGCTACGAGGCCACCTGCGCATCGCGTGCCTTCGACTCCTACGTGCGTGACGTCCACTTCTCTCCTGATGGGGAGTATTTTTCCGTCGCCACGACAGGTGGCCCCTTCCCCGGCACCCTGTGCGACACGCTGACGCGCTTCGACCCGGAGGCCACGGGCCAGGACGTCGACCCGCTGTGGACCGACGAGACCGGTGGTGACACGCTGCTCAGCGTGGCGTCGAGCGGGGCGACGGTGTATGCGGGTGGGCACCAGCGCTGGATGAACAACCTCAACGGTCGGGACCGGCCGAACCCCGGTGCGGTGCCGCGGCCCGGCATCGGCGCCGTCCACCCCAACAGCGGCATCCCCATCGAGTGGAACCCGGGCCGCAACCCGCGCGGGGCAGGCGCCGAGGCTCTCCTCGCCACCGACCAAGGACTGTGGGTCGGTCACGACACCAACTGGATCGGTGACCGCGACGAGTGGCGCCCGGGCATCGCCTTCTTCCCCCTCTCGGCGGGTATGAGCTCGGTGCCGGTGAGAGCGGATCGCTGCCCTCCAACGTCTACCGGGCGGAGACCGGTGCTGGTGCCGGCGCGGACGCGCTGTTCCGCGTGAACGCGGGCGGTCCGGCCATCCCGGCCTTCGACGGTGGCCCGTCGTGGCGCGCCGACACCGATGCGGCGAGCGACGTGCGCAACAGCGGCAGCAACGCGGCGGGCTACGGGTCGGTCCCGACGGTCACGCCCGACGTCCCGGCGTCCGCGCCCAGGGCGCTCTACGAGTCCGAGCGGTGGGACCCGAACGGTGACCCGGAGATGACCTGGGCCATCCCGATCCCGGCCGGCGAGGACATCAGCGTCCGCCTGTATCTGGCCAACCGGTGCACCTGCACCAACGACCCCGGCGAGCGGCGCTTCGACGTCCAGCTGGAGGGCGCCACCGTGCTGAACGACTACGACATCAGCGCGGACGTGGGTCACGACGTCGGCACGATGAAGTCGTTCGACATCACCTCGGACGGCACCGTCGACATCGTCTTCGGGCACGTCACGGAGAACCCGCTGATCAACGGAATCGAGATCGTGCGGCGCAGTGCCGGCGCCGAGCCTCCCGTCGAGGACACCGGCCTCAGCTATCTGCGTTTCGATGGAGAGGCGTCGCCGTTCCCGGCGCAGCCGGCGCCGGCAGGTGACATCGACTGGCAGGAGGTCCGCGGAGCCACGATGATCGACGATGAGCTCTTCTACGGAACCGCAGACGGTAGCTTCGTGCGTCGCACCTTCGACGGGTCGAGCTACGGCGATCCGGTGCTCATCGATCCCTATAACGACCCTGAGTGGGTGGACGTCGATACGGGTTCCGGTCAGACCTTCCGTGGAACGCGGCCCAATTTCTATGCACAGATCCCCAACCTGACCGGCATGGCCTACGACGACGGCCGGCTCTACTACACCCGTGCAGGATCGAACCAGCTGTTCTTCCGGACCTTCAGCCCGGACAGCGGCGTGATCTATCCGGCAGAGCAGACTGTCGCGGGCTTCTCCGCCCCCTCGCCCTCCGGCATCTTCGTCGACCAGGAGAGCGGCTCGCTCTACTTCGCGACGGCGGAGACCGGGAACCTCTCGCGGATAGACCTGGAAGGGGACGCAGTCACCGGCAATTCTGAGGTGGTCAGTGGACCTGAGATCGACGGAGTCAACTGGGCTTTCCGAGCTGTCTTTCCTGGACCGGGCGACCCGCCCCCTCTCCCCAACGTCGACCCTGTCGCGGCCTTCGATGTGACCTCGACGAGCCTGACCGCGTCCTTCGACGCCTCGGGGTCTACTGACTCTGACGGCGAGATCGAGTCCTACGAGTGGGACTTCGGTGATGGGGACACAGCCGAAGGCGTCGATCCTGAGCACACCTACGCCGAAGACGGCACGTATGAGGTCACCCTGACCGTCACCGACGACGAGGGCGCGACCGGCACCGCCACCCAGGACGTCACGGTCGTCTTCGAGAACGAGAGCCCGATGGCGGAGTTCACGGTCGAGTCGACGAGCCTGACGGCGAGCTTCGACGCGACCGGCTCCAGCGACCCGGACGGCGAGATCGTCTCCTACGACTGGGACTTCGGCGACGGCGAGTCCGGCACGGGTGCCACGGTGGACCACACGTATGCCGAGGCCGGCACCTACACCGTGTCGCTCACGGTCACCGACGACAACGACGCCACCAACCTCGTCGCGCAGGAGGTGACCGTCTCGCTGGCCAACGTGGAGCCCACGGCGGCGCTGAGCGTCGAGGCAACCGATCTCATGATCGTCGCCGACGGCTCGGGGTCCTCCGACTCCGACGGCGACATCGTGTCCTACGAGTGGGACTTCGGTGACGGTGGGTCGGCGACCGGTGTGACGGCTGAGCACACCTATGCGGAGGGCGGCACGTACACGGTGACGCTGACCGTCACCGATGACGACGGTGACACCGGCACCGCCACCGAGGAGGTGAGCGTCGAGGCGGCCAACGTCTCGCCGTCGGCCTCCTTCACCGCGAACTCCTCGGGGCTCGACCTCGGTGTGGATGCGTCGGGGTCCTCGGATCCGGACGGTGAGGTCGTGTCTTATGAGTGGGACTTCGGTGACGGTGGGTCTGACACCGGCGTGACCGCGGAGCACACGTATGCGGAGGCGGGCACCTTCACGGTGTCGTTGACGGTGACCGATGACGAGGGCGCGCAGGGCACGTCCTCGCAGGAGGTGACGGTCTCCGATGCTCCGGTGAGTGCTCCGGCGTTCGTGACCAGTGCTGCGGTGCAGACGCACGGGAACACCTCGTCGATGCGGGTGCCTGAAGGTGTGGAGGAGGGTGACCTGCTCCTGCTGCACGTGGTGATGAGCAAGGATCGTGACCCTGCTCCGCCCACCGGTGTCGGTGAGTGGGAGGTCGTGACGCGGCTGGACAACGGTCCGCAGAACGTCGTGGTCTACTCCCGGGTGGCTTCGGGCGCGGAGAGCGACGAGATCATCACCCTGGACGTCACGGACTGGACGAAGACGGACATGACGATGTCGGTGTACCGCGGTGTCGCGGGTGACCCGATCGAGGCGATGGCCGATGTGGCGCTGGTGAACCAGACCCAGCACCCGAGTGCGGAGGTCGCGGTCGCTGGTCCGGGTCGCACGGTGGTGACCTACTGGTCGGACCGGTCGAGCTCGACCACGGCCTGGGAGGCTCCGTCGGGTGTGGAGGTCCGGTCGACGCAGGTCGGTGCTGGTGGTGGACGGGTGTCCTCGTTGTTGGTGGACGACACCTCTGGTCCGGGCACCTACCCGAGCCTGGTGGCGACGAGCACACCTCAGTCGCCCCGCTCGATGGTCATCACCCTCGTCCTCGCACCTGACGAGGTATGACGGATAATCGGGTGATGAGCCCACCCACCTCACGAGCGCGTCGCCCACGGCTCCTCACGGCCTGCCTGCTGGTCGGGTCGCTGCTGCTCACCGGCTGCAGCGGGTCCGACGACGGGGAGGACCAGGCGACGTCCAGCGCCTCTCCCACGACCGGAGAGGCAGCAGGAGAGCCGTCCGGTTCCGAGGGGGCTGAGCCCACCGGCACCGACGACGCCGGCGCGAGCCCCACGTCCGGCACGGACGGCGGCGGCAGCGCCGGCTCCGACGAGGGCGAGGCGGACCCCGAGGCCTCGGTGAGCGTCACGACAGCGGCTAAACCCACGGCCGTCGGCGAGTTCGAGTACGAGGACGTGCCGGAGCCCGCGCCGCAGGAGGTGGAGACATTGTGCAACCTGACGCGGGACTACTTCGTCGGTCAGCGCGACGCCTCGCTGGTGGACGGCCGGGTCTCCGAGAGCATGCAGCTGACCGTCGTGGGTCTGAGCGATCAGGTCGGGATCTGGACAGGGCTCCAGGAGCAGTACCCCGACGCGGCTGAGGATATCCGTCGTGCGGAGGTGATCCTGCAGCACTGGGACAACGCCCTCGCCGCGTCGCAGCAAGGACTGACCGCAGAAGAAGCGGCCTACCTGAGCGAGGCGAACGAACTGATCGAGCAGCTCCCGTCGCAGGCCGCCGTCTCCGAGGTCGGGTGCGACCGGTGAGCGGCTCGCCCGTCTCGGTCGGCCCGGCACCGGTAGCCACCGAGAGCGGCCGGCGGCTGGCCTGGATATTCTACGGTGGCCTCGGCCTGGCCATGCTGGTGATCATCCTCGGGCTGCACACACGGGTCCTGCCCGGGGCGGTGGCGAGTACGTTCGCCTACAACTCCGAGGGCTACTTCTTCGCCTTCTTCATGGCCGCCTGGATACAGTTCGGCTGCCGCGGTTGCCCTCGGGCTCCCGTGGGCTGCTGCTGGCGGCCGGTGTCGGGGTGGCCTTCGCTGCGCTGGGGCTCGCACTCCTGTCGATCGACGGGCTGCGCTCGTCCATCGCCACGCTGAACGAGCCGGCTCTGGCGCTGGCGGTGCTCGTGCCGTACGCCAGTCTGCCTCGACCGCTCCCGCGCTGGGCCCCGCTGGGACTGTCGCTGGTCGTGCTGATCATCGTGGCGATCGGCCTCTGGGCGGGAGATCCGCAGCCCGGTGTGCAGCTGGGATCGGTCAACTGGGTCATCGCGACGGCCGAGATGATGGCCCTCATCTTCCTGGCGCCGATCGTCCTCGACCTGACCTGTCCCTGGATCCTGGACCGGTCGCGACGGGGTCCTTCCCTGCTGGTGCCCACCCTGGTCGGCCTACTGCTCGTCCCGGTGGTCGTCTCCGGCCTCGGTCGGGCGGCGCGGGCGGGGGACACCTGGCTCCCGCTCATGCTGAACTACCTGGGCAGGTCGCACGAGGCCTTCGTCGGCTTCCTGCTGCTCGTCGCGTACTTTTGGCTGTGCGGAAGAACACGACGTGTCGGCTGACGTGGGGCGGTCGACGGAAGAGGGACAGACACGGATGAACACCGACAGCGACCGAACGTTATCTACATCGCTGGATCGGGACGGTCGGGCAGCACCCTCCTGGAACGACTCCTGGGCTCCATGCCGAACCTCGTGAACGTCGGTGAGGTGACCGACATCTTCCGCCGGGTCCATGCCGGTGACGAGCTGTGCGGCTGCGGACAGGCCTTCTCCGCCTGCCCCTTCTGGACGTCCGTCGGCGACTACGGCTGGGGCGGCTGGTCCCGGGCGCCGTTGGCCGAGGTGGCCGCGCTGCAGCGGGAGGTGGCCCGGCAACGGCACATCCCGCTGCACCTCAAGGTGCGTCATCGCACAGACTTCGCTCGAGCGCGGCGTGAGTACCAGGACGCCTACCGGCGGCTCTACAACGCCATCCAGACCGTCTCGGGGGCAGACTTCGTGGTGGACGCCAGCAAGCAGCCTGCCCACCTCTTCGCGTTGCGGGGGTCCGGTATCGACGTGAGGGTGCTGCACCTGCTCCGTGACGTGCGTGGGGTCTCCTGGTCGCAGGCCAAGCGCGACGTCGCCCGCCCCCACTCGGTGGCGGCCCGGGAGACGATGCACCGACAGGCCCCCCTGGAGGCGGCCGGACGGTGGCTGGCCTGCCAGACCGAGATCGATCTGCTGGCCCGCTTGGGTGAGCGGACCGCCACGGTGCGTTACGAGGACCTGATCCCCTCCCCGCGAGAGGTCATTGAGACGGCTCTGGGGCAGCTGGGGGTCGATGTCGCGCCCGACGCGCTCGACCATGTCGGCGAGGGTGTCGCCCATCTCCCGTCCAGCCATGGCCTGTCGGGCAACCCGTCCAGGTTCCAGCAGGGCGAGGTGCCGCTGCGGATGGACGAGGCCTGGAAGCGCTCCATGCCGCGACCGCAGCAGCTGGCCGTCGGCGCCGTGGCGTCGCCCTACCTCGTGCTGTCCACCGTGACCCGACGTCGTGAGGTCCCGGCCGGCGCTGAGCCCAGGACGTCGTCGGCTCCCGCCACCCGGGCTCGCGGTCCGTTGCCGAACTTCCTCTACATCGGACCCGACAAGGCTGGCTCGACGTGGTTGCACGAGGTGCTCGTCAAGCACCCGGACATCTTCCTGACCCCTGCCAAGGATCTGTACTTCTTCGACCGCTACTACCAGCGTGGGGTCGAGTGGTACCGCAGGTTCTTCTCGGGCGCGGACCACGAGCGGGTGGTCGGCGAGGTCTGCCAGGACTATCTCTTCGACCCGGCCGCCCCGGCGCGGATCCGCGAGGTGCTGGGCACACCGAAGATGATGGTGACCTTGCGCGATCCTTCCGAGCGTGCCTTCTCGTCCTACCTCTACATGCGCAAGCACGGTCGTGCACCGGCGACCTTCAGCGAGGCCCTGGACCGGATTCCCAAGCTCGTGGAGCACGGCCGCTACGGTGCCCTGCTGGAGAACTACCGCGAGGTCTTCCCGGACGAGGCGCTGCACGTCGCGGTGTTCGACGACCTCAAGGCTGACCCTCAGTCGTTCCTGGACAGGGTCCTGGACTGGCTAGAGGTGGACAGGATGGATCTGAGCGACGGGGACGAGGACAGCAAGCTTCCCGCCAGCCGGGCACGCAACGTCCCGCTCGCCTGGAGCGTCCGCCTCGCGGCCAACGTCGTGCGGAGCCTCAACGGTGCCGAGCTCGTCGGTCAGGTCAAGCGCTCCCCGCTGGTGCACCGGGTGCTGTACGTCCCGTTCGGCGGCGAGGCGCCACGCATGTCGGCCGAGGATCGAGCCCGAGTGCACCGCGAGCTCGCGGACGACGTGACCGACCTCGACGACCGGTATGGGTTCAACCTCCGGGAGCGCTGGGGGTGGACCGCATGACGGCGCTGCGCCAACGCGTCCCTGCGCCGCTGCAGCGGGTCGGGAGGCAGGTCTACGTCGAGACGGGCCGGCTCGTCCCAGGGCTGCAGCGGGTGCAGCCGCAGTTCCTGCTCATCGGCGGTCAGCGCTGCGGCACCACGTCGCTGTTCCGTGCCCTGATGCAGCATCCCCGCGTCATCCGACCCTCCTTCCACAAGGGGATCAACTACTTCGACGTCAGCTACCACCGTGGTCCGGAGTGGTATGCCGCGCACTTCCCGCTGCAGCGGCGTGCCGAGGCGAGCACCTCTCCGGAGTCACCCGTCGCCTTCGAGGCGAGCGGCTACTACATGTTCCACCCGTGGGCGGCCGAGCGCATCGCGGCCGACCTCCCGGACATCAAGCTGGTGGCGCTGCTCCGTGACCCCGTGGAGCGCGCCTACTCGGCGTGGAAGCACGAGCACGCCCGCGGCTTCGAGACCGCGAGCTTCGAGGATGCGCTGGAGCTGGAGGACGGCAGGGTGCGTCCGGAGGTCACCCGGATGCGGAAGGACCCTGGCTACTACAGCGCGGTCCACCGGCACCAGGCCTACCGCGGGCGGGGGGAGTACCTCGACCAGCTTCGTCGCTACACCTCGCTGCTGTCCCGCGATCAGCTGTACGTGATGTACAGCGAGGACTTCTTCCGTGACCCGAGAGGCGAGTTCTCGGGCCTGTGCTCCTTCTTGGGGATCGACCCCCTGGACACCCTCGAGGCGAAGCAGTACAACGCCCGCCCCAGCGCCTCGATGCCGGCAGCGGCGCGGTCGCGCCTCAGCGCGCACTTCGCCGAGGGTCGTGGTGCGCTGGAGGAGTTCGTCGGGCGGCCTGCGCCGTGGCCGACGGGCGACTAGCGGAACCCCGTCGGCTCAGACGCCTCGACCGCGCTTGTTGAGCGTGTCCAGGACGGTGCGACCGACCCGTGGGTGCACTGCCGCTGCGGCGGCTAGCGGCCCGCGCCACTGCCTCGGGTCGGCCAGCACGGTGCGGGCAGCCCACTGCCACGCAGCACCGCGCTGACCCAAGCACGCCTGGGCGAAGGCGATCTTGCCCATGAGCCGGGCCGCGCCGACACGGTCCTTCCGGACGTCGTCGTGCTTCTCGAGAAGGTACTGGTTGCTGGCGATCTTGGTCGGCCAGTCGTGCCGGAAGAACGACTTCTGGCCCCAGGTCACGGTGACCAGGGGCTCCACGACGACGAGGACCGGATGGAGGGTCGAGGCGCGCAGCAGCAGGTCCCAGTCCTCGCTCTGGCTGCCGGGCAGCCCTTCGTCCACCAGGCCGATGTCGTGGATGAGGGCCTGCCGACGGAAGACGAACGTCGAGGAGTGCAGCATCGACAGCCGAGAGCGTCTGAGCATGGCGTGCGTCGCATACGGGGTGGAGGTGGTCCGGGGGGTCGACCGGCCGTGGTTGTCGATGAAGATCCCCGAGGAGACCATCACCGCTGCAGGGTCCAGCTCGACGAGGGTCACCTGCCGGTCGAGCTTGTGCGCGAGCCAGTAGTCGTCGTCGTCGCAGAACGCGACCAGCTCGCCCTCGGCGGCCAGGACGCCGGTGTTCCGCGCGCCCGCCAGGCCGGGGGTCCGGGTGTTCTCGAGGACCCGCACCGGTCGTTCGCCCTCCTCGACCAGGGACAGGTCCGGCTCGGCACGGTCGAACACGACGACGACGTCCAGGGCGCCGTCGTAGTCTTGGTCGCGGATGGCCCGGATGACACGACGCAGCTCCTCAGGTCGTGCATGGGCGGGGACGACAGCGGTGACGCTGGGGCGGGTCATGGGGTCCTTCCTCGACTGGCGGTGCTGGCTTCGGCGGTCCGTTCCGACCAGTCGACCAGGAGCAGACCGACCGGTTGCAGGCCCATGGCGGTGGCCTCCCGGTAGAGCCGCCGCACGGGTCGGGCGGCGGAGTCCGACGTGGCGACGAGCAGCACACGCTCGCCGCGGCGGTCGACGGGTCCGCGCAGCGCTCTGTCCAGCTGCTCGGCCAGGTCGACGGCCACCATCGAGGTGGTGACCGGGAAGATCCCGGCCAGGGGGGTGTAGGTGCGCGCGACCCAGGCTGCTTCCTCGAGCTCTGCCGCTGCGAAGCCGCCGGACGCGGTGACGCCGACCCGGCCGACCACGGGCACGCCGAGGTCGAGACGCTCGGCCGGGTCCTGGCCGAGACGGTCCCGTCGACCGTCTGTGGCCCGGGCGACGAGCAGACCGGCGAAGAGTCCGAGCATCGCGCCGCTGGTGAGATAGACGAACCACGGGTCCTGGGAGCGGGTGACCGTGACGTCGTTGAACTCCTGGCCAGGATTGACGCTCTCGCGCTGCAGGCCCAGCCAGGTCGAGGAGACCTGCGCGTACTCGCGCCGCAGGTCGATGAGAGTGCCCTGCAGCGCACCGAAGACGAGCGGCTCCTCCTCGTCCTCCGCCTCGGGGCCGGTCGGTTCGTCCGTCTCGACCACGCCGCTGGTGAGGGAGACGGACTCCGCCAGCGCCTCCTGGTAGTTCTGCAGGTCCTCCGCGCGCTCGCTGCTGGCCTCCTCCGCCATGCTCAGCCGCAGGTCCAGGTAGCGGTTCGCGCCCTCACGGGCTCCCGCGACGGCCGCCTCGCGGTCGGGGTGGTAGAAGGTCAGGTTGAGGATTCGGGTGTTGGGCTCGGCCGTGATGAGGATCCGCTCACGTGTCTCGTCCGCACCGCCGGGGATGCCCGTCGCCTGGGCCACCGCGTCGAGCACCACCCTGGAGGTGGCTAGCTGGGCCTCGGTGTCGAGGGTGAACGGACGGGCCTGCGGCGCGTTGACCAGCGACGTGTTGCTGAGCAGCACGGACAGCGTGGCGGCGTAGGGGCGCTCCTTGGTCAGCTGGAGGCCGGCCCCGGCCAGAGCGCCGACGACAGTCAGGACGAGGACGGTCGCGACGTTCCTCCGTGGCGGGACGATCAGGCTGTTGAGGGGTCTCAGGTGCGCCCCTGGGTTCTCCCGCACCAGGAGACCGAGGGAGATGAAGATGACCACGATGGCGGGGTGGATCACGGTGTAGACCGGCATCGTGACCAGCGCCGCCACCGTGCTGGCCTGCGCGGCCACCATGATGACGGTCGACCGGCGCAGCGAGCGGAAGAACTGACCGACGATGAAGCCGACGTAGAGGGCGGCGCCCACGAAGCCCGTCGCGAAGACCACCTGCCACAGCTGTCCCTGGGTGCCGAGCGGCGGAGGGGAGCAGTTGGGGCAGAGGGCGCTGGCCCCGGTCGCGATGGAGTTGAAGTTGCCCTGGACGTCACGGGTGGACCCGTAGCCGACGAAGGGTGAGCCTTGCCAGGTGCTGACCACCGCCTGGGTGCTGAGGTTCGCCCTGCCCTCGTTGCTGTGCGGCGTGTTGAGCCGGTCCAGAATGAGGTCCCCGAGGGGCGAGACGACGAGCGCGGCCCCGATGAGGATGACCACGACGAGGCTGGCCCACAGCACCTGGAGGCGGCCGGTGAGAGCGACCTTGACGATGACGAAGAGCGTCATCATCACCAGGGCACCCCACATCCCTCGGTTCAGGGACCCCACGATGGGGAAGATGGCCAGCGGGAGCCCGATGATGACGACCCAGCGCCGCCACGTGTTGCCGACCCACCACGACGCCACGAAGTGCGGGATGGTCGCGGCGGTGGCGATGCCCCACTGGTTGGCGTAGGCGAAAGGTGCGCTGGGGCGCGGCTCCACGTAGCCGAGGAAGTCCTGCAGCTGGGCCACCTGGGGATGGATCAGGGACTGGACGAAACCGTTGTTGGCGATCGCCCCGGGCAGGAGCAGCTCGGCGACGGACGGGAACTCCAGGGTCGGGACCAGCAGGCCGAGGATGCCGCCGGAGGCCAGCATGACGAACATCCAGCCGATCGCCCGGCTGATGCGCAGGGTGGACAGCTCGGCCCGCATGTTGACCGTGTAGAGGAAGGCGATAGTGGCCGCGAGGTACCACCCGTAGCGGTAGCCGAAGGTGAAGTAGCGCGAGGCCCCCTCGCCCGGGATCGTCGCCGGGGCGTCCACCTGCAGGACGAAGATTCCGCCGATGACCCAGACCAGGAACAGCAGCCAGGTCCCGAACCCGCGCGGCACCATCACCCGACGCTGCGTGAGCTGGATGACCATGGGGATGCAGGCCAGGAAGAACACGACCTGGAAGAGTCCCAGCACCCACCACAGGGGGATGCCGACGAAGGCGATCGTCAGCGGCCAGCCGGGGGCGAGCAGCGCCGTCGGTGCCTCCTCGTCGGTCACCGGCTCAGGGGCGCCGCCCCTCGGTGACCGCACGTCGGGCCGTGCAGGGCTGTCGATGCTCATGGTGCCGGCAGGCTCCAGTCGTGGCGTGCGTCGACATCCTCGATGTCGTAGCCGTAGCGGCGGGCCGCGTCGTCGAACCGGCTCACGATCCGGCGACGCTCGCGTCCCGAGAGGGGACCGGACATCGCGGACCACGCGCTGCGGTACCGGTCGGAGTAGGTCGACCTGACCTGACCGCTGTTGACCAGCGGGGAGCTCAGGCCGAGGAAGCTCGTGAGAGGGGCCAGGGCGGCGTCCGTGTCGGCGACGAGGTCCTCGTACCGCAGGACGTGCACCCGCTCCAGGTCGGCCACATCACGCAGCAGGGCGTCGTGCGCGACGAACCAGTGCTCCACCAGGGAGCTCAGGCTGGTCCCTCGTTGCCACTTCTTGCTCGACAGCGCGACGACGACCGGGTGCCGGAAGATGACCACGAGCGCGCTGCCGGGGAACACCGACTGCAGGAAGCGACCCATGACGAGGTTGGGTGGTGACTTCTCGAGCAACAGCCGTGACTCGAGGTCCCAGTACGGCATCCAGGACCGGATCAACCCCTCACCGATCCGGGCCCGCTCGCCGGCATCGGTGACCGGGCCGAGCTGTGCGCCAGGGTCGTGGGCGAAGCGCCCAGGGCCGCCGTAGGCGACGGCGGGCTGGTACATGGTCTGCAGGTGCTGACCTTCGTCCTCACGCACACCCGTCCCCTGCAGCCCGGAGATCTCGGGGTGATCGCCGAGGAGCCGCCCCAGGGCTGTGGTCCCACTCCGGTGCAGGCCGCCGACGAAGACCAGCCGGTCGGGGGCCACGAGCGGACTCACGGGTTGCGACAGCGTCATGACGGCTCCTGTCCTTGCGCGCTGGCGGCAGCCTGACCTCGCCCACCTCGACGACGCCGCAGGGAGGTCACGAGGTAGCCGAGCTGCAGTCGACGGCGGAGGAACCACAGACCCAGCAGATAGATCGGCGAGCAGACCGCCAGGGAGATCAGCAGAGCATAGCCCTGGTCGTCGACGAGCGCGGCCAGACCTGCCGGTAGGCCGCCGAAGACCACTGCGGGCAACGCCATCGCGAGGAGCGACTCCCGGCCGAAGGGATGCAGGTTGCGCCAGATGAGCAGCTGCATCAGGGGCACCAGGTTGCCCACGAGGATCGCGACGGCCCAGCCGATCGCCGCCCCGACGATGCCCAGGCGCGGGATGAGCAGCAGATCGATGACGACGTTGGTGGTGAGCGCGAGGATCACGTTGCCGAGGTTCCACAGCGACTTGCCGGCCATGAGCAGGACCATGTCCACCATGCCGCACGCCGTGGCCACGAGCATCGCCGCGCACAGCACCTGCAGGACCCGCTGTCCCTCGGTGTAGTCGCCGCCGAAGATGCGCAGCACCGTGCCCGAGAAGGTCATGAGCATGAGGTAGAGGGGCCAGGTGATGACGATGAGCCAACCCGTGGCGGTGCGGTATAGGGACGACGTCCCGCTCCAGTCGCTCCGCGCCACGGCCTCGCCGATGTGCGGCTGGACGCTCAGGCCCACGGCCCGGGCGGCTGCCTGGCCCAGGGTGATGAAGCGGGTCGCCGCGGTGTAGATGGCTGCGGCCGGGAGGCCGGCCAGCGCGCCCACGAGGACGATGTCGAAGCGCTGCATCGCGACCTGGGCCAGGCCGGCCGCCGCCCGCGGTGAGCTGAACCGCCAGAACGCCCCCCAGGGGGCGAATCCCGCACTGCGGTCCTGCGTGGCGGCGCGATCGCGCAGTCGGCGCCACCACCACCAGCCCAGCACGGCCAGCGGGACGTAGGAGGCCGACCAGGCCCACGGTGCCGCGTCGACGCCCAGGACAGCGAAGGCTAGGGCGACGAGCCCGAGCTGGAGCAGGGGCCGTGCCAGCTGGTCGAGGGTGGCGTTGACGGCCATGGTCCCCAGGCCCCGCGAGGCGGAGACCGTCAGGTTCGTGATGCCTGCGGCCGGCAGGAACAGCGCCATGGCCACGACGAAGGTCGCGAAGCGTTCCGGCTGGTCCGGGCTGAGCAGCCTGCCGATCTCGCCGGACCAGATGATGAGGACGGCCGCGCACACGACCGAGGCGATGAGCACCGGCACCGCGGCGATCCGCATGTAGACGTGCGCTCGCGAGAGCTCCCCACGCGCCCGCGACCCCGAGAGGAAGTACACCAGGCCCGCGTTCGTGCCGAGCTGCGCGAGCCCGGCCGCCAGGAGGAACACCGAGGTTGCCGTGAAGAAGGCTCCCGCCTCCGTGGTCGACGACAGCCTGGTGATGAGCACGGTCAGCACGAACGTGCTCACGGCGGAGACGGCCGACCCGGCGAAGTTGAGCATGCTGCCCCGACCGGCGCGACGCAGCGAGGATCCGCCGGCGCCGCTGGTGCCCGGCTTCGTCACGTGCGGGCTATCGACCCCGGTCACCCTGCACCACCTGTTCGAGCGCGGGCAGCAACCAGTCCTCGATCGGACCCTTCTTGGCGCCGGCCTTCTCCTGCTGGTGCCGGACGAACCGCTCGGCGAGGTCGATCGCGTAGAGCGCGACCAGCATCCTGCCGGAGGTGGGGTGAGCGCCGTTGGCCTCCCCCAGGTCCGTCGCCAGGTGCTGGAGACGGCTCATCGAGCCCTGGGGCGTCAGGCCGTCGAGCCGCACGCCGGACTGGAAGGAGTAGTGCAGGGCGTCCAGCCCGACGGGCACACCGGTGCTGAAGCGCTCCCAGTCCCAGGCATACGTCGTGTCACCGCGCGTCGCGAGGTTCCACGGGGTCCAGTCGCCGTGCGCGGCTCCGAGTCGCAGGCTGGAGGAGCCCCAGGTGTCCTCGGCGGCCTCGGACAGTGCGGCGAGGCGGTCCGACAGCGGCGTCGGTCCGAGCTCCCCGAGCCGGGCGCGCAGAGCCCGCCACCACGGCACCGAGGCGAGCACGTCCTCGCTCTGCTCGAAGCCACCGACGAGACGTCGCAGCGCGGCGTCCCGCACGCCAGGATCGACGCCGCGCGGCGACCAGGTGGGCACCGGTTCGATCAGGAGGTAGCGGTGCTCGTGCCAGTCGCCCGCCTGGACGACTTTCGGGTGGCGCAGGCTGCCGAGGTCTCGACCCTCCAACGAGCGCAGCGCCTCCTCCTCGCGGACCAGACGTCGGCTGGTGAGGTCGTTGACCGCGACCTTGGCGTAGCCCTGGGTGACCCCGCGACCGTCGAGGAGGTGCAGCACGGGTTTGCGGTTGGCCCGGGGAGGTCCGAGGGTCAGCCCCACGTGGAGAGGCCGACCCGCTGCCGTGGAGAGCCGGGCGGGCAGTCCGTGCTCCGGCCTCCGGACGTGGAGCCTGGTCGGCACCAGCCCTCCGGCACCGAGCCAGCCGGCCACGCCCAGGGCGACAGCGGTGAGCTGCGCGCGCCGGGTGCTGGGTGACTTGTAGTGGCGCAGCGCGGCGGCCGTCACCCTGCGCGGACCCCGCGGGACGAACACGGTCGGCGCCGATCCTCTGGGGAGACAGAGGTAGGTCTCGGAACCCCTGGACTGACGTCCGCGGCCACCGAGGGAGAGGTCGCAAGCGGCCGGCCACACCGCCTCGAGCATGCTCAAGGCAGACAGATGCCCATCAGGCGTTGGCATGCGTGGCTGGGGTGGGTTCGTCCACGAGAGCTTCAGTCGGTGGCAGGGCGAGTGCCATCCCCGCGTCGCGACGGACGTTGACCAGGCCGGCGGCGACGATGCCGAGGTGCCGCTGGCGGTCCAGGGCGGCCTCGATCTGGGCACGGGTCGTCTGACCGTCCACGACGACCAGCAGCACGGACTCGGCGGCGCTCATCGCGGCGTCGCTGTCCGCCGTGCCCGAGGGTGCGGCGTTGAAGATGACGTAGTCGTAGTCCGAGCGCACACGGTCCACGAGCTCCCGCAGGGCGGGGCCGCCCTGGAGGTCGCGGATGCCGGCGGGGTCGTGGCCGATCGGCAGGACGTCGATGCCGTGGACCGAACGGACCGCGTCGTAGAAGAGCTCGTTGCGGCCGAGGATGTCGGACAGGCCGGGGCGGCCCTCGACCCCCAGAGCGGTGTGCAGGCCATCGGCGTAGGCGTCGGCGTCGACGACCAGGACGGAGTATCCGGCATCGGCCAGGCTGATGCCGAGGTTGGGCACCACCAGCGACCGCGGGTTCTTGCCGACACCGGAGACGACGAGCACGTGCGGTCGCGCACAGTTCGCGACGACACCGGCACGGAGCTGCCGGAAGGCCTCCCGGACGTGCGCGAGACCCTCCTCGTCGTGCTTGTGCCTGACGCGCGGGATCGAGGCGAAGACCGGCAGGCCGCTGACGGAGAAGTCCTCCTCCGAGCGGACCACGTCCTGGCGCCACTCGCGGAGGAGTGCCGCCAGCACGGCGAGAACGGCCCCGACCACGGCGGCCAGCGCCAGCAGCAGCCAGGACGGGACGCCGTCCGGCGCGGTGGGCTCCTCGGCCGGGTTCAGGACGGTGCCGGGGTCGGTGCTCACCACCTGCTCGGCGCTGAGGTTGGCGTTGAGCTGGGCGAGCCGGTCGGTGAACAGCTGGACCTGCTGCTGGGCGAACCCGCCCACCCCGTCCGCGGCGTCGCGCAGGCTCTGCTGGGCCGACTCCGCCTGAGAGGTCAGACCCTCGATGCGGCTCTCCTGCAGTTCCGTGGCGGCGGTGCCCCGATATGCCAGGAACGAGTCGGCGAAGGCCTGGGCACCCGACCGGGCGTTCTCGGGGGTGTCGCTGGTGTAGGCGATCTCGAGGGTCTGCGTCGCATCCAGGACGCGCACGGCCAGCTCGCCGTCCTCGTCACGGAGCGGGCGCCCGGCATCCTCGGAGGCCAGCGCAGCCACGGCGGGGGTGGTCACGGTGCGCGCCTCGGTCTGCATGGCGATGGTGTTCTGCGTCCCGCTCGTGGTGGCCACCTCGGGGGAGAGCGGACTGCCCGGCACCGGCTTGAGCAGGACGACCGAACGTGCGGTGTAGCTGGACTCCTGGGTGGCGGCGTACCCGGCCGCCAACCCGACGACGAGGGCGAGGGTGAGCAGCATCACCCACGGATGATGCCGTGCTGCCGTCAGCACGGATGGGAGACCGCGGGGTCCGCCCTGGCTGTCGTTCACAACAATCCCCCTATGGACGTCTACATGAACGAGCCCATGATACGCGCCTGACCAGTGGATCCACGCATCGCCGGGGGTCGAGGGTCAGGCCGCGCCGCCCGTGGCGTCGCTTCGTCGGACCGCGGCTCGCAGGTCGGCCTCGTTGGTGAGCGCGGTCTCGTCGTCGGTGGGGACCCCCAGCTCGTTCTCGAGCGCGTCCGCTGCGGTCTGGCCGGACTCGATCTTTCCTCGACCCAGGACCGAGCCGATGGCGCGGAGGTATGCCTTGCGCTGCGGCCTCCAGTCGAGCACGGAGACGGCGCGGCGCCGACCGCGGACGGCCATCCCCGCACGCAGGTCGTCGTCGTCGAGCAGCTGTTCCACGGCATCCGCGAAGGCACCGATGTCGCCTGGAGGGACGTAGAGCACCGAGTCGGCCCCGGAGATGCGCGTCTCCTTCAGGTCGAAGGCGACCGACGGCAGCCCGAAGGCCATGTACTCCATGGTCTTGTTCATCGTCGACAGGTCGTTCATCGGGGTCCGCGGGTCCGGTCCGAGACCCACGTCGGCGGCGTTGAGGTATCGCGCGATCTCATCCGGTCCGACCCGACCGGTGAACTCGACGTGGTCGTCGAGGTCGAGTCGGGTGCACTCCTGACGCAGCGACTCGAGGCTGTCGCCGAAGCCGAGGAGGACGGCGCGCACCGAGGTGCGCCCGCGCCGGTGGACGAGCTCGTCCATGAGATGCAGGACGCTCTCTACCCCGTCCTGCGGCCCCATGATGCCGAGGTAGGCGAGCAGGTGGCTGGCGCCCCCGCGCACGTCCGGGTCGGGGCGGCGGGGATACATGCTCCGGGTGTCCGGGCCGCTGCGCACCACGGTCACGTCGTGCTCGGCCAGGCCACCACGCTCCTGGGCGATCTCCTTGAACGACTCGTTGGTCGAGATCACGTGGTCGGCGGTGCGGAACGTGCACCGCTCCAGCCAGCGGAGCACCGCCAGCTCGGCGTGCTCCACAGGAGTGGTCGGAGCCCCGAACCGGGACAGGAAGAGCTCCGGGTTGAGGTCGTGGTGGTCGAAGACGAAGCGCACGCCGCGTGCCTTCCACAGCAGCGCGAGCAACCAGAAGGTGTCAGGGGGGTTGCAGGCCTGGATGACGTCGAACCCGCGTTCGCGACGCACGGTCAGGCTCAGCAACGCCGTGCGGATCCACGAGTACGCGAACTCGTAGGCGAAGCCCGCCAGCCCCTCGGCCTCGGGTGCCGGCGGGTACTTGTATAACGCCACTCCGTCGACCACGTGGTAGGTGGGGTCGCCGGGCCCCTGCGGGCAGATCACCGACACCTCGTAGCCGCTGTCCCGCAGCGCCTGGCACTCGAGCCAGACCCGGCGGTCCAACGGCACGGGGAGATTCTGCACGATGATCAGAATCCTGGGGGCCTGTCCGGCGCTTCTCATGCGAATATTCGTTCACGACTTGGTGTCCGAGTCAACTAGGCACGCGTGCAGGGTGAACGCGACCAGCGAGGTTGGGCCGTCGCTGCGAGGGCGGCTTATATCAGGGGCCACCAGCGGTGTCGTCACGGGGGTGCCGGGGTCGTCGGAGGCGCGATCTGTAGCCCGCCTGGGAACGTTTGCGAGACTTCTTTGAGAAGTCACGAGTAACCCCCGATTTCTCGCGTGTGCTCGGGGTTTTCAGCAATTGACAGTCCTGCGAGGGCGAACTAGTTTGCCGCTGCATGTCCCGAATTTCACGAAGGTCTTTGATCAAGAACGGCGGCGCCCTGTCCCTGGGTGGTGCGTCGCCCCTGCCCTCCTCAGCCAGGTCGAGGACTCGTCGACTCTGTTCCCCCGCGAGGCCCGCAACATCCTCCCCGCCCCTGCGGCAGGAGCCCGTTGGACCGGGCACCAGCCCGGGAAGATCTATCTCGGCATGTCGACGAACGGCGACATCGCCCGCGAGGTCCGCAAGACCGGCGCCATCGGTGTCCACCGGCACTACTACCAGTGGTCCTTCGGCCGGGGCGAGCGCTCCACCATCGCCAACGACCACGCGAACCGGCGCATCCCCTGGGTCAGCTTCAAGCCCCCGGGCGGCGGCACCAACGGCTGGAAGCAGATCGCGAACGGCCAGCACGACTCGGCGATCCGCGCCCGTGCCCGTGGCTACGCCTCATACTCCAGGCCGATCATCGTGACCTTCCACCACGAGCCTGCCGAGGAGGCTCGCTCCAGCCGCGACCTCCCCCGTCAGTGGCGCCGCGCCTTCTGCCGCATCCACGACCTGATGCAGGACGAGACGAACCTGCGCAACGTGGTCTTCGTGCCGATCATCGGCGACTACACGTTCAACCCGTGGAACAAGCGGGACAGGCCGGAGGACTGGGCCACTCCGGACGTGGTGCGTCGCTCTGGCTTCTTCGGGCTGGACCTCTACCAGAACCAGTCCGGTGACGGGCTCGACGAACGCATCGGTCGTGTGCGGGAGCACCTCGCCGACGCCGGCTACCCGAACAAGATGGTCGGCCTCGGTGAGACCGGGGTGGCACTGAAGTTCCGCAACCCCAGCGCGGTGACCTGGTGGCAGCGGCAGTGGCAGTGGGCCTCGCGCAACACCGACAAGATCGGCGTGATCTCCTACTTCAACAGCAACAACAACCCGTCCCGCCCGGACTGGCGGCTGTCGGAGAGCGCGGCCAAGCTCAGGGCCTTCCGCGACTCGCTGTCCAGCTGGAGGTCGTGCCGCCTCTGATCGTCCCCTGACAGGCGGCCGCATCTGCCGCCCGCCCCGACGCGCTATGCTCGCGCCTGCCCTGCACAGGGCCGCTCGTGAGCTCCGCGCGGCGGGGGCGTCTGTCGTGAAAGGGTCTGTCGAACATGTCCTGGGACGCGTGGGTCACGGTTGTCGTCATCCTCGGCGTCCTCGCGGCCTCGTCCGCCAGCGCACCAGCCGTGGGTGGTCGTCCTCGGTGGAGTGATCGTCCTGCTGAGCCTCGGTATGGTCACTCCGGCGCAGGCATTCTCCGGTTTCTCCAACCCCGCCCCCATCACCGTCGCCGCGCTGTATGTCGTCGCGGCCGGCATCGAGAAGACCGGGGCGCTCGCGCCGGTCATGCAGCGCACGCTGGGGGAGCGGGGGACCTACCGGGTGCCGTTGCTGCGGGTGCTGGCGCCCACCATGGGCGCCTCCGCGCTGCTCAACAACACCCCGATCGTCGCCATGCTCATCCCGCAGATCACCGCGTGGTGCGAGCGGCGCGGGCTGTCGGCGAGCAAGTTCCTCATGCCGGTGTCCTTCGCCGCCGTCCTCGGCGGACTGCTCACAGTCATCGGCACCTCGACCAACCTCGTCGTCTCCGGGCAGATGGGCGAGCTCGGCCTGGACGAGATCGGCTTCTTCGAGATCGGCAGGCTCGGTCTGCCGATCGCGCTCCTCGGCCTGGTCGCCCTGGTGGCGCTGTCGCCTCCCCTACTCCCGGCGCGCCGCTCGGCCCGTGAAGAGCTCGAGGAGCAGGGCCGACGCTTCTCTATCGAGATGATCGTCCAGGACGGCGGCGCGGTGGACGGCAAGACGGTGGAGGAGGCCAAGCTGCGCTCGCTGCCGGGGCTCTTCCTCGTCTCGGTCGACCGCGGCGACACGGTCATCGCCCCCGTGCGGCCCGACACCGTGCTACGGGGCGGCAACCGGCTGCACTTCGTCGGCTCCGTCAGCAAGGTCGTCGACGCCCAGGCCATGCCGGGCCTGCGTTCCGCCGAGCTCGAGCACGTGCTCGACCTGCAGAGCCAGACAGCGAAGTACTTCGAGGTCGTCGTCGGCTCCCAGTCCCCGCTCGTCGGCCGGACGCTGCGCGAGTCGGGCTTCCGCTCGACCTATCAGGCCGCGGTCGTCGGCATCCACCGCTCCGGCCACCTCGTCGATGGCAAGCTCGGCGCAGAGACGATCCGGCTCGGCGACACCCTCATCGTCGTCTCCGACCCCGACTTCCGCCGTCGCTGGCGCGACCACTCCGACTTCCTGCTCATCGCCGGTCTCGACGGCTCCCCACCCGCGGCGACGCCGCGCGCCTGGATCCCCGTCACCGTCCTGGTGCTCGTGGTCGGCCTCGCCGCCCTCGACGTCCTGCCGATCCTGCAGGGCTCGCTGCTCGGTGCGGTCGCGCTCGTGCTCTCCGGCGTGCTCTCCGCCCAGGAGGCCCGGCGCGCGGTCGACCTCGAGGTCATCCTCGTCATCGCCTCGGCCTTCGGGCTCGCCAGCGCCATGCAGGTCTCGGGCCTGGCCGGCGCGGTCGCCGGCGGGCTGGTCGCCTCGCTCGGCATCTTCGGCACCGTCGGGGTCCTGCTCGGCCTGGTGCTCGCGACGATCGTCCTCACCGAACTGGTGACGAACAACGCGGCGGCGCTGCTCATGCTGCCGGTCGCCGTGGCGACCGCCGGGTCAGTGGGGATGGACCCGCGTGGCGCGGCGATCGCCGTCGCCGTGGCCGCGTCGGCCTCGTTCCTGTCGCCGATCGGCTACCAGACCAACATGATGGTCTACGGCCCCGGGGGATACCGGTTCACCGACTATGCCCGGCTCGGCTGGGTGCTCACCGCGCTGGTGGTCGTGGCGACGGTGGTCCTGACCCCGCTGCTGTGGCCGTGACGGCTCAGCCCAGGTCCATCGTCGACAGCGCGGCGAGCAGCTCCTCGGCGACCTCGGGGCGGCACACGACGAGGTCGGGCGACCACGGGTTTTCCTTGTTGTAGACCAGCGGGCTCCCGTCGACCCGGCTCGTGTGCAGCCCGTATGCCTGAGCCACCGCGACCGGCGCAGCCGAGTCCCACTCGTACTGCCCGCCGGCGTGCACGTAGGCGTCCGACGACCCATCGACGACCGACATCGCCTTGACCCCGGCCGATCCCATCGGCACGGTCGTCGCGCCCATCGACCGGCCGAGCTCCTCGGCGAAGGCCGGGGGGCGCGAGCGGCTCACGGCCAGCCGCAGCGGCGGCGCGCCCTCCGGTCGCGCCGGGATGCCCTCGTCCTGCTCGTCGGTGCCGTAGGTCACGCCGCGGGCGGGGAGCGCGACTGCACCGGCGACGAGCTCGCCGCCCTGCCACAGCGCCACGTGCACCGCCCAGTCGTCGCGGGGCACCTCGCTGAACTCGCGGGTCCCGTCGAGTGGGTCGATGATCCATACCCGGTCGGCCGACAGCCGCGCGTGGTCGTCGGCCGCCTCCTCGCTGAGCACGGCGTCGCCGGGCGCGCGCTCGGCCAGGGCAGCGGCCAGCACCTCCTGGGAGGCGGCGTCCCCGGCGTCCTTGAGCTCGCGGCCCTCGACGCGGCGGCGTGCAGCTCGGTGCGCACGGCGAGCAGCCGCTCCCCGGCGAGGTCGGCGAGCTCGCGGGCGAGCTGGTGGTCGTCGGTCATGGTGGTTCCCCTCACGGTGTGGTGGTCGGTGTCGGTGGTGCGGCTGGTCAGTCGGTGATGGCGGGCAGCTCGAGCGCGGCCAGGATCTGGTCGACGAGCGGGTCGACGTCCTGCCCAGTCGTGTCGAGGGTCAGGGTGGCGTCGGTGGGCACCTCGTAGGGCGAGCTGATACCCGTGAAGTCGGGGATCTCGCCGGCGCGGGCACGGGCATACAGGCCCTTGCGGTCGCGCCGCTCGCACTCCGCGAGCGGGGTGGCGACGTGGACGAGGACGAGCCGGCCGCCCCGGCCCTCGACCATGGCGCGGACGTCGTCGCGGGTGCGCTGGAAGGGCGCGATGGGGCTGGCGATCGCGATCCCGCCGTGCCGCGCGATCTCCGCGGCGACCCAGCCGATGCGACGGATGTTGGTCTCGCGATCCTCGGGCGAGAAGCCCAGCCCCGCCGACAGGTGGCGACGCACGACATCGCCGTCGAGCAGCGAGACCGCCCGGCCCTCGTCCTCGACGAGCCGGTCGCGCAGCGCCCGCGCCAGCGTCGACTTCCCGGAGCCGGAGAGCCCGCTGAGCAGGACCACGACGCCCTGTCCCTGTCCCTGGTGTGCCCTGGGCTCGCCCCGGCCGGTCAGGTCGTGGACGGTGCCGTGGTCGCCGGCGAGGGCGGTGCGCAGCTGCTCGATGCGCCGCTCCCGGTCCGCGGCGGCGAGCCCAACCGGGCCGATACGCAGGACATAACCTCCCTCGTCGGCCGCCCTCCGGACCGCCCGGACGAGGTCGAGGTCGCGCTGGTTGTCGTCGCCGTCGACCGAGGCCAGCGCCACGAGCGTTCGAGTGCTGTCCGGGATCTCCGCTAGGGCAGCCGGGTCGTCCACGAGTGCCGCCGGCAGCTCGACGCCGGCGTCGTCGAGGTGCCACCGCTCGAACGGGCGGGAGGAGCGGGCCGACAGCCAGGTGAGTGCGCCGTCCTCGGCCACCTTGGCGACCGGCACGCCCTCGGCGTCGACCACGGTGACGGGTCCCGCCGGCAGCGCCACGTCGTCCGGCGCGAGCAGCCCCAGACGCACCAGCTCGAGGTCGTCGAGCACGGGCATACCGGGGAAAAGCGCGGGGGAGCCACCAGGTGAGGTCACGGGGCAACCCTAGGCCAGGAGCAGAAGGTGCGGAGCAACGATGCGGGCTATGGGGCATTTGTCAGATATCGTGCTCGCGCAGCATCCGTAGGGGAAAGGCGCAGGTGTGACAGTCGACGGCAACTACCGACTCTCCCAGCTCGACGAGCTGGAGGCAGAGTCGATCCATATCTTCCGCGAGGTCGCGGCCGAGTTCGAGAAGCCGGTGCTGATGTTCTCCGGCGGCAAGGACTCGATCGTCATGCTCCGGCTCGCGGAGAAGGCGTTCTACCCCGCCAAGGTGCCCTTCCCGGTGCTCCAGGTCGACACCGGCTACGACTTCCCCGAGGTCCTGGCCACGCGCGACCGCTGGGTCGACCGGCTCGGGGTGCGGCTGCACGTCGCCTCGGTCGAGCAGGCGATCAAGGACGGCATCGTCGTCGACGACGGCAAGACGCCCCGCAACCGGCTGCAGATCGGGACGCTGCTCAACGCCATCGAGGAGGAGGGCTACACGGCCGCCTTCGGTGGTGGCCGCCGTGACGAGGAGAAGGCCCGCGCCAAGGAGCGCGTCTACTCCCACCGCGACGAGTTCGGCCAGTGGGACCCCAAGAACCAGCGGCCCGAGCTGTGGAGCCTCTACAACGGCCGCATCCACGAGGGCGAGCACATGCGCGTCTTCCCGCTGTCCAACTGGACCGAGCTGGATGTCTGGGACTACATCCGCCGTGAGGCGATCGACATCCCCTCGATCTACTACGCGCACCAGCGGCGGGTCTTCGAGCGAGGCGGCATGCTCTTCACCGAGAGCGAGTTCAACCCGCTGCGTGACGGCGAGACGGTCACCGAGCGCACCGTCCGCTTCCGCACCGTCGGCGACCTGACGCTCACCGGCTGCCTGGAGTCGGACGCCGACGACCTGGACAAGATCATCGAGGAGGTCGCGGCCTCCCGCATCACGGAGCGCGGCGCCACTCGTGGTGACGACAAGTTCTCCGAGGCCGCCATGGAGGACCGCAAGAAGGAGGGCTACTTCTGATGGGTACCGAGACCGGGATGGACCTGCTGCGCTTCGCGACCGCAGGCTCCGTGGACGACGGCAAGTCGACGCTCATCGGTCGCCTCCTGCTTGACAGCAAGGCGATCTTCGAGGACCAGCTGGAGTCGGTCGAGAAGACCTCCAAGGACAAGGGCTTCGACTACACCGACCTTGCGCTGCTCACCGACGGCCTGCGAAGCGAGCGGGAGCAGGGCATCACCATCGACGTGGCCTACCGATACTTCGCGACGCCGCGGCGCAAGTTCATCATCGCCGACACCCCGGGCCACGTGCAGTACACCCGCAACATGGTCACCGGCGCCTCGACCGCCGACCTCGGCCTGGTCCTCGTCGACGCCCGCCAGGGCATGACCGAGCAGTCGCGTCGTCACGCCGTCATCCTGTCGATGCTGCGGGTGCCGCACCTCGTGCTCGCGGTCAACAAGATGGACCTCGTGGACTTCTCCGAGGAGCGGTTCCGCGAGATCGAGGCCGAGTTCACGGCCTTCGCGCGCAAGCTCGACGTGCCAGACCTCACCGTGATCCCGATCTCGGCGCTGCAGGGCGACAACGTCGTCTCGCGCAGCGACAACATGGACTGGTATGAGGGCAGCAGCCTGCTGCACCACCTCGAGCACGTCTACATCGGCTCGGACCGCGAGATGCGCGACGTCCGCTTCCCGGTGCAGTACGTCGTGCGCCCCAAGTCGGACGAGTTCCACGACTACCGCGGGTATGCCGGTCAGGTCGCCGGCGGCGTCATGAAGCCCGGCGACGAGGTCATCGTCCTGCCGAGCGGGATGACGAGCACCATCGAGGCGATCGACGCCTTCGACAAGCAGCTGGACGAGGCATACCCCCCGATGTCGGTGACCGTGCGGCTGGCTGACGACGTGGACGTCAGCCGCGGCGACATGATCGCCCGCGTCAACAACCAGCCGGAGCAGACGCAGGACCTCGACGCGATGGTCTGCTGGATGTCGCCGGGCGCCCTGAAGCCGCGGGCCAAGCTGCTCGTCAAGCACACGACGCGCACGGTGAAGGCGCTGGTCAAGGAGATCGACTACCGCCTCGACGTCAACACCCTGCACCGCGACCAGGAGGCTGAGGAGATCGGCCTCAACGAGCTGGGCCGCGTGCGCATGCGGGTGCAGCAGCCGCTCATGGTCGACCTCTACGAGCAGAACCGGGTCACCGGCAGCTTCATCCTCATCGACCAGGCGTCCGGCGTCACGGTCGGGGCGGGGATGATCCGTAGCTGAAGGGCAGGCATGCGGGAATCCCACCAAGAGGACCCTGACGTCGCCCCACACATTCTCTGCGTCACGGCGCATCCCGACGATGCGGAGATTGCCCTGGGAGGCGCTATCTCGGCCTGGTGCCATGCTGGGCTACGCTTGACCGTCGCTGTCTGCTCCACGAGCGAGCGTTCAGCAGCGATGTCCGAGCGGCGTAAGAACGCAGCCGCGAGAGCGGCCCGGATACTGGGACACGAATTGACCTGGGTGTTCCCTCACGACCTCCGTCGCGTCGAGGACGTGACCGAGCACGAGCTTGTGGGACGCATCGACGGGCTGGTGAGAGAGTCCGGCGCCGACGCCGTCCTTGCTCACGCGGACTGCGACTCCCATGCAGATCACCGAATGGTGTCCAGGGCTGTCCTGGCATCATCTCGAACTTGGCCGGACAGTGCCCTGCTCTCTTTCGGTGTCAGCGAGCCGCGCACTGCGGCTTACACTCGATTTCAACCTTCCATCTTCATCCCCGTCGCAGGTCACCTCGAAAGCAAACGAGCCGCCATCCATGAGTTTCACTACGACGGGAAAGGATACCGGGACCTCGACGACGACGCGATGGAGTTGCGGCTGCGCGCCATGGGATCGTTGTGTGGCGTAGACGCGGCTGAGGGTCTCAGTCTGCTTCGCGTTGTTGGACAGACCCGCGGCGCGCGTGCCCTCGCCTGGCTGCTTCGCAAGGTGCCAGATCCCTCCTCAGACACGGCGAACGGTGTCGACTCCGTAAGAGCTCTCGACCATCGTGAGTGACCGCCCGCCGGCAGCAGCTACTCCCACGTGGCCACCAAGCCGTGTGAGGGCAGTCGGGGGGACGTGACTGGCGAACACCGCCCCCACATGTGGTAGCAAGTCATCTACACTCGGCGACCATGAGTGAGCAGGTGGGGGCTACCGTGGAGTGGCAAGAGCTGCGCAAGACCCTCAAGCCGCAGTGGGTGTGGGCGGTCGCGCTCGGCTCGGCGATCGGCTGGGGTGCCTTCGTGCTCCCGCAGGACCTGCTGGCACAGGCCGGGCCCCTCGGTGCCAGCCTCGGGCTGGTCATCGGCGGGGCGCTGATGTGCCTCATCGCGGTGAGCTACGGCCTGCTCATCCGGCACTTCCCGGTGAGCGGTGGGGAGTATGCCTACGCCTTCTCCTTCTTCGGCCGCACCCATGCCTTCGTCGCCGGGTGGGCGCTGGTCCTGGGCTACGTCTCGATCATCGCGCTCAACGCCTCGGCGCTCGCGCTGCTCTTCCGGCGGCTGCTGCCGCCGGTGGTCGAGTGGGTGCCGCTGTGGGAGGTGGCGGGCTGGCAGGTCTACCTGGGTGAGGTCGTCGTCGCCTCGGCCGCCCTCGTGCTTTTCGCGCTGCTCAACGCGCGCGGCGGCACGCTGTCCGGGCGGGTGCAGTATGCCTTCTGCCTGGTCATGCTGGCCGCCGTCGCCTGCATTCTCGTCGCCACCTGGCTGCACCCGGACACGCCGCTGTCCAACCTGGAGCCGGGCTTCCCCGAGGGCGTGGCGCCGGTCAGCGCCGTCCTCATGATCGTCGCGATCGCCCCGTGGGCCTACGTCGGCTTCGACAACGTGCCGCAGGCCGCTGAGGAGTTCGACTTTTCCCCGACCAAGGCCTTCGGCTCATCCTCCTGGCGATCGTCGCGGCCGCCGGCATCTACGTCGCGATGCTGCTGGCCACCGCTGTCGCCCAGCCCTGGCCGCAGATGGTCGCGGACGAGCCGGCCTGGGGGACCGCCGACGGGTTGGAGACCCTCTTCGGGCCGATCGGGCTGCTGCTGCTCGCCGTGGCGGTCGTCATGGGCGTCTCGACCGGGCTCAACGGCTTCTACGTCTCCGCGAGCCGGCTGCTCTTCGCGATGGGGCGTGCGCGGGTGCTGCCGCCGTTCTTCGCCAAGATCAACGATGCCGGCGCCCCCGGGCGGGCCGTCTGGTTCGCCGCAGCGCTGTGCCTCATCGCGCCGCTCTTCGGCCGGGAGGCGCTGCTCTGGGTCGTCGACATGACCTCCGTCGGGGTGACGGTCGCCTACACCTACACCTGCCTCGCGGCATACCGTCTCTGGCGCTGGTCGGGCAGCGACCAGGGCGACCCGTCCACGCGGTCGACCGGCCGCAAGGTGCTCAGCGGCCTGGGGGCCCTGACCGGCTTGCTCTTCCTCGGCCTGCTCCTGATCCCCGGCTCGCCGGCGCAGTTGGGCACGCCCTCCTGGATCGCGCTCGGCGTCTGGGTGCTGCTGGGCGTCATCTTCTACGTCATGCGGCTCCCCGCGAGCCGGCAGATCGACGACGAGGAGATGCGCCACCTGGTGCTGGGCGAGCATGCAGAAACAACTTGGACCACGGACGCCGCGCGATGACCCATCGTGCTGGCTCTACAACGTCGACGAAACTCACGGAGGCACAAGTCGTGTCATTGCACGTCGCCGTCCTCGGGCTCGGTTACATCGGCCTGCCCACTGCGGCGATCCTCGCCACCCACGGTCACCGCGTCACGGGAGTGGACGTCAGCGCACGACACGTTGAGGCAGTGAGCCAAGGACGCCTACCGTTCGTCGAGCCCGACCTGGAGAGCCAGGTGGCCGAAGCAGTGAGCATCGGTCACCTGACTGCTCAGCGGCATGCCACGCCGGCAGACGTCTTCATCATCGCCGTTCCCACCCCCTTCGCCGAGGGGTATGCCGCTGACCTCTCCTACGTCGACGCTGCTGTCGACGGCGTCATCCCACATCTCCGGGGTGGTGAACTCATCATCCTCGAGTCGACCTCGCCGCCCGGCACCACGCAACGCCTCGCCGACAGGGTCCGCGCAGCCCGGCCCGACCTGAGCACCGACGGCAGCACTGATCACGACGTCGCGATCGCGCACTGCCCCGAGCGGGTGCTCCCGGGGCGTGTCATGGTCGAGCTGGTCGAGAACGACCGGATCGTCGGAGGCCTCACGCCCACGGCTGCCGAGCGCGCCAAGGCGCTGTACGAGACCTTCTGCCGCGGCCAGATCCATCTCACCGACGCAGTCACCGCGGAGCTGGCCAAGCTCACTGAGAACGCCTTCAGAGATGTCAACATCGCCTTCGCCAACGAGCTCTCACTGATCTCCGAACGCCTCGGCGTTGACGTCTTCGAGCTCATCGACTTGGCGAACAAGCATCCCCGTGTCAACATCCTCCAGCCGGGACCGGGGGTCGGGGGTCATTGCATCGCCGTCGACCCGTGGTTCATCGTCTCGGCCGCTCCCGAGCAGTCACGTCTGATCCGCACCGCGCGGGAGGTCAACGACCACAAGCCGGAGCACGTGATCGGTCAGGTCATGGCAGCCGTGGACGGCATCAGGTCGCCGGTGATCGCCACGCTCGGCCTGGCGTTCAAGCCGGACATCGACGACATGCGGGAGTCCCCGGCCCTGGAGATCACCGCGCAGCTGGCAGAGCGTCTTCCGGCGGCTGCGGTCCTGGCGGTGGAGCCCAATGTTGACACGCTGCCGGAGCGCCTCAGCTCCTTGCCGAACGTCCGACTGGCTTCCTTGGAGGAGGTCGCACGGACTGCGGACGTCGCTGCCCTGCTCGTGGATCATCGCGAGTTCAAGGAGAGTCCATGGACGCCTGACATCCCGGTGATCGACACACGTGGTGTCTGGCGGGGAACCGCATGAGCGCGCGCAAGCGAGTCATGACGGTCTACGGCACCCGGCCGGAAGCCATCAAGGTCGCGCCCGTACTCCGGGCCCTGCAGGACCACCCGCGTCTCGAGAGCGTCACCGTCGTGACGGGACAGCACAGGGAGATGCTGGACCAGGTCAACGAGATCTTCGGCATCGTGCCCGATCACGACCTCGACGTCTTCGCCCACGCCCAGAGCCTTAACGCCCTCATGGCCAAGATTTTCGAGCGGCTGGATCCGGTCCTTGAGTCATCCCAGCCCGATGCCCTCATGGTGCAAGGCGACACCAGCACAGTGGCGGCCGCCGCCGTGGCCGCGTTCTACCGACGCATACCGGTGGTCCATCTCGAGGCGGGGCTGCGCAGCGGCGACATCATGTCGCCCTTCCCCGAGGAGGCCAACCGGCGGATCACCTCGCAGGTGAGTGCCTTGCACCTGGCTCCGACGGCGAGTTCCCGCGACAACCTGCTGCGTGAGGGGATCCATGGCGATGGCGTGGTCATCACGGGGAACACCGTGATCGACGCCTTGCTGCACACGGTGGCCGAGAGACAGGACTTCGCGGATGAGCGGTTGGCCGAGCTGGAGGCTGCGGGCGGCCGGGTGCTGCTGGTCACCTCACATCGGCGGGAGAGCTGGGGCGAGGCCATGCATGGCGTCGGGCGCGCACTGCGGCGGCTCGCAGAGGCATACCCCGAGACCACGATCGTGCTGCCCGCTCACCGAAACCCGGTGGTCCGCGAGGCGATCCTGCCCCACCTCGAGGGGCAGGACAACGTGCTGGTGACCGAGCCCCTGGCGTATGCGGAGTTCACCCGGCTCATGAAGCTGGCGAGCGTCGTCCTCACCGACTCGGGCGGGGTGCAGGAGGAGGCCCCCTCGCTCGGCAAGCCGGTGCTCGTGATGCGCGAGAACACCGAGCGACCCGAGGCCGTCGCCGCCGGCACGGTGCGGCTGATCGGCACGGCGGAGGACAACGTCGTCGCTGAGGTCGCTCGGCTGCTCGACGAGCCAGAGGCATACCGAGTCATGGCCAATGCCACGAACCCCTACGGAGACGGCAACGCCACCTCACGATGCATCGCCGCCCTTGCCCAGATGCTGGGCGTCGGGGAGCGCGAGCCCGACTTCTCCGGTTGAGCCGCTGGCCACCGCCCCTCGGGTCTAGTTCTCGCTGGCGGCCTCGTCGAAGGCGCCTGCCAGGCCTCCTTGGGGTAGCGCTCCAGCAGGCTGAGGTGTTTGAGGGCAGCTGCGTGGAAGACGACGTCGGGGCGGGTGACCGCGAACTGCGCGCGCAGATTGTCCGCGTCCCTGATGTCGGCCAGCATGGGGTCCTCGCCCTCGAGCAGGCCGCGCCCCGTCAAGGAGAGCTGCACGCTGCGGTCGTCGTCGAGGAGGGCGACGGGCGTGAACTCCGAGCGGTCGTCGTGCAGCATGTTGTGCACGAGCCTGCGGCCCGCGAGGCCAGCGCCGAAGACGATGACCTTCTCGCCGTTCGGGTTGCGGCTGATCAGCCGCGAGCGGTAGGTGCGCACGAAGAAGCGGGCGGCCAGCATCAGGACGATCGCCAGTGCCGGGGCCAGCAGGGCGCTCGACCGCGGGATGAAGACGGCCGGCGTCAGCCAGGCGATCGCCATGAGCGCCAGGGCGGTGATGAGCGCCGTCCGAGTCAGCGCCGTGATCTCGTCGAAGCTGCCCCGCATGTGGCGCACTAGGTAGGGGCCGGTGAGGAGGCCCACGACCGCGTGGATGCTGGCCACGAGGCCCATTCCGATCCACAAATTAGAACCTGTGAAAATAGTCAAGGAAAAGTCAAGTCGGCCCCAGATGGCAATCATCAGGGCAAAGGCCCAGCATGAGGCGTCGACGATCACCCAGAAGGTGCGGATAGCCATCTCGCGCCGGGCATGCGCGGCCGACCGGAATTCAGACATGTCTGGGCCTTTGATGATGGGGCGGGACATGTCATTGTGTGGCAGAAGTGATCAGAAATGCAACGTGCTTCATTTCACGACGACACCACGTGGGAGGGGAGCCTCGCCGTGGGAGGTCAGTTCGTCTCGTCGGCGATCTGCTCCGAGCTCTTCCGGCTCGCCTTGGCGATCACCTTGGTCGACTCCCGGTTGGCCAGCATCCGCGCCAGCCCGACCAGCGCGCCGGAGAGCACCGCGAAGGCCACGGCCTCCTTGAAGTCGATGTCCGGGTCCTCCGGGTTGGTCGGGGAGTCGTTGCCCGTGACGAACTTCCAGGTGCCGTCGGTGGCCTTGCGCGCGATGGAGCTGGCCGCCAGGACGGCGCCGACGGTCATGGCTTTGGCGACGAGATTACCCATGACCCGAATACCTGAGTTCCGCAGCTAATCAGTTATCTGGGGCATGGCCGGGTGGAAAGGTGCAGGTCAGTGGGTTGGTGGTTGATGACACGAGTCGGATTGCCTAGTG
>NZ_MKJZ01000032.1:0-1109 GCF_001942225.1 Serinicoccus sp. CUA-874 | reverse complement strand
GGGGTTCGGCGTTGGCCACCCAGATCTAGAACGGTGCCGCAGAGTCCGGCGGATCACCCACCTGGATGCCGGTGTGGGGACTCCTCCACCCAGTAGCTCAACCGACGCTCGAGGACGCCCCGGCTCCACCAAGCCACACGACGCATCCCACGCGGTGACGTCCAGGCTGCGTCACGGCTCGATCTCCGGATCCATGCTCAGGATGCTGGTGCGGGGCAATGTAGAAGGTGTGCTGGGCGTGACTCGAAAACGGTCGTCACTGGGCCAGCACCGCCGGCAAGGCGTCCGACGCGTCCGCGCGTCGACTTTGAGTCGGGATCGCCGTCCCGCAGGTCGGACTCCCGGTCAGGCGCGACGCCGAATGGAAGGTCACGGTGAGCAACTCCGGCTCACGCCGCACTCGGTCACGAGCAGACCGTCCGGGCCGAACAGGAGCTTGCGGTTGTGGCACTACGAGCCGCCGGTGTTCTGGGCACGGCACGATCTTGAATTCGCACGGGTCAATCCGAGACGCAAGGAAAGCTGGCCGGAAAATTTGTTTGCCTAGTACTGAAAAGCCGCCACGAGAAAAGGGATGGAAGCCAAGAATAGGCAGCCCGCGGCAAGAAACAAGGGAATAGCTGTAGCCTTGGAGTCACCCCCGCCGCGTCTTCTTTTGAAAGAAAAGATTATCAATCCCATACCCACCACCAAGCCAATAATGCCGATGGTTACCAAAGTCGTCGCGTCCACGTCGCCACTGTATATGGCCCAGCGTGGGCGGAGGCACATCAAGGGACCTGGCCAACCTGTCGATAACGCCTTCACTCGGGTTGCTCGTGTCACAGCAGGCGAGGAGGGCAGGAAGTGGACCCCGGTGAGGCGCCAGCTCTGCGTTCGTCGGACGAGACGGACGACCGGGCGCGCCAGGCATAGAGGGCGGCTCCTTGGTAGGTGTCGCGTTTCCAGCGCCAGGCGCTCAGGTCATGCGGGTCCAGGTTCAGCAGCGAGGTGATCACCATGCCCGTGAGGACGTCGGAGACCTCGACCCACAGGCCACCACAGTCGGACTGCGTGCTGCCCTCGTCAAGAGGGGGTTCGGCGTTGGCCACCCAGATCTAGAACGGTGC
>NZ_MKJZ01000030.1:0-1372 GCF_001942225.1 Serinicoccus sp. CUA-874 | reverse complement strand
CGCCGCTACCTCGGACTGGACCTCCTAGCCCGCTGCCGGGCAACCATCGTCCCCGACACCGAACCCGAGATCGGAGCTGATCACCTACCCGCCCTCACCACCTGAACCCAAACGAGGGATCACAGCGCTACACCACTCCACTGGGCTTGACCCGTCCGGCCGGGCCGCACATCGGACGAGCAGCCAACAGCCGGAGCCGCAGCAACAAAAAAACGAGCGAACCCGACCGGACACCCTCAGCGTGACATTGACGCGAAAAAAGCCGATGCCGACCGCAGGATCGCATTCGCCCGGCGCAGCTCGCGGTTCTCCTTCTCCAGCTGCACGAGCCGCTCGTGGGGGTCGGTCGCCGTCGCGGTCGACCCGGCCGCGGGACCGGGCCCACGGAACCAGTTCCGCAGGGTCGGCCCCGGGATGCCCAGCTGCTCACCCACCTGGCTGCAGGCCCGCTTGACCGGCATCCCCGGGTTCTCTCTGATCGTCTCGTTCACCGTGCGGATCGCACGCTCACGCAACTCGTCGCTGTACTTCCTCGGTGCAGGCATGACTCCACTCTCCCGTAGAGATCAAGACCCTCCACCAAACCCGGGATGCTTCTATGTGTTGTCAAGGGCTGGTGGCTGGGGCGGGGCGGAGTTGAGGGTGCGATAGATCTGGCGGGTGGTGTAGCGCTTCAGGCAGCGTCGGATCTCTCGGGTGGTCTTGCCCTCGGCGGTGCGTCTGGCGACGTAGTCGCGGGTGGTGGGGTCGGAGCGCATTCGGGTCAGGACGATGGTGTTCAGTGCCCGGTTGAGTCGGCGGTCGCCGCCACGGTTCAGCCGGTGACGGACGGTGTTGCCCGAGGATGCTGGGATCGGGCAGGTGCCGGCGATCTGGGCCAGGGCGGCCTCGCTGCGGACCGGCCGGGGTGGGACCACACGCACAGCACGACGCAGCGGTGACGGCACCGACGCCAGGCATGGCCAGGAGCTCGGGGGCGCGCTCGGCGACGATCTCGGTGAGCCGGTCTCGGTTGCCGGCCAGTTCGGTGTCGAGCTGGCGGGCGCGGAGGGCGAGGCGGGTCGCTTCGGCGCGGGCGGTCGCGGCGCCCAGCGGCTCGACGCGCCTGCGCCAGGAGGCGATCTGGTGGATCTGGACACTGGTCAGAGCACGGCGGGCGTCGATGCCGAGGTCGTGGGAGCGGACCAGCGCGGTGAGAGCGTTGATCGCGCGGAGTCGCTCGGCGTTGAGCTGTTCACGCGCCGTCGTCAAGACCTGTAGTGCGACTTGGTCCTGGGTTGCTCCAGCGTTCGTGTCCGGTTTCGGGCTGAGGATCAAGCAACATCTGTACGGTCTTCGTGACACCTGTAGGAGGGTGCGCGATGAGCACGAG
>NZ_MKJZ01000029.1:0-1515 GCF_001942225.1 Serinicoccus sp. CUA-874 | reverse complement strand
GCTGAGCGGTACGCCCCACGCCACCTGCGCCGCAAGAGTGGCTAGTCAGCAGTTCCTGGTGTTGCGCTGGCCCTCATCCGCCCCTTCTCGGGAACGACCGTGCGAGCTAGGTGGCTGGACCGTTGGCCAGGGCTGGCCTCACAGCCGAGAGATGGCACGGTGTCGCCACGCCGAGGTGAGAGGAGACCGTCCCCGTGACTCAGGAATGGTGGCAGCAGGAGCCCGCCCCCGCTGCCAAGTCCGATGCGCGGCCTGCCTCGCGCGAGCTGTTCGAGGACTGGCTGGCCGAGATGGACTACGCCCTGGAAGGCTTCACGGCGCTCGGTCTGCCTGACCAGTTCACCGCTGTTCCGTTCAGTCGAGCGTCGGTCGTCATGCTGGAGGACGTTACACTCAGCCGCTACGCCGACCCGCGTGCCTTTCTGGACGCGGAAGGGCCCTGGGTGGATGGCGCAGTGCGGTATGCGGGCGAGGCGTTCCGGCGCGCCTTCGGCGGTGCCTGGGATTATTCAACCGACCTCAACGACCCTGTGGTGGGCAAGCCCTACGTGGTCCTAGACACGGCTCCCGCTGTGCCCTTCTCCCCCTTCCACGCCCTGTCCATGGCGGTCGGTGACCGCGGTGGTGGGGTGCTTGCCCGCGCATGGGACGGGCAAGCCGACGCGCAGGCAGAGCAGGGTCATGGCGAGCTCGACGACCAACGACCGTCCGAGCAGGACGCCACCCTTGTTCCCGGCCACTCCGCCGACGCCCATCTCGCCGCTTTCGTCGCAGGGGTGGACGCGGAGGTGCGGGCCTGGGCGCGGGGACCTGCCGCCCCCGCGGCGCAGTGGGACGGATCGGCCACCTCGCTCGACCTCCTTGCCCAGCAGGTCGTCGACCGGAAGGTGTCAGTCGCTGATCCGATGGAGGACCCCTACCTGTCCGGAGCCTCCCGGTACCTCGGCCGCACATTGCAACAGCTCTACGGCGGGGGCTGGCAGCGCGGGCAGGGCGCCAAAGACCCGATGAGTCCGTACGCCGGTCGGTGTTACCTCGTCCGCCTCACCGATGAGGGAGAGCGGATCTCCGTCAGCCCGGAATACCTCGTCGAGGTAGCCGCCGAGGAGGGCGACAGCTCGATCATCACCGACGGAGCAGGGACCTACGCGCCCTGACGCCCGCTGATCGCTGGGGCGCTCGGCGGTCCTTCCTCCTGCCAGCGTGGCGGCTCTAATCTCGGCAGAGTGTTGGCTGGCCTCCGAGCCGGACTCGATAGGCCGGCCTACTAGGCTCAGCTTGGAGCATCCAGAGGGGAGCACATATGCCGTGGTGGAAGCGTTCCGCAGGTGGTGACGATGCAGGTGGTGACGACGTAGGTGCCGGAGGGGGAACGACCGGCAGCGCCGGCGGTGGTGGCGTGAGCGCGGGTCTGCCGGCGTCGCGTGAGTTGTTCGAGACGTGGCTGGAGGAGATGGACCCGAAGATCACCGGGTTCGAGATGTTCGGGCTACCGAAGGACTTCTCCGCGCGGAT
>NZ_MKJZ01000028.1:0-1565 GCF_001942225.1 Serinicoccus sp. CUA-874 | reverse complement strand
CGTCCGCTACATCGGCCAGACCCTCCTCACCCACTACCCCGGACGCTGGCGCTACAGCGAAGGTGAGAAGCGCAAGAACAATCCCTTCTCCGGACGAGCCGTCATCACCCGCGACCACCCCGACACCCTCGGCCCCATCTCCACGGTGCCGGAAGTCAGCATCGGAGCCGTCCTGCGCTACCGCGACCCCGAATGCGTCACCGAGGATGCTGAGCGGTACGCCCCACGCCACCTGCGCCGCAAGAGTGGCTAGTCAGCAGTTCCTGGTGTTGCGCTGGCCCTCATCCGCCCCTTCTCGGGAACGACCTGAAAGCCACAAAGACCAGACTCGGCCAACACCCGGACGAAGTCGGCTACGCAGCGGATCATCAGCAGCGCCGAGGAACCGGAAAACTCCTCCTGTCACGCACAGAGGATGACCGCTGGACGGTCGCGGCGTACGAGCGGGACCACATTCTGCACCCTCGCTACTTCGACACAGAAGTCATGGCGATCCGCTGGGTCTATCGCTCTAACGGTGTAAGTGGCCCTATCGCCCCGGTTGGGGCAGGAGGGTCGACATGACCGAGACACTGGTGGCTGTGAGTCCACCTTCACCGAAGAAGAACGAGGACCAGGAACCGGGTCCGCTCGAGCAGCAGGAACCGGGCGGTGAGGCATTCGGGGTGATCCCGGATGCCGGACCGGACCGGGAGCTGACGGCAGCGGAGATGGCTGTCACCCAGCAGATGGTCCGCCAGGCCAAGGAGGCCGGCGTGGCGCTGACCGGCCCCGACGGGTTGCTGAAGGCGTTGACCAGGACCGTCATTGAGACGGCGCTGGATGAGGAGCTGTCCGAGCACCTCGGGTATGACAAGCACGCCCCGGAGGGCCGCAACCGCGGCAACTCCCGCAACGGCACCCGGACCAAGACCGTGCTGACCGACAACTGCGGCCCGGTGGAGGTGACCGTCCCGCGGGACCGGGACGGCTCCTTTGAACCGCAGCTGGTCAAGAAGCGTCAACGGCGCCTGTCCGACCTGGACGAGCTGGTCCTGTCGCTGTACGCCAAGGGCCTGACCACCGGAGAGATCTCCGCCCACCTGTCCGAGGTCTACGGCGCCTCGGTGTCCAAGGACACGATCTCGCGGATCACCGACCGGGTGATCGACGAGATGACCGCCTGGTGGGCGCGCCCGTTGGAGCGGGTCTACGCCGCGATCTTCATCGACGCGATCGTGGTCAAGGTCCGCGATGGCCAGGTCCGCAACCGCCCGTTCTACGCCGCGATCGGGGTCGACCTCGACGGGCACAAGGACATCCTGGGCATGTGGGCCGGTGACGGCGACGGAGAGTCGGCTAAGTACTGGCTGGCGGTGCTGACCGAGCTGCGCAACCGCGGTGTCAAGGACGTCTTCTTCGTCGTGTGCGACGGCCTGAAAGGGCTGCCGGACAGCGTGAACGCGGTCTTCCCCGAGGCGATCGTGCAGACCTCGTCTGTGCACCCTAGGGGTGGCCAGATGGTCTGGCTGGTTGTCTGCGCCGCCGCGGGTAGGACCTATGCAGACGCGTTGCCTTCGAGGTCC